>NZ_JAGPVV010000288.1 GCF_018066915.1 Roseovarius sp.
AGCGGAATCGAAATCGCTCCGATCTTCCAGATGGCGATATGCGCCGCCGCGCACCAACCGCCCTGAGAGCGCAGCACGCCCACCCGGTCGCCCCGCCGCACACCGCGCGCCAGCAGCACCTGCGCCAACCCATCCGCCATGGCCCGCAGCGCGCCATAGCGCACATCGCGCGGCCCCTCGCCCGAGAGGTCAAGGATCGCCACGCGGTCTGGCTCGGCCTCGGCCCACCTGTCACAGACCTGCGCCGCCATGTTCAGCCGCGCCGGAATATCCCAACGAAACCCAGCAACAAGCGCGCCATAAGGCGCAGGCCGCAGTAAAGGGCGCATCCCGCTCATGACGTGGCCTCTGCCACGTTCACATGCGCCACCCGCCCATAGGCATCAACGAAATATTCATAGCGCCCGCAGACCACCACCAGCCACAAATCGGCGCTTGTCGCAGGGCGCGCGGCGCAATCGCTGCGCGCAGCACCTTGCCCCGCCTCCTCCAGATAGCGGGCGGCGACGCGCTCGATCACCGCTGTCTCGGTCGTGAGCACCGCCCGCCCCCCGAGCAAGAGCCCGATCCCGGCCACCGCCGCGATCAGCGCCAGCACCGGCACAAAAAAGAGGCGGCGCGACATGGGATCATTCCCCCATCTGGCTCGATTGCAGATAGAGCATCTGGCGCGCGGTCTCATGCAGGTGGCAACTGACCGAGGCCGGACCTGCCCCCGTCCCGCCGCCCCATTGCGACGCCACATAGGCACATTTCGCATCGCGATACCCGATCCACGCCCGCTGCATGTCGCGCAGCGCATCGGCCTGTTTGGGGGCAAAGGACATCGCCTCGGCATCCTCTACCTTCAGCTTTGCCGAGAGCTTCTGATATACCTCGTTGAGCCAGCCATCCCAGGCATCCCGCTCGTAATCGGTGCAGGCCCCCATGCCGACAGTAGAATATCCCCCCGGCGTGGCGTTGATACATTGCTCGGCCGCCAGACCCGCACATTCCTCGCCGCCGCCCGCCTGCAAACAGGCCTCGACCGGCGCGATGTCGAATATGAGGTCCTGCGCCATGGCCGGAACCGGCAGCAGCATTGCGGCAAAGATGATCCCTCTCATGCCATCGCTCCCATCAACTCGCGGCCTACCAGCATACGCCGGATTTCCGACGTGCCCGCCCCGATTTCCATCAGCTTCGCATCGCGGAACAGGCGCGCGACCGGCGCATCGGCCAGAAATCCCGCGCCGCCCATCGCCTGCACCGCTTGGTGCGCCTGCACCATCGCCTGCTCTGACGCATAGAGACAACAGGCCGCCGCATCCTGCCGGGTCACATCACCGCGGTCACAGGCCTTGGCCACCTCATAGACATAGGCCCGCGCCGAATTCATCGCCGTGTACATATCCGCGATCTTGCCCTGCATCAGTTGGAAATTCCCGATAGGCTGGCCAAACTGCTTGCGCTCCGCCAGATAGGGCATGATTTCGTCGAGACAGGCCGCCATGATGCCCGTGCCGATCCCCGCCAGCACGACACGCTCGTAATCGAGGCCCGACATCAGCACGCGCACGCCCTTGCCCTCTTCGCCCAGCACATTCTCGAACGGCACTTCCACATCGTCAAAGATCAACTCGGCGGTATTGCTGCCGCGCATCCCCAGCTTGTCGAAATGGGGCGAGGTGCTGAACCCTGTCATTGTCTTTTCAATCAGAAACGCCGTGATCCCCTTGGCTCCTGCCTCGGGGTCGGTCTTGGCATAGACCACCAGCGTATCGGCATCCGGCCCGTTGGTGATCCAGTATTTGGTACCATTCAGAACATAGCGATCATTCCGCTTTTCCGCGCGCAGCTTCATGCTGACCACATCGCTGCCCGCGCCCGCCTCGGACATGGCCAGCGCGCCGACATGCGCGCCGCTGATGAGGCCGGGCAGATACTTCTGCCGCTGCGCCTCGGTGCCATTGAGCTTGATCTGGTTCACGCAGAGGTTGGAATGTGCGCCATAACTCAGCGACACAGACGCCGAGGCGCGCGCAATCTCTTCCACCGCGACCACATGCGCGAGATAGCTCATCCCCGCCCCGCCATATTCCTCGGGCACCGTGATACCCAAGAGGCCGAGATCCCCCATCTCCCGCCAAAGCGCATTGGGAAAGGCATTGCTGCGGTCCACCTCTGCGGCCATCGGCTTGACCCGTTCCTGCGCCCAGCGATGCACCATCTCGCGCAGGGCATTCACATCCTCGCCCAGATCAAACTGCATGACCGCATTGAACATCGCGCTTCCTCCTCCGAAACGGATTTATTGAACACTTGTTCATTTTATACACAGATGCCCGCACCCGTCAATCACAAGCCTGCCACGCACCTGCGCATCCCTTGGGCAGAGCACCGCCGACACAGAGCCATTTTTTAGATTTTTCAGACTTTGTCCCCTGACTTGCCATATTTGGCATGCAATACTTGTGAAAACCCGACTTTCAAGGCCCTCAGAATGGCACATGCAGAGATCAAGACCGTGGCGCAATGGGCGCGGGGCACCGATTGGCGCCTCACGCTTCAGCATTCTTGCCCCGATCACGCGCTGATCTGGATCACCCGTGGTCAGGGAATCGCCATCATCGACGGGGTGCGGCGCGGCATCGGGGTGCATAACGCGCTGGCCATCCCCGCAGGCACGATGTTTTCGCTCGATCTGGGCAAAACGGGCTTTGGTCAGGTCTGCCTTCTGCCCGCTGGCGGCCCGATCCTGATGCCGGATAGCGCCCAACACCTGCGCATCCGCGAAGTCACCAGCCAGAACGAACTCACCGCCATTCTCGAGGCGATGCAGCGCGAACAATCCGCGCACCGGCCTTTCATGGACGAGGCGCTCAATGCTCAGGCGCGCATGCTCACCGTCTGGCTGCGCCGGGCGATGATTGCCCAAGGTCCGCAGGAGCGGCCCAATTCCAGCGACCGAATGATGCAGGCCTATGCCGCCCTTGTGGCGCGCGATTACACCAGCGGGCGCGCCATGGCGGTCTATGCCCGCGCGCTGGGTGTCACGCCCACCCATCTCACCCGCGTGTGCAAACAGGCCTCTGGCCTCACCGCCGCAGACCTCTTGACCGAACGCAGCCTGCACGCCGCCCGTGACATGCTCGAGGCGGGCGATCTGCCCATCGGCCAGATTGCAGCGAGCCTCGGGTTTGGCAGCGCGGCCTATTTCTCGCGCTTCGTGCTGCAACACACTGGTCTTACCCCATCCGCGCTGCGTCAGGCCGCGACCACGCGCAAGCCGATGGCCGTGCCGCTCTGACCGGGCATCGGGCCGCACAACGGGTTGCGCTTTGAGCATACCCATTATCTAATGCGTCAAGACCCATCGCCCCGCGTTTCACGAAAGCCCCTGATGCCGCGCCAGACACCTCCCGCTCCGCACCCCGCCGCCCTCCGCGATGCTCACTCCCTGCGCGCGGGCCGGATGCAGCGACGCGAGTTTCTGACGCGCGCCACCGCCCTCGGCCTCAGTGTCAGCGCCGCCTACGCGCTCGGCGGCCTCACACAACCGGCCAAGGCCCAGACCACACCGGCGCAGGGTGGCACGCTGCGGATTCAGCAGAATGTGAAACCCCTCACCGATCCGCGCAGCTATGATTGGAGCGAGCTGGGCAATCAAACCCGTGGCTTTCTGGAATATCTCGTTGAGTATCAGAGCGATGGCACCTTTACAGGCATGTTGCTCGACCGCTGGCAGGTGAATGAGGACGCGACCCGCTACCTCCTCCATCTGCGCGCCAACGTGACGTGGAACAATGGCGATCCCTTCACCGCACAGGATGTCGCCCGCAACATCGCCCGTTGGTGCGACACCACGTCCGAGCGCAATTCGATGGCGGGCCGCTTTGCCGGGTTGATCGACCCCGACACCGGACAGGCCCGCACAGGCGCCATTACCGTGCTTGATGATCTTACCCTCGTGCTCAGCCTCTCGCAGCCCGATATCTCGGTCATCGCCAATATGTCCGACTATCCCGCCGCCATCGTGCATCAGAGCTATGAGGGCGGCGATCCGTTTCTCAATGGCATCGGCACCGGCCCCTTTCGCCCCGTCAGCCTCGTGCCGGGCGAGCGTTGCGTGCTTGAACGCCATCCCGATCACCGCTGGTGGGGAACGGATGTGTTTGGCGGGCCCTACCTTGACCGGGTGGAATTCGTTGATCTCGGCCTCAACCCCTCCGCGTGGCTCGGGGCTGCGGAACGCGGCGAGATCGACCTTCTCTATGAAACCGTCGGCGATTTCATCGACGCCATGGACAGTATCGGCTGGACCCGCACCCGCGCCGAAACCGCCGCCACCACCGTCATCCGCGCCTCGCAAACCGCGCGCCTCGTGGGCACCAACCCCTATCTCAAGCGCGACATTCGCCGCGCCATGGCGCTCGCCGTCGATAACGCGATCTGCCTCGAACTGGGCTATGGCGGGCGCGGTACGGTGGCCGCCAATCACCACGTCAGCCCGATTCACCCCGCCTATGCCGATATTGGCCCCGCCCCCCATGACCCGACCGAGGCCCGCGCCATCATCGAGGCAGCAGGCCTTCGCGGCTTTGAGCATGAGCTTGTGACCGTCGATGACGAATGGCAGCGCAACACCGGCGATGCGGTCGCCGCACAACTGCGCGACGCAGGCCTCACCGTGCGCCGCAGCATCCTGCCCGGCCCGGAATTCTGGGCCAATTGGCGCGAGTTTCCCTTTTCCGCGACCCAGTGGAACCACCGCCCGCTCGACGTGCAGGTGCTCAGCCTCGCCTATCGCTCCAACGCCGCCTGGAACGAGAGCGGCTTTGCCAATGAGGAATTCGACACGCTGCTGGACGAGGCCAACCGCCTCAGCGACCCGGATCGCCGCCGTGGTGTCATGGCGCGGCTGCAAACCATCCTGCGCGACGAGGGCGTGATCATCCAGCCCTATTGGCGCGCGCTCTTCAATCACCACAATGGACAGGTGGTGAATGCGCAAAAGCATCCTTCAAACGAAATCCATCTCTACCGGATCGGATTTGCCGCCTGAGGGGGCGCAGGCTCAGCTTCCCAGAATAACCTTCACGTAATTGCGGGTCTCTTTGTAGGGCGGCACGCCACCGTATTTCGACACAGCCCCCGGCCCTGCATTATAGGCCGCAAGCGCCAGTCGCCACGACCCAAAGGTGCGATACTGCTCCGCCAGATAGCGCGCACCACCTTCCAGATTTTCGCGCGGATCATGCGGATTGACCCCCAGATTGCGCGCCGTATCCGGCATCAACTGTGCAAGGCCAATCGCGCCCTTGTGCGAACGTGCATCCGCCCGCCAGCCGGATTCCTGCTGCACCAGCCGCAAAAACAGATCCTCGGGCACCTGATAGCGCCGCGCCGCCTGTTTCGCCATGTCGAGGTAAGGGCCACGATACGGACCCCGGAACATCGGGGACAGATCGTCCCACATCGTCGGCGTCTTGACCCGCTCGGGCTGCAGCCGCACCGAATTGTTGTATTGCTGCCGCGCCCTTGTATCCAAGACCTTGGTCTGTGATTTGAAGAGGCTCACGCGGCTCTTGCTCGAGAGCACATCCGCCTCCGTAACACCCGGCACAATCAGCCCAAAGGCCACAAGCGCGCTTGCGATCCACCGCATTCCTGTTCTGTCCCCATCCGTGTCTCTGGCGGCACTATAGGCAATCTTGCGCGGAATTCGAGACTTCATTTTGCCCCTTTGCCCCGGATTGGCAGGTTTCGTCGCATTTATCGACAATTTTAACCTTTCCTTCACGCCAATGCGGTGGTGTAACCGTCAGACGCGAACCACGGCATGATTCAAGGAGGGCGCGATGTCCGGCTCTGTCAACAAGGTAATTCTCATCGGCAATCTGGGCCGCGACCCCGAGGTCCGGACCTTTCAGAACGGCGGCAAGGTGTGCAACCTGCGCATCGCCACCTCCGAGACGTGGAAGGATCGCAACTCCGGCGAACGCCGCGAGCGCACCGAATGGCACACCGTCGCCATCTTCTCCGAAGGTCTGGTGCGCGTGGCCGAGCAGTATCTGCGCAAAGGCTCCAAGGTCTATATCGAGGGCAAGCTGCAAACCCGCAAATGGCAGGATCAATCCGGTCAGGACAAATACAGCACCGAAATCGTGCTTCAGGGCTTTGACTCGACCCTCGTCATGCTTGATGGACGCGGCGAAGGTGGGGCCAGTGGTGGCGGCGGCGGCAGCTATGGCGGCGGTCAGGATCAGGGCTACGGCGGTGATTATGGCGGCGATTACGGGTCTGCCCCGGCACCTGCTTCGGGGGGCGGCGGTGCCCGACCCTCACGTGATATGGATGACGAAATCCCGTTCTGACGCCCGGCTTTAACCCGCCCTTAACGGTCCCTGCGCTCTGATCGGGCGC
>NZ_JAGPVV010000292.1 GCF_018066915.1 Roseovarius sp.
TCGCCCAGACCCTTGTAGCGTTGCAGGCTGAGGCCCTTTTCGCCCTCTTTCAGGATCGCATCAAGCAGGTCGAGCGGGCCAAAAATGGCCTGCACGCGGTCCTTGCGGATGAGCGTGGCACGCTCTCGGTAGATATCGCGGAGCGGTGTGGTCAACTGCGCCAGCTTGCGCGCCTCGGCACCGCGCAGCACGGGACCATCGAGCGTGCGCATTTCCTCGACCCCGCGCACGGTGCGCGACAGGCGCATGCCCTTGTCTTGTGTCGGGCGTCCTTGCCAGCCGCGTTCATATTCGTTCGAAATCATGTCGAGCCGGGTCGCGACGGTGTCGGCCACGCCCTGCAGGTCACTGTCCACGCGACCGGGCAGGAACGCCTCGGCAATCGCGGCCTGTTCAAGGATGTGGCGGGGATAATGTGTCGGGAACGCCTCGAGGATGCGCCGCGCTTGCCGCGCCTCTTCGACCACGCGCACGAGGTCGGGACCAGCGATTTCCTCGCCCGAGCCAAGACGCAGGGCGGCATCGGTGGTGCCTTGGGCGATCAGGTAATCCTCCAGCCCCATTTGGTCCTTGATATAGACCTCGGACTTGCCGCGCATCACCTTGTAGAGCGGCGGTTGCGCGATGTAGAGGTATCCGCCCTCGATCAGCGCGGGCATCTGCCGGTAGAAGAAGGTGAGCAGCAGCGTCCGGATATGCGCGCCGTCCACGTCGGCATCGGTCATGATGACGATCTTGTGGTAGCGCAGTTTCTTGATGTCGAATTCATCCCGGCCAATGCCGGTGCCAAGCGCCATCACCAGATTGCCGATTTCCTGAGAGCCGAGCATCCGGTCGAACCGCGCGCGTTCGACATTCAGGATCTTGCCGCGCAGAGGCAGCACCGCTTGGGTGCCCCGGTCACGGCCGGTTTGAGCAGAGCCACCGGCGCTATCACCCTCGACGAGGAAAAGCTCGGTCTTGGAGGGGTCCTTGGACGAGCAATCCTTGAGTTTTCCGGCAAGGAAATTCACATCCATCGGGTTCTTGCGCCGGGTCAGGTCGCGCGCCTTGCGTGCCGCCTCGCGGGCGTGGGCGGCCTCGATGATCTTGCCCACGACGACACGCGCCACTTGTGGGTTTTCCTCGAACCATTCCGCGAGCTTTTCGCCCACGAGGCCCTCGACCGCCGGCCGCACCTCGGAGCTGACCAGCTTGTCCTTGGTCTGGGACGAGAATTTGGGATCGGGCACCTTGACCGAGAGCACGCAGGTCAGCCCTTCGCGCGCGTCATCGCCGGTAAAGGTCACCTTTTCCTTTTTCGCGATGCCGCTGGTCTGGGCGTAGTTGTTGATGGTGCGGGTCAGTGCGCCGCGAAAGCCCGCCAGATGGGTGCCACCATCGCGCTGCGGGATGTTGTTGGTAAAGGGCAGCACCGTTTCGTGATAGCTGTCGTTCCACCACATCGCCACCTCGATGCCGATGTCATCGCGCTCGCCGGTGATAAAGATCGGGTCGGGCATGGCCGGGGTTTTATGACGGTCGAGGTATTTGACGAATTCCTTGACGCCCCCCTCATAAAACAGCTCGGATTTGAGCGGCTCTGTCGGGCGCTCGTCGGTCAGGATGATGCGCACGCCGGAATTGAGAAAGGCCAGTTCGCGGAGGCGCTTTTCCAGTGTCTCGAAGCTGTATTCGAGATTGGAAAAAGTCTCGGTTGACGCAAGAAATCGCACCTCGGTGCCCTTGCGGCCACCCGCGTCACCCACCACGCGCAGGGATTCGACGGTAAAGCCACCCTCGAACCGCGCATAATGTTCTTTGCCACCCCGCCAGATGCGCAGTTCCAGCCATTCGGAGAGGGCATTCACAACCGACACGCCCACGCCGTGCAGACCGCCGGAAACCTTGTAGGAATTGCTGTCGAATTTGCCGCCCGCGTGCAGTTGGGTCATGATGACCTCTGCCGCCGACACACCTTCGCCCTCGTGGATATCCACGGGGATGCCGCGACCATTATCGCTGACCGAAACCGAGGAATCGGCATGGATGGTGACGTTCACGGCATCGGCATGACCGGCCAGTGCCTCGTCGATGCCGTTGTCCACGACCTCATAGACCATATGGTGCAGACCCGAGCCGTCATCGGTATCGCCGATATACATCCCAGGACGCTTGCGGACTGCCTCTAACCCTTTGAGAACCTTAATGGAATCAGCACCATATTCTTCGGGTGCGGCGGCGGGTTCGGACATGCGGTTTTTCCTTCGGAAGTTTTGCCATTTTATACGAAGTCTGGGGGGGAATGTCACGTCATTCCCCCATATTTTGCGCCACCTCAGGTGCGCTCCTCTTTCCTTCAGCGGCGTTTCGCGCGAACAAGGCATATGCCGATTCTCGCCTTTCTCCGTGACAACGCGCCTTGGCTCACCGCCGGGGTTCTGCTGACCTTTCTGAGCAGTTTCGGGCAGACCTATTTCATCTCGATCTTTGCTGGGGAAATCCGCGAGAGCTTTGGTCTCAGCCATGGGCAATGGGGCGGCATTTATATGCTGGGCACCACAGCCTCGGCGCTGGTGATGGTCTGGGCCGGGGGGCTGACCGACCTCTTTCGCGTGCGCAGGCTGGCGCCACTGGTTCTGATGCTCATGGTCGGGGCCTGTCTCTTCATGGCGGTCAATCCGGTCTGGTGGCTCTTGCCGCTGGTGATCTTTGCGCTGCGGTTCACCGGACAGGGTATGCTGAGCCATCTGGCGGTGGTCGCCATGGCGCGCTGGTTTGTGGCGGCGCGTGGCAAGGCGCTCTCCATCGCCACCTTGGGCTTTGCGCTGGGCGAGGCGTTCTTGCCGCTCATCTTCGTGTCGCTCTTGACGGTCTATGACTGGCGCTTGCTCTGGGTGGGGGCGGCCTTGGTGGCGGGTTTGGGCATCCCGCTCTTGCTGATGCTCCTGACCAAGGAACGCACCCCGCAAAGCTGGGCCGGAACCAGCCAGTCGCTGGGCATGGACGCGCGCCACTGGACGCGCCGCCAGACGCTGCGGCACTATCTCTTCTGGTTCATGGTGCCCGCCCTCCTGGGCCCATCCGCCTTTAACACCGCGTTCTTTTTTCATCAGGTCCATATCGCCGAGGTCAAAGGCGTGAGCCATGTGGCGCTGGTGGCGATGTTTCCGGTCTATACGGCGGTGGGCATTGCCGCGATGATCCTCTCGGGCTGGGCGCTCGACCGGCTGGGCACGGCGCGGCTCTTGCCCTTCATGCAGGTGCCGATGGTTGCCGCCTTCCTGCTCTTTGCCCTATCGGATGGGCCGGGCCTCTTGCTCTTGGGGTTCGTGTTTCTGGCGCTGACCACAGGGGCCAACAGCACGCTGCCCAATGCGTTCTGGGCGGAATTCTATGGCACGGCGCATCTCGGCAGTATCAAGGCCATGGCCGCTGCCGTCATGGTTCTGGGATCGGCCATCGGGCCGGGGCTGACCGGGCTGGGGATTGATCTGGGCCTCGGGATCGAGACGCAATTCGTGCTCATCGCGGGCTATTTCGTCTTTGCCAGCATTATGATGACCGTGGGCGTGTTGCGCGCGCGTGGGGCGCTAACGCTCTAGCAGGCGCGTAGAACTTCCTCCGCCGCGGCGCTTGTGCGTTGAATGGCACACTCAAGATGTGTATATCTGCGCATAGCAACGGAGGGTGAGACATGCCGCGATCCGCTCGGGAAAAGCAACGCACCAATATCACCGTTGACGCCGGTCTCTTGTCAGAGGCCCGCGCGTTGAACCTGAATGTGTCGTCCATCAGCGAAGCAGCCTTGGCCCGCGCCGTGCGGACAGAACAGGCGCGCGCTTGGGCCGAAGAGAATGCCGAGGCTATTAAAGCCCGCCGCATCTGGAGCGCGGGCAATGCCCTGCCTCTTTCCGAGTACCAAGTCCTCAAGACCGACTGATGGCGCAGTTCCACGTTTACCGCCTGCCGAACAAGACGCTCGTTCTCGATGTGCAGACCGACCTGATCGACATCGGGACACGGATCGTCGCCCCTCTGGTGCCGTTAAAGAGTGGGCCACCGCCTTTGACCCGTCTTGAGCCGATATTTGACCTCGACGGCGCGGCACATGTCCTGCATGTCGCGGAAATGGCCGCTGTCAGATCGGATGCGCTCACGGGCCCGGCTGTCGCTGATCTCCGGGACCGTGACTATGAAATTCGCGGCGCGCTCGACATGGTTTTCTCGGGGTTCTAACGCAACAGACCCTACTCCGCCGCAACCGTGATCACCGGCTCCATCTGGTCGAACATCTCTTGCGACAGGTGGCATTTCACCTGATGCCCCGGCACCAGTTCACGCACGGGCGGCACTTCGCGGTCGCACAGGCCCCCCGGCACCTGCGCTTTCCACCGGCAGCGCGTCTGGAACGGGCAGCCGGGGGGCGGGTTCATGGCCGAGGGCACATCGCCCTCAAGCACGATATGCTTCTTGGTGATCCGCGTGTCGGCAATCGGCACGGCCGAGAGCAGCGCCTCGGTATAGGGGTGATAGGGGGGCGAGAACACCTGATCTGTGGTGCCCAATTCCACCACATGCCCCAGATACATCACCATCACCCGGTCGCTGAGATAGCGCACGATGCTGAGGTCATGGGAAATGAACAGCAGGGTCGTCTTTTGCTTGCGCTGAATTTCCATCAAGAGATCCGTCACCGCCGCCTGCACACTGACATCGAGCGCCGACACCGGCTCGTCCGCCACCACGATGCGTGCGCCGCCCGCAAAGGCGCGGGCGATGCCCACGCGCTGTTTCTGCCCGCCCGAGAGTTGTCGGGGCATCCGCTCGGCAAACTCGCGCGGCAGTTTCACCAGATCAAGGAGGCGCAGCATCTCGTCGCGCCGCGCCTGATCACTGTCGCCAATGCCAAACACCTCCAGCGCGCGGATGATCTGGCGTCCCACCGTCATCGACGGGTTGAGCGTATCGAACGGGTTTTGGAACACCATCTGCACATCGGCGACCGTCTGCGTGTCGCGCTTCTCGATCGGGGTCTGCTCGATATTGCGATTATCGAGCAGGATCTGCCCCTCGGTCGCGGTCTCGAGCCCCATCAACACCTTGGCAAAGGTGGATTTGCCACAGCCCGACTCGCCCACAATCGCCAATGTCTCACTCTCGCGCGCCTCGAAACTGAGGGTTTCGTTGGCCTTGACCACCTTTCTGCCGCTGCTCCCGCCAAAGAGCGCGTTGGCCGCCACCTCGTAATATTTCTTGAGGTTCTCCATCTTGAGCACGACCTTGCCCGGTGCGGTGGCCTCATGCTGCGCCATGGCCTCGATCGGGGCGTTCCAGTCAATCTCGGCAAACCGCAGGCAGCGGGTGAAATGCCGGTCGTCGCCCTTGATCGCCGCCATGGGAATATCGCCGCCATCGCACAGCCCTGCCTGAAAGTAATCGCAGCGTGGCCCGAAATTGCATCCTTCGGGGCGTTCATGCGGCAGGGGGAAATTGCCCGGAATGGCCTTCAATGGCCGCGTATTCTTGTCCGCGCCGGGCAGGGGGATCGACCGAAAGAGCGCCTGCGTATAGGGATGCTGCATCTTGTCGAACACATCCTTGATGCTGCCGGTCTCGACCGCCTCGCCGGAATACATCACGCAAATCCGGTCGCAGGTTTCCAGCACCAGCCCCAGATTGTGACTGATAAAGAGCATCGAGGTGCCGTATTTCTTGCCCAGATCCTTGACCAGTTCCACCACCGCCGCCTCGACCGTCACGTCAAGCGCGGTCGTCGGCTCATCCAGGATCAAGAGCGCGGGCTTGGACATCAGCGCCATGGCGATCACGATGCGCTGCTGCTGCCCGCCGCTCAATTGATGCGGATAGCTGCGCATGATCCGCTCGGGATCCGGCAGCTTCACATCGCGCACCACGTCCAGCGCGCGCGCCCAAGCCTCGGATTCTGAAATGCCCTCGTGGATCATCGGCACTTCGATCAGTTGCTTGCCGATCCGCATGGCCGGGTTCAGGCTTGCCATTGGTTCCTGATAGATCATCGCGATTTCGTTGCCGCGAATGTCGCGCAGTTCGGCGGCGCTCATCTTGGCCAGATCGCGGCCTTTGAATCGCACCGAACCGCCCACGATGCGGCCGTTCACGCCCAGATCCTGCATCACGCCCAGCGCCACCGTGGATTTGCCGCAGCCGGATTCGCCCACCAGCCCCACCGCCTCGCCGGGTTGCACCGTCACGGAAAAATCCATCACCGCCGGAATTTCGCGCAGACGGGTGAAAAAGGAAATCGACAGGTTCTCGATCTCGAGGATCGGCCCGTCATAATCCAGCTTGGCCATGTCCATCTCCCTAATCACCGGGGCGTTGACGCCCTCTTTCAGCGTTCTTCAAATACTCATCTTCAATCGCGCAGGCTTTCTTCGCGCAGACCATCGGCCAAGAGGTTGAGGCCCAGCACCAGCGACAAGAGCGCAAAGGCGGGCGGAAGTGCGGGATGCAGATACATCGTCAGCAATTTGCGCCCGTCATTGATGGTGCTGCCCCAATCCGGGCTCTCGGGGCTGAGGCCCAGACCGAAAAATCCCAATGTGCCCAGAAGGATCGTCGTATAGCCAATCCGCAGGCAGAAATCGACCAAGAGCGGCCCGCGCGCATTGGGCAGGATTTCCCACAGCATGATATACCAAGGCCGCTCGCCCCGCGTCTGCGCCGCCGCCACGTAGTCGCGCGTCTTGATGTCCATGGTCAGGCCGCGCACGATGCGAAAGACCGTCGGCGAATTGACGAACACAACCGCCACGAACACCACCAAGAGGTTGGGCGGAAAGCTGACCAATCCCAGCGGATCGGCATCCCAAGCAATCCCGAGATAGAGCCAGAGCCCGATCACCAGCGTGATGCCGACATAGACATTCCGCCGCGAGGGCTGCGTGTGATAGCGCGAGTTCCACAAGAGCAGCAGGAACACGATGGGAAAGAGAAAGAGCACCGCCGCCATATAAACGGGAATCCCCGTCTGGACGATTTCGGGCGTGACCAGCAGATAGAACAGCAGGATGACCGGAAAGGCGAGGATGAGATTGGCCAGAAACGACAAGAGAGTATCCAGCCGCCCGCCATAATAGCCCGCAGGCAGGCCCAGCGTGATCCCCACCATGAAAGAGAACATGCTGGCAAAGGGCGCGATCTTGATCACTTCCCATGCGCCCGCGACCATCCGGCTGAA
>NZ_JAGPVV010000309.1 GCF_018066915.1 Roseovarius sp.
AACCTTTGCGTTACGCCGACCATGTAAGCTCTTATGATGTGAGTTTTCTTACGGGGTCGAGCTTCGCCGTTTTTGCAAGCGCAGCTCAGGTCGGATTCTTTTTAGAATCTCAGTCCCGTTTTAAATCTGATGACCCAGAGCCTTTAATCACGACAGGAAATTTAATCGTAACAAGTAGTGGAACAAATCAACTATCGGTTGGTACTGCCGACTTTTCTGTTGAAATTGAGATCCCAGGAAATCCGGAAATTCCATTTATTCATAATACAATAGACTACTATGCATGGCTGCATTTTCGTTATTTCGTTGACGGAGAACCGGTTGGCGGAACGTCAAGTGGCAACGGGTTCGTATTTACAACTGCTGTGGAAGATATTCCGACATTTGAAAACGTCGAGGATAATGGAGATTGGTTTATTGCTGGCGCTTCTTTGGATGGCACCTCCATTGTGTCTAACGGAAGTTTCTCGACCACGATTCAGGTGCCTGGGGCAGCTGACAGTGCTGATTCCTCTCAAACTCAATCAGCCAACGCAGGCTCCAATCAGACAAACTTTGGGGCCTCATTCGGCGGGGTCGGCACGACTACTACCTACTCCGGGTTTAATGCCGGTGTTGGAGCATTGGTGGTCAGTGGCGCGCCCATAAACCCCAACGCCCCACCAATTGATGTCACGATTTCACAAGCAGGTAATGATGTCCTTGTTTCCGGAGCCACTGCATCACTCATCCTCCAGGATGTTCAACTGTCAGAGTGGCAGGCAGTGGCCAGTACTCAGCTGCTCGGAACGAGTGGGACGGATGACATTACTGGCTCCTCCGGCGGGAGTATTTTCGGGACGATGAAGCTCAGGTCACGCGCCAATGGAGCGCAAATCCGGGGTCAAAGACGGTGACAGGGCCGTCGCCCGTGTCGATCTTGGCAGGATAGGTCACGGCATCGCCCTTGGTCAGGGTCAGCGTGGTCTCATTGGCGGGAAGGCCATAGAAGCCGGGACCATTGAGAGATGTGAACGCCTCAAGCCGGTCAAGCGCGCCCTCTTCCTCGAACACATGCGCGAGGATCGACATCGTGTTGGTCGCGGTAAAGCATCCCGCGCAGCCGCAGGCGTTTTCCTTGAGCGGGTCGATATGTGGCGCGCTGTCGGTGCCGAGGAAAAACCGCGCATCGCCCGACGTGGCGGCGGCGCGCAGAGCAAGGCGGTGTTCCTCGCGCTTGGCCACGGGCAGGCAGTAATAATGCGGCTTGATCCCGCCAACGAGGATATGGTTGCGGTTGATCACGAGGTGATGCGTGGTGATCGTGGCCCCAAGGTCTTGGTCATGGGCGCGCACATAGTCGACGCCATTGGCGGTCGTGATATGTTCCATCACCACGCGCAAACCGGGCGTGGCGCGGCGCACGGGGTCGAGCACGCGGTCGATAAAGACCGCCTCGCGGTCGAAGATGTCAACGCTCGGGTCCGTCACCTCGCCATGCACGCAGAGCGGCAGGCCGATTTCGGCCATCTTTTCCAGCACAGCGCGCACCTTGTCGAAATCGCGCACGCCTGAGGCGGAATTGGTGGTGGCCCCGGCTGGGTAGAGCTTGACCGCCGAGATCAGCCCGCTGGCATGGGCCGCGGCCACATCCTCGGGGTCGGTTTCTTCGGTCAGATAAAGGGTCATCAGCGGGGTGAACTCTGCCCCCTCGGGCAAGGCGGCCATGATCCGCGTGCGGTAGGCGGCGGCATCTTGGCCTGTGACCACCGGCGGCACCAGATTGGGCATGACGATGGCGCGCGCAAAATGCCGCGTGGTTTCAGGCAGGACTGCGCGCAGCATCGCGCCATCGCGCAGATGCAGGTGCCAATCGTCGGGGCGGCGGAGGGTCAGGGTATCGCTCATGCGATTGCGCATACACAATCACGCAGCCCAAGGCCAGAGGGCGCTAATCCTGCGCTGGCTCTTCCTGCTGGTTCTTGATTTGCACATGTTTCAGGGCGCGGCGGAATCGGGGGCCACCCACACCGCGCGCGATGGCGTTGCGGCAATGCAGGATGGTCAGGGGATCGCGTTCGTCTGCCATCAGGCGTTGCAGCACGCTGGCAAGATAGGGCGTATCCTCGCGCCGTTTGCGATAGAGCTGCGCAAGGCTGAGCCGGGTGAGGCGGTTGGCGCTGAGTTGGGCGAGCAAGCGAAAGAGCACGCCCATCCGCAGAAGCGCAGGCTCGATCTGATAGCCCAGATAGCGGGTGCGGAATTTCATCACATTGGGGCGGGTGAACAGAGCGGCATGCATGGCGTCAAGCTCGACTTCGGGATCGTAGAGCAGCACCGCCGAGGCGGCGGCATCCAGCATGTCGGGGGCATAGCCGTAGCGGTCGCTGAACGAAACCCGCCGCATCCGCAGGAATCGGTCGTCCCATTCGGCGACGCGCGGATCAAGCGAGGCCTGCGGGCTGAGCATCACCACCTTGGCACCGGGGGCCGCCACCGAAAAGGCCGCCGCTGCATAGCCGCAGGGGCCTGCGCCGTAAAAGATCACCTGCTCGAAATCGTCGAAGAAGCCATCGTCGATCAGCCGGTCGAAATAGCCATAGACCCGTTTGTCACGAAACCATGTGTCGCGCTCGCTGACGAGACATAGATGCGACCAGCCCAGCGCCTTGGTCAGCGCCCAGCCCAGCGGATGCGCCTGCGGCGAGAGCGTGGGCAGGCGGTGAAACGCCTCGAAGGAGACAAGAAGCGTGGGCTTGCGCTCGATCAGGACGGCGGCATGTCTGTCGCCCAGACGCTCGGCATAGCCGTCGTCGCCCGCCAACTCGTTGGCGCGCTCGCACCATACGGCCCAATCCAGACCGGAGAGATCGGCGTCAAAGATATCGGCAGTGTCCTGCATGGTGTCCTGCATGGTCGCTCAAGTCCTCGGTCTTCGTGGCGCCGTTCGGATGCGGGCCTGTTATGACACAGTCTGCCGCTGAATTCAGGCAAAACTTTGGAGAAACCATGGGCTTTCCGGGGGAAGCTCCCACGATTTGGCGAGAGGGCCGCCCTTGACCCCGGGGCCCTTGCGATGCAGTTCTGGTGCAGGCGGCGGCAAGCGGAGGCTTTAGCGTGCAAAACCCCACATCCATCGACGCGGTGCAGCGCATTCTGGCCGAGCAGGATTACATCTGTGGCCGGGCGTTGGGCACCGTGACCTATCTCGCCTTGACGCTGGGCCGCCCGCTCTTTCTCGAGGGCGAGGCGGGCACGGGCAAGACCGAGATCGCCAAGGCGCTGGCACGGGCGCTGGGGCGGCGGCTGATCCGGTTGCAATGCTACGAGGGGCTGGATGCCGCGAGTGCGGTCTATGAGTGGAATTTTACCGGGCAGATGATCGCCATCCGCGCCGCCGAGGCCTCGGGCGGGGTGGACCGTGGCCATCTCAAGGATGAGCTCTTTACCGAGGAATACCTGATCGAGCGTCCGCTCTTGCAGGCGATGCGCCCGCAGGCGGGGGGCGCGCCGGTGCTGCTGATTGACGAGATTGACCGCACGGACGAGCCGTTCGAGGCGTTTCTCTTGGAGGCGCTCAGCGATTTTCAGGTGACTATCCCTGAATTGGGCACGATCCATGCGCCCGAGCCGCCGATTGTGATCCTGACCTCGAACCGCACCCGCGAGGTGCATGATGCGCTCAAGCGGCGCTGTCTCTATCATTGGGTCGATTATCCGACGTTCGATCGTGAGATCGAGATCTTGCAGGCCCGCGCGCCCGAGGCGGCAGAGGTTCTGAGCCGCGAAATCGTGGCCTTCGTGCAGCGATTGCGCACCGAGGATCTCTTCAAGAAACCGGGGGTGGCGGAGACCATTGATTGGGCCAAATGCCTGCTGGCGCTCGATGTGATCAGCCTGAGCCCCGAGGTGATTGCAGATACGCTGGGCGCGATCCTGAAATATCAGGACGATATTGCAAAATTGCAGGGCTCCGAGGCCAAGCGCCTGCTGGATGAGGTGCGCGCGGGGTTGGAGCCGCACTAATGGGCAAAACGCAGCACTTGCGCATCTATCAACCGCATCCCGGACTATACGCCTATTACGATGGCCGGGTGCCGGGTTACCGATTCATGGAGGGTGACAACTGGGTTGACGAAGGGGCAATCGGTCTGGGTATTGCCACCTATGCGCTGGTCGCAGGACAATCGGCGCTGGTGTATGATACCAGCGTTTCATCCGAGCACGGCGCGGCAATACGGGCGCATCTTGAGGCGCAAGGTGTTACCGAATTCACGGTCATCTACAGCCATTGGCATCTCGATCATGTTGCCGGCACCTCAGCTTTTGCCAACTGCGAGGTGATTGCAAACGCGCGCACTGCTGCGCACCTTGCAGAGCGGCGTGATGCGATTGAAGCGGGCACCTGTCATGGGCTGCCAGAGATCAAGCCGCTGATCCTGCCAACGCGGGTCTTTTCCGGGCAGTTTGACATGATATTTGGTGACCAGAGGGTCACGCTGATCGAGGCCAATATTCACAGCGATGATGCCACAGTGCTTTGGTTGCCAGAGCAGCGGATTTTGCTGGCAGGTGACACGGTCGAGGATTGTGTGACCTATGTGGATGAGCCTGCGGATTTCGCCGCGCATTTACGAGATCTCGATCGGTTGGCCGCGCTTGAGCCGCGGTTTGTGCTACCGGATCACGGGGCACCGGACATTTTGGCGCGCGGTGGGTATGACCCCGAGGTTATCCGTGCGACGCAACGCTATATTCGTTGGCTTATGGGACTAGAAGCGGAGCCAGAGAAATGCGTGACGCCGCTGCAAGAGATCATCGCGGATGATCTGGCGGCCGGTATTTTGGAATGGTTCGCGCCCTACGCCGATATCCATGCCCAGAATGTTCAACGAACCCTAGAGTTATACGGGCATGACTGAGCTACCGACCCTCGAATTGCCGGACGATCCCAAACTCACGCATAACATCACGCATTTCGCGCGGGCCTTGCGGGCGGCGGGGCTGCCAATCGGCACTGGTCGGGTGATCGACGCGATCCGGGCGGTGGCTGTGGCGGGGTTTTCCAGCCGGAGCGATTTCTTTTACACGCTGCGCGCCTGTCTTGTGACGCGGCCCGAGCACCTCGTTGTTTTCGCGCAAGTGTTCCGCCTCTACTGGCGCGATCCGCGCTATGTCGAGCATATGATGGCGATGATGCTGCCCGCCATTCGCGGCGTGCAGGAGGACCGCAGCGCGCAGGCGGCGGAAAAACGTGCAGCAGAGGCGCTGCTCAACGGGGTGATGCGCGATGCGCCCGAGGTGGACGAGCGCGACGATGACGCGGTGCAGATCGAGATTGATGCGAGTGCCACGATGTCGGGCGAGGAGCGTCTGCGCCGTCTCGATTTCGAACAGATGAGCACCGCAGAGGTGGCGCAGGCCAAGCGCATGTTGGCGCGGCTCACGCTTCCGGTGAAACCCTTTGCGTCGCGGCGTGGCATTGCGGCGCTCGATGGCGCGCGCATGGATGCGCGGCGGACCCTGCGCGCAGGCTTGCGACATGGTGGGGAATTGCGCCGCATCCATTGGCAAAAGCCGCGCGAGCGTTGGCCCAATCTGGTGGTGCTTTGCGATATTTCAGGCTCCATGAGCCAATATAGCCGGATGGTTTTGCATTTTCTCCATGCTGTCGCCAATCACAAGGGTGCGGGTTGGGCAAAGGTACATGCCTTTACCTTTGGCACGCGGCTGACCAATATCACCCGGCAACTGGCGACGCGGGATGTGGATGTGGCACTTGCCGCCGCCGGAAAACAGGCGCAGGATTGGGAGGGCGGCACGCGCATCGGCACCTGTCTGCATGACTTCAACCGCGACTGGTCGCGGCGGGTGATGGGGCAGGGGGCGGTGGTGCTCTTGATCACCGACGGGCTGGATCGTGACGCTCCCGAGGCGCTGAGCCACGAGATGGAGCGGCTGCACCTCAGTGCGCGGCGGCTCATCTGGCTGAACCCGCTCTTGCGGTGGGAAGGCTTCGCGCCCAAGGCGCAAGGGATCAAGGCGATGTTGCCGCATGTGGACGCGTTCCGCGCGGGCCATTCCATCGCCACGCTGGAGGAACTGGCCGAAGCCATCTCGCGCCGCGACGACAGCGGCGAAAAAGCACGGCTGATGGCGGCAATGCAGGGGAGTTGAGAAAATGGACCGCTTTGACGGCATCCCGGAGACTGCGCTGGCCTGGCATCGGGCGGGCAAGGGGGCGGCGTTGGCCACGGTGGTCGAGACCTGGGGCAGCGCGCCGCGCCGGGTAGGCAGCCAGTTGGCGATTTCCGGCGATGGCGAGATTGCCGGGTCGGTCTCGGGCGGCTGTGTCGAGGGGGCCGTGGTGGCCGAGGCGCTTGACGCAATAGAGGCGGGCAAGCCGGTGCTGTTGACCTACGGCGTGAGCGATGGCGATGCCTTTGCCGTGGGGCTGGCCTGTGGCGGCACCATCCGGGTGCTGGTCGAGCCCATTGGGCCGGTGATGCCCGAGGCGTTGCTGGCCGATCTGGTGCTGGCGCGGGATGCCCGTATTCCCGTGGCCTATGTCACCGGGCCGGACGGACGGCGGTTGGAGCGCGAGGGACACGGCGCGCGGTTCCGCATGGACCGCTCTGGATTTGACGAGGATGGCGAGACATTCGTGGCCATTCACAACCCGCCTTTGCGCCTCCTTATCGTGGGAGCGGTGCATATTGCGCAGGCGCTTGTGCCGATGGCGCGGATTGCGGGGTATGATCCTCTGATCATTGATCCGCGCGACAGCTTTGCTTCTGAGGCGCGGTTTCCGGGCGAGACGGTCGTGCAGGACTGGCCCGACGAGGGCGTGCGTGCCTTTGGTCTGGATGCGCGCACCGCATTGGTCTTGCTGACCCATGACCCCAAGCTCGATGATCCGGCGCTGATCGAGGCGCTGCGGTCGGAGGTGTTCTATATCGGGGCGTTGGGATCGACCCGCACCCATGCCAAGCGGGTGGCGCGGTTGCAGGAGGCGGGATTTTCAGAGGCGGAGATCGCGCGGATTCATGGCCCGGTGGGACTGGATATCGGAGCGGCGAACCCGTCCGAGATCGCGGTCAGTATCTTGGCCGAGATGACCCGTGTGCTGAGGCGCGGTGCATGAGATTTGGCCCGGTGCCACTGGAGGAGGCGGAGGGCGCCATCCTTGCCCATTCCGAACAGGTGGCGGCGGGGCGGCTGCGCAAGGGGGCCATGCTCGATGCCGCACAGATCGCGGCGTTGCGCGCGGCGGGCTATCGCACCGTCACGGTGGCCATGCTGGACCCTGCGGATGTGCACGAGAATGAGGCGGCGGCGGGGCTGGCCGCGGCCTTGGCCGAAGGCGCGGGCGATATCGCCTGCAGCGCGCCCTTTACCGGTCGCGTCAACCTGATTGCCGAGCGGCCCGGTGTCGTTTGTCTCAATGCGGCGGCAATCCATGCGGCCAATGCAGTCGATCCGATGATCACAGTGGCTACCGTGGTGCCGCATCATCAGATCCACGCAGGTGGCATGATCGCCACGGTCAAGATCATCGCTTACGGTGTGCCGCGCGCGGCGTTGCAGCGCGCGGCAGAGGCGGCGCGCGGGGCCGTGCGGCTGGCGGTGGCGCAGTATCGCACCGCGAGCCTGATCGTCACCGATGTGCCCGGCGGGCTAGGCGACAAGGGGGCCGATGCGATTGCGGCGCGTGTCACCGGGCTGGGCATGGAGATGGTGGAAACGGTGCTCTGTGCGCATGAAGAGGCGGCGCTGGCGGCGGCAATCACCAG
>NZ_JAGPVV010000321.1 GCF_018066915.1 Roseovarius sp.
GTCACGCTCTGATTGCCCCATCGCCTTCGACCAGATATTTGAAGCTGGTCAGTTGCGCCGCACCCACCGGGCCGCGCGCGTGCATCTTGCCTGTGGCAATGCCGATTTCCGCGCCCATGCCGAATTCGCCGCCGTCGGCAAACTGCGTCGAGGCGTTGCGCATCAGGATCGCGCTGTCGAGTCGGGCAAAAAAGCGCGCCGCCGCCGCATCATCCTCGGTCACGATGCAATCGGTGTGGTTGGAGCCGTAGCGCCGGATATGCGCGATGGCGTCATCTATGCTGCCCACGACCTTGGCGGCGATGATACTGTCGAGATATTCGCGCCCCCAGTCCTCCTCCGTGGCCGCAACAGTGCCCGCAATCCCCTGCAGGCCCGCATCGGCGCGCACCTCTACCCCGGCCTCAATCAGCGCGCGGATCACGCCCTGACCAATGGTCTCAAAAATATCGCGATGGATGAGCAGACATTCCGCAGCCCCACAAATCCCCGTGCGCCGAGTCTTGGCATTCAGCACCACCCGCAGCGCCTTGGCCGGGTCCGCCGCCGCATCGAGATAAATATGCACAATCCCCTCGAGATGGGCAAAGACGGGCACCCGCGCCTCGCGCTGCACGAGCCCCACAAGGCCCTTGCCGCCGCGCGGGATGATCACGTCAATCGTGTCGGTCATGGTCAGCATCTCTTGCACCGCCGCCCGGTCCCGCGTGGGCACAAGCTGAATCGCGTCCTCCGGCAGCCCCGCCGCGCGCAGCCCCGCCACCAGACAGGCATGGATCGCGCCCGAGGAGTGAAAACTCTCTGATCCGCCGCGCAGGATCACTGCGTTGCCGGATTTCACGCAGAGCGCCCCGGCATCCGCCGTCACATTGGGGCGGCTTTCATAGATCACGCCGACCACACCCAAAGGCGTGCGCACTCGGCGAATATGCAGGCCCGTGGGTCGGTCCCATTCCGCCAGAACCTCGCCCACCGGATCATCCTGCGCCGCCACGGCGCGCAATCCGTCCACGATTCCCTTGATCCGCACCTCGTCGAGCGCCAGACGATCCATCATCGCCTCGGACAGCCCCTTGTCGCGGCCATGTTCCAGATCGCGCGCGTTGGCCGTCATGATCTCGGCCCGCCCGGCCCAGACCGCATCGGCCGCCGCCTCGAGCGCCGCGCGCTTGGTCGCGGCATCTACAATCGCCAGCTCCGCCGCCGCCGCACGGGCACGCGCACCGATGTCGGCCATCAGCGCCGCAATCTCTGTCTGATCCTTCATCCGCTGCCCTCCCGCGTGTCAGAATGCCATATCGTCGCGATGCATCAAAGGCCCGCGCGCCGGATAGCCCAGCACCGCCTCGATCTGATCCGAGCGCAGCCGCTTGATCCGTTCCGCATCTGCCGCGTCGTAGCGGGTCAGCCCCTGCCCCAAGACGCGGCCCGCCTCATCGGCCACCTCGACCGGATCACCCCGGCCAAATCGCCCTGCGACCTCTGTCACCCCCGCCGCAAGCAGGCTGCTGCCCGCCGCCAAGGCACGCGCCGCACCGGCGTCAACGATGACGCGCCCCTTGGGCTTCATCGCCGCAATCCAGGCCTTGCGCTTTTGCTGCGGATCGCCTTGGGCCAAGAACCACGTCGCCGCAGCCCCCTCTTCGAGCGTGCGGATCGGGTGCAGCACATCCCCTTGGGTGATCGCCATCACACAACCGCCCGCCGTGGCGGTCTTGGCTGCCATGAGCTTGGTTTTCATGCCGCCCTTGCTCAGACCAGAGACCGCATCGCCTGCCATCGCCTCGATCTCGGGCGTGATGGCCGCAACCACGTCGAACCGCCGCGCGGTGGGGTCTTGCGTGGGATTGGCGGAATAGAACCCGTCCACATCGCTCAGCAGGATCAACTGATCCGCCCCCGCCGTCACCGCCACCTGCGCGGCCAGCCGGTCATTGTCGCCATAGCGGATTTCGTCCGTAGCGACGGTGTCATTCTCATTGACGATGGGCACCGCCCCAAGACGCAAAAGCTGCTCCAGCGTGGCGCGGGAATTGAGATAGCGCCGCCGGTCGGTGCTGTCCTCGAGCGTCACCAACACCTGCGCCGCCGTCAGCCCATGCGCGGCCAGTGCCGCATCATAGGCCCCTGCCAGCCGGATTTGCCCCACGGCCGCCGCCGCCTGCGATTGCTCGAGCGTAAGCACGCTCTGCGGCAGGTTCAGCACCCGCCGCCCAAGGGCGATAGACCCCGACGACACGAGGATCACATCGGTGCCGCGCGCGCGCAATCCCACAACATCCTCGATCAGCGCGCGCAGCCACTCCGCCCGCAAGGCCCCCGTGACCCGGTCCACCAACAGGGCCGAGCCGATTTTGATCACCAGTCGTTTCGCGTCTGTTACGGTTGCCACGGTGCGTCTTCTTCGTCCTCGTCAATCACCTTGTGGCGCAGGCGGTCCGCGTCGATCCGCTCGCGCAGCGCGCGCAGCACCTCTGTCACCCCCTCGCCCGACACACCGGACATGAGCATCACAGGCGTGCCGCACGCGGCCTCCAACTCATCGCGCAGGAACTCGCGCTCTTCGTCATCCAACGTGTCTATCTTGTTGAGCACGGTGACGCGCGGCTTGTCCGCCAGACCGCCGCCATAGGCCTCGAGCTCGGTGATGATGGTCTGATAATCGCCCACGATATCGCCCGAACTGCCATCTACAAGATGCAGCAGCACCGCGCAGCGTTCGACATGCCCCAGGAACAGATCGCCAAGGCCGCGCCCCTCGGACGCGCCTTCGATCAGCCCCGGAATATCGGCCACAACGAATTCAACGTTATCCACGCCCACGACCCCCAGATTGGGATGCAGGGTGGTAAAGGGGTAATCGGCAATCTTGGGTCGCGCGTTCGACGTGGCGGCAAGAAAGGTCGACTTCCCGGCATTGGGCAACCCCAGAAGGCCCACATCGGCAATCAGCTTGAGCCGCAGCCAGATCGTGCGCTCGACCCCCTCTTGCCCCGGATTGGCGCGGCGCGGGGCCTGATTGGTCGAGGTCTTGAAATGCAGGTTGCCCCAGCCGCCATTGCCGCCCTGTGCCAAGAGCACGCGCTGCCCGATCTCGGTCATGTCGGCAAGAACCGTTTCCATGTCCTCATCGAGGATTTCCGTGCCCACCGGCACGCGCAACACAATGTCCTCGCCGCTCGCGCCGGTGCGCTGACGGCCCATGCCGGGCGTGCCGCTGCGGGCAAAGAAATGCTGCTGATAGCGGAAATCAATCAGCGTATTCAGCCCATCGACAGCCTCGGCCCAGACCGAGCCGCCATTGCCGCCGTCGCCACCATCCGGGCCACCGAATTCGATGAACTTTTCCCGGCGAAAGCTGACGCTGCCCGCGCCGCCGCCGCCAGAGCGGATATAAACCTTTGCGAGATCGAGAAATTTCATATGCCGTCCTTATCGCAAAGGCCCCTATCCGAGCCTCAGATCATCTTTTTGCTATAGGTCCAGGTCAGAACCTTGGCGCCGCGCGCAACGCTGAACGCCTCGGCATCCCCAAGATACTGAAACCCGCAATTCGTCAAGACCCGGGCCGAGGCGGCATTGTCCTGAAACACCGTGGCAAAGATCGTGCGTGCCTGGTGCGGATTGGCCGCCAAGAGCACCTCGACCGCAGCCGAGGCAACACCCGTATTCCAATAGGCCGGGGCCACCCAATAGGCGATCTCGGATTGGCCGTCATCCACCCGTTCAAGGCTGATGAGACCCATCACCTCGGACCCGCCCGCCTTGGTGCCATCAATGGACCAGATGTCCTCGGACCGGCCTTCGGCCTGTGCCCGCGCGATCAATGCCTCGGTGGCACCCGGCGGCAAGGGATGCGGAATGCTGCGGGTAAAGCGCGCAACGCGCGCATCCCCGGCGTTCATCCCGATCAGCCCCGCATCCGACACCCGCAAGGGTCGCAGATCAAACCGTTCCGCCACGATCACCGGCTGGTTCACAATCGTCTCGTATTTCATGCGCCTGCTCCTCCGATCAGCGCCAAACTCATGGCAAGAGATGGCCTCTCTCCGCCAAAGCACAACGGCACGGTCGCGCGATTGTGCAGTCTCGTCACTTCGCGGGCCCTTCCCCTTGCCCGCAAAAGCGAAAAGGGACCGGCGGTCTCGCCGATCCCCTCTAGTGTCAAAACCCTAAGGACGGCTTATTCAGCGGCCTCCGCCACTGGCAGAACCGAAACAAAGGTGCGGCCCTTGAGGCCCTTGTGGAATTTCACAGCACCCTCGGCCACGGCAAAGAGCGTGTGATCCTTGCCTTCGCCCACGTTCAGGCCCGGCCAGAACTTGTTGCCGCGCTGACGCACGAGGATGTTGCCGGAAATCACGGCTTCGCCGCCGTATTTCTTGACGCCAAGGCGACGACCATCAGAGTCGCGCCCGTTACGGGATGAACCGCCTGCTTTTTTATGTGCCATTTGGTCTCTCCTTAGCCTTTGGCCAGCTCTTTGGCCTGTTCGATCCAGCCTTCACGCTCGATCCGGCCTTTGAACGACAGTTTCTCGTCCATGGCGGCCACATCGGCCTCGGTCCATGCTGCCACTTGGGCAAAGGTGGTCACACCCGCCTCAAGCAGCTTTTTCTCAAGCGCGGGACCAACGCCCGACAGCCGCTTGAGATCGTCGCCACCCGCTGCGGGCTTGGCGCTGGATTTCTTGGCGGGTTTCGCTTCGACCACAGTCGCCACCGAACCAGAGCCGACAGCCGCCTTGACGCCTGTTGCTTCTGCACCGCTGGCCAGAATCTCGGTAACACGCACCAGCGTCAACTTCTGACGATGGCCACGGGTCCGCTGCGAGCCGTGCTTGCGGCGACGTTTGACAAAGTTGATGACCTTGTCACCCTTGATTTGATCCACGACCTCGGCCTGCACGGCCGCACCCGCAACAAAGGGCGCACCGATGACGAGGGCATCGCCGCCCAGCATCAGGATATCGTTGAACTGAACTTTTTCACCGGCATCGGCTGCAAGTTTCTCAACACGAAGCATGTCGCCTGACGACACCTTGTATTGCTTGCCACCGGTCTTGAGGACCGCAAACATGGGCTCTTCCTTTTCTCTCCGCGCTCTGTGGTCCCCGGATGATCCGGGCGTTCTCGGCCCTTGGGCCACCTCGAACTGCGCCCCTTTTCGGGGTGTATATCAAAGACAAACCCGGCAAGATCATCCCGCCGGGTTGCGCGCTATTGCCAAACTCTGCCCCCCGAGTCAAGAGCCAGCCCGCCAAAACCGCGCCAAAACCCTCATAAATCCTCGCCTTCCATGGTCAAGGCGGTGGCCAGACCCAATTGATACGACAGCTCCTCATACATCGCATCAAAGGCCGCGAACAGCGCGCGGTTCAACTGCTGGCCCTCAGGGCTGCGGTAGAGCGCGATATAGGCCTCGAGCACCTCTTGCGACAGCGGCTGATAGGCCATGGTCAGATAGGCCTGCATCCAGTCGCGCGTTTCCTCGCGCATCTCGGGCTCCTGCGCCCAGATTTCAGCCAGCATCTCGTCTTCGCTCATATCAAGACCACCACCATCGGCCAGCCCGCGATAGAATCCGAGATTGGCATTGAGTGCCCCCGCGACATTGCGCTCGATCAGATCGCTATCGTCAATGAGGGTCGCGACATGGCGCACAATCGGCGCCCCCGCCGCCGCCAATTCGGCATAGCGCGCCTCTGCCGCGGCCTCGGTGCCATCGTCCAAGAGCGCCCGGCGCCCCGCGATTTCCAAGGCGACGATCTCGGCCCCCCGGCCCTCGAAAAACCCGAGCAACGATCCCGCGTCCGCCCCGTCCATCGCCTCGGCAAACCGGCTCTGCACCTGTGCCAACATCCGCTCGGCATCGTAAACCCGGCCAACCACCCGGTCCCAGCGGGCGCGCTCGACCGTGCTCAGCATCTCGTCGCCCACATCGCCGCCATAGCGCATCCCCTCGGCGCGCATGATTTCGACCGTCTCTTCAAAGTGCAGCGCGGTCATCAAACGGTCAATCTCGCCCGCGCGCAGCGGCAGCGCCGCGAGGAGCAGCGCCGCACAGGCGATCAGAACCGCCCGCATCCTCACAACTCCTGCGCCGGGGTCAGCCCCCGCATCCGCGCCGCCAGAACCTCGAACCGGTTGGCCATGATCTCGTATTGCACGGCATTCATCAATTCATAGACCCGCGCCATGGTCGGATGCTCGAGCGCTGCCACATAGGCGCGCAAATCCTCAATAGGCAGGCTCTGATAGGTATAGGCGGCACTGGCCAGCGCCGAGGCGCGCAGGCTCTCGCGCAACTCGTCCTCGCCCTCCGCCAGAAGGGCACGTAGCATGCCCTCGTCAATCTCGCTCTCCAGCACCCCGGCATAAGAAGCCGCCAGCAGGAACCGCACCTGAATTTCCTGCACCGCCCGCACCCCGGTGCCTGCGCTGTCCACCGCCGCGTTCATGGCGCGCAGCACCTCGACACGCTCTTGCGGCATGGCCGCCAACAACGCCTCCCCCTCGGCGCGCTTGGCATCATCATCCTCGTGCAGATGCGCCGCGTTCTCGACCGCGACCAGACGCTGGCCAAGGTCCGACGCATAGAATTCGGCGGCATGGCCCAACATCTCGTCATCAAGCGCCTGCTCGAGAATACTCAGCCCCATCTCGCGCATCCGGCCGGTGTCAAAGACCTCTTCGGCCAACGTGCTCCAGCCCTGCCCGAAGTCACTGGCCGACAGCCCCAGCATCTCGGGCGCGCCAGAGGCCGAGAGCGCGATACTGTCGAGTGCCACGCCAAAGCCGGTGACCTCCAGAAACGCCTCGAGCCGCGCCCGGTCCGCCGCCCGCAGAGGTGCGGCCACCAGCAACGCCAGCAGCAACGCCAAAGCCACCCACGCGACACCCCGCCCATATGACCGCAAGGGGTTTCCGCCCATGACACGTCATCCTTTCCAGATTGCTTCGGTCAGACCTGCCTCCAACCTAGGCAAATTATCCCACGAAACAATGCAAATCCCCCTTGCCCCCCCCGCCAAAGGCAAATAAACGCTTGCTCCACCAGACCCCCGCGGAGAGGTGCCGGAGTGGTCGAACGGGGCGGTCTCGAAAACCGTTGAGGATGCAAGTCCTCCCAGGGTTCGAATCCCTGTCTCTCCGCCATACGCTTTTGATTTCATTCAATAAATTAGTGAAATCAAAGGCATATCCCACATAAAACCCCACATTAGAAAAACGCTTGGGAGTATTCC
>NZ_JAGPVV010000327.1 GCF_018066915.1 Roseovarius sp.
TTCACGGCCAAAGAGATCGGCGCGCGTGTGGCCATAGTCATCGGCGCTGTCGCGCACTTCTGGCAACATCTGCATGGGGATTTCGAGCAGATCACAGATTGTCCTGCTCCACCGCCCCTTGCGGATGTCATAGAGCAGGGTGCGCGCGGCGTTGGTGGCGTCGGTGGCATGGACGCGACCGCCGGTGAGTTTCCAGATGAGATAGCTGTCGACCGTGCCAAAGAGCAGATCGCCCGCTTGGGCGCGGTCGCGCGCACCCGCGACATGATCGAGAATCCAGCGCAGTTTCGTGCCGGAGAAATAGGGATCGAGCAAGAGGCCCGTGCGCGCGGCCACCATCGGCTCATGCCCGGCCGCGCGCAACTCGGCGCAATAGTCCGACGTGCGCCGGTCCTGCCAGACAATCGCGCGGTGGATCGCCTGCCCGGTGTGGCGGTCCCAGACCACGGTCGTCTCGCGTTGATTGGTGATGCCGATGGCGGCGATATCCGCGCCGGTCAGGCCGGCCTTTTCGATCACCGCGCGGCAGGTGCCCGCTGTGGTCGACCACAGGTCATTCGCGTCATGCTCCACCCAGCCCGATTGCGGGAAATGCTGGGCGAATTCCTCTTGGGCCGTGGCCGTGATCCGCATGCCCTCGTCAAACAGGATCGCGCGGCTCGAGGTGGTGCCCTGGTCGATGGCGAGGATATGGGTCATGGGGTGGGTCCGTAGCTTGAAATGGTCATCCTCGGGCTTGACCCGAGGATCTCTGGTCGAAGAGGTCCTCGGGTCAAGCCCGAGGATGACCGAAGGGTCCGGGGCGCGCAGCACGCGCCCCGATGAGTGTCTTTACTGCCAGGACTTGATCAGCTCGTCATAGGCAATCGTGACCGGCTCTTCGTCCTCATTCTCAAGCTTGGCCTTGGGCGCGCCGGGCTGGCTCAGCCAATGCTCGGGGTCCATTTCCTCGTTGAGTTTGGGGCCGATGTCGCCCTGGATGCCAGCGCGCTCAAGCCGCTCGAGCACGCGTTCCTGATCCGCGCAGAGCGCATCGAGCGCCTCTTGCGGGGTCTTGGCACCCGACATGGCGTCGCCGATGTTCTGCCACCAGAGCTGTGCCAGTTTCGGATAGTCAGGCACGTTGGTGCCGGTGGGCGACCACTGGACACGCGCGGGCGAGCGGTAGAACTCCACGAGGCCGCCCAGTTTCGGCGCGCGCTCGGTAAAGCTCTCGTGCTGAATGGTCGACTCGCGGATGAAGGTGAGGCCGGTGTGGGCCTTTTTCACATCCACGGTTTTCGAGGTCACGAACTGCGCATAGAGCCAAGCAGCCTTGGCGCGGTCCACAGGCGTGGATTGCATCAGGGTCCAGCTACCGGCATCCTGATATCCCACTTTCATACCCTCTTCCCAATAGACACCATGCGGGCTGGGGGCCATGCGCCACTTGGGCGTGCCGTCCTCGTTCATCACCGGCAGGTCGGGTTTGACGGAGGCGGCGGTAAAGGCGGTATACCAGAACATCTGCTGCGCGACATTGCCCTGCGCCGGGATCGGGCCCGCCTCAGAGAAGGTCATGCCAGCGGCAGAGGGGGGCGAGTATTTCTGAAGCCACTCGATCGCTTTGGTCACGGCATAGACCGCGGCGGGGCTGTTGGTCGCACCGCCACGAGCCACGCAAGAGCCGACGGGCTGCGAATTCTCGTTCACCCGGATGCCCCATTCATCGACCGGCAGGCCGTTCGGTTCGCCCTTGTCGCCCATCCCGGCCATGGACATCCACGCGTCGGTGTAGCGCCAGCCAAGGCTCGGGTCTTTCTTGCCATAGTCCATGTTGCCAAAGACTTCACCCTCGACACCGAGATGGCTGAGGTCACGGCCGGTGAAGAATTCGGCAATGTCCTCATAGGCCGACCAGTTGACCGGAACGCCCAGATCATAGCCGTATTTCTCTTTGAAATCGGCCTTGTTCTTGTCGTCGTTGAACCAGTCATAGCGGAACCAGTAGAGGTTGGCGAATTGCTGGGTTGGCAGTTGATAGACCTTGCCATCGGGGCCGGTTGTAAAGGACAGGCCCACGAAATCGTCGATGTCGAGCGTTGGGCTGGTCACATCCGCGCCCTCGCCTGCCATCCAGTCGGTCAGGTTGCGCACCTGCTGATAGCGCCAATGGGTGCCGATGAGGTCCGAGTCGTTGACGTAGCCGTCATAGATATTCTCGCCCGACTGCATCTGGGTTTGCAGTTTCTCGACCACGTCACCCTCGCCGATCAGGTCATGCGTGACCTTGATGCCGGTGATCGCGGTAAAGGCCGGGGCCAGCACCTTGGATTCGTAGCTGTGGGTGTCGATGGTTTCCGACACGACCTTGATTTCCATGCCCGAGAAAGGCTGGGCCGCGTCGATGAACCACTGCATTTCCGCCTCTTGCTCGGCGCGGCTGAGCGATGACAGATCGCCGATTTCCGCGTCGAGAAACGCCTTCGCCGCCTCCATATCGGCGAAGGCGGGCGAGGCCATCAGGCCCAGCGACACCAGCGCGGTGGTTGTTTTCATTCGCAAGTTCATGGTTTCCCTCCCTATGAGAACTTTGATTGTGATTGGTCCCGGTCTAGACCCAGCGAAACACCGCCGCGGCATAGATCAGGCAGAGGATCAGCGCATAAGGCTGGTGTGCGCCGACAAGCCCGAGCCAGGCCAAGTTTAGAAAGGCCGAGCCCAGAAGCGTGATGAAGAGCCGATCGCCGCGCGTCGTCTCGATCCTGAGGATACCGACACGCGGGGTTTCGGGGAATTTTATGGCCAGCACCGTGAAGGTGATGAGCAAAGAGGCGATGACCCCAAAGAAGATCGCGGTGGGGAGTGTCCAAGCCATCCAGTCCATTAGGAGAGCCTCTCTTTTATGCAAACCGTCATTGTCCGGCTTGACCGGACGATCTCTGCCGTTGGAGATCCTCGGGTCAAGACCGAGGATGACGCGAATTCTCGTTGATTGTCATCCTCGGGCTTGACCCGAGGACCTCCCAAAACCGAAAGATTGATTGCATTTATGCGCCGCAAATATCCTGCCACAGGTCGCGCCATTGCGGGTTTGACTGTTCGATAAGAGCGATCTTCCAGTCGCGATACCAGCGTTTGAGCGACTTTTCGCGCTGAATTGCAAGGGTCGGTTTGGTGTGCGGTTCGAACCAAACAAGCCGCTCCAGGTTGTAGCGGTCTGTGAAGCCGTCCAGAATATGTCTGCGATGCTGCCACACACGGTTTCTGAGATCGCCAGTCACGCCGATATAGAGCGTGCCGCGTGGCTTGTTGGTGACGATGTAGACATACATGTCCGTCGGCATCTGCGCTCTCTGCTTCGATGAGGCACTCAATCGAAGAGGTCCTCGGGTCAAGCCCGAGGATGACGGCATTATGGTTAACAAACCCTTTCATCACACCCTCCCCAACGCAAAGCCCTTGGCGATGTAATTGCGTACGAAATAGATCACCAAGGCCCCCGGCACGATGGTCAGCACCCCCGCCGCCGCCAGCACGCCCCAATCGAGACCCGACGCCGAGACTGTGCGGGTCATCGTGGCGGCAATCGGCTTGGCATCGACGCTCGTCAGGGTGCGCGACAAGAGCAGTTCCACCCATGAGAACATGAAGCAGAAGAACGCGGCCACGCCCACACCGCTCGCAATCAGCGGCATGAAGATTTTCACGAAGAACCGCCCGAAGGAATAGCCGTCGATATAGGCGGTCTCGTCGATCTCCTTGGGGACACCGCGCATGAACCCCTCCAGAATCCACACCGCCAAGGGCACGTTAAAGAGGCAATGCGCCAGCGCCACGGCGATATGCGTGTCAAACAACCCCACGCTTGAATAAAGCTGAAAGAACGGCAGGGCAAAGACCGCAGGCGGGGCCATCCGGTTGGTCAGGAGCCAGAAGAAGAGATGCTTGTCGCCCAGAAAACTGTAGCGCGAGAACGCATAGGCGGCGGGCAGGGCCACGGCAATCGACAGAACCGTGTTCATCACCACATAGATCAGCGAATTGACATAACCCATGTACCAGCTCGCGTCGGTCAGGATCGTGGCATAGTTGGCAAAGGTCAGATCTTGTGGCCAGAGCGAGAAGGTGCCGAGGATTTCGTC
>NZ_JAGPVV010000333.1 GCF_018066915.1 Roseovarius sp.
TGAAGAGCGCATAGTTCAGCACATCCTGCTGCGTGCGCTTCTCCAGCAACTCCTCGATGCTGCCGTTCCACTTTTGCCCACCTTTGACGTGCTGCTTGAAGTCGGACTCGAGCCAGTGATCCTGTCTGCGAAAGACCGCAATCACCGAGACCTCAAAACCCCGCGCTCGCAGCTCCTCCACCAGCCGGATAGCCACCGCCGATTTATACAGGCCCGCCAGACTTTCGGCGCTCAACACCACATCCCCCGCACCACGCGAAAAGAAATCAAGGGCTGCCGCAACGACCGGCGCTCTCTCACGATAGGCGGCCATCGCCAGATCGGCGGCATTGCCCTGCCCCTCCGTGACCGGCCCTTCCGGCATCTCATAGGCAATCCCCAAGCCGCGCAGCGCCTCTTGCTTTTGCAGCAACGCCGCCTGTATCGTCGTCGTCGCGCATTTGGGCATGCCGACATGCAGGAAAACGCGGCGTGGCATTACAGTGAGGCTCCTCTTGCGTATCGGGACCGACGGATAGGTCACGCATCCCGCCCCGGCAACAAGATTCCGCTTTTCAAATCGGCAAAACCCGGCTATTGGCGCAGCTTCATGCGGGGACTACAGCCTTGGAGGAGCCCCGCCCTAACCTATGGAGAATTTAAATGGCTGGAGAAATTCCTGATCTTCAAGCCCAGGAACGCGCGGGGACGGGCAAGGGCGCCGCTCGCGCAGCCCGTCGTGCGGGTATGGTTCCGGGTGTGGTGTTCGGTGGCGACAAAGAGCCGCTGGCGATCAACATTCCGTTCAACGCGCTGCTCAAGCGCCTCAAGAAGGGCCGCTTCAAATCGACGCTCTTCAACCTTCAGGTCGAAGGCCATGACGATGTGCGCGTGATCTGCCGCGACGTTCAGCGCGATGTGGTCAAGGATTTGCCGACCCATGTCGACCTGATGCGCCTGCGCCGGACCACCCGGATCAACCTGTTCATCCACGTCGATTTCATCAACGCGGAACAGTGCAAGGCCCTGCGCAAGGGCGGCGTTCTGACCGTCGTGCGTCCCGAAGTCGAACTCAACGTGCTCGCCGGTGACATCCCCGATCACGTGACCGTGGACCTCTCGAAGGTCGAGAAAATCGGCGACGTGGTCACGATTTCGATGGTCGACCTGCCCGAAGGCTCCGAGCCGGTGATCAAGGACCGCGATTTCGTGATCTGCAACATCTCCGCCCCCTCCGCGCTGCGCTCGCAGGGCGATGACGAGGAAGAAGAGGGCGAAGAGGACTGATCCTGCGGGACCAGACCCCACCCAACCGAGCGCGGTCCCCATCGGGGGCCGCGTTTTCTTTTGGTGCGCCCCGCGCCCTGTTGATTCCCGGCCCCCGACCAACTAGACCGATGCCCATTCAGGATCGGGGGCACCACCCATGCAGCTCTTTGTAGGTCTCGGCAATCCGGGCGCGAAATACGAGCGGAACCGCCACAACATCGGCTTCATGGCGCTCGACCGCATCGCCGAGGATCACGGCTTTGGCCCATGGCGGTCCAAGTTTCAAGGCATGGTTTCTGAGGGCACGCTCGACGGCGCGCGCACCGTCCTGCTCAAGCCCATGACCTTCATGAACCTCAGCGGGCAATCCGTGGGCGAAGCGCTGCGGTTCTACAAACTCACCCCCGCCGATGTCACCGTCTTTCACGACGAGTTGGACATCGCCCCCGGCAAGCTGCGCTGCAAGACAGGCGGCGGGCATGCAGGCCACAACGGGTTGCGCTCGATCCATCAGCACATCGGCGAGAGCTATGCCCGCGTGCGCCTTGGCATCGGCCATCCGGGGCACAAGGACGGCGTGGCGGCCTATGTCCTTCAGGACTTCGCCAAATCCGAAAACGACTGGCTAGAAGACCTCTTGCGCGGCATCGGCAAGGGCGCGCATTGGCTTGCCGTGGGCAAGCCCGACCGCTTTCAGAACGCCGTGGCGCAGGCCATGACACCGCCCAAGCCTCCGCGCCCCGCCCCCGTCCAGACCGAGCGCGCCGCCTCCCCCGAGCCTGAGCCCACACCCGACCCCCGCTCCCCCCTGCAGCGGCTCGCGGACAAGTTCCGCTAAAGCAAGTTCAGAAAAAGTTGAGTGACTTTTCGGTTCGACATTGCGCCAACTCAAAGGGTTAAAGCGTTTCGGCGTTTCAGAGAAATGCCGAAACGATTTAGACCCCGCCCCAACGTCAGACTTGATCCGACGCGGCGGCCCTGCTCAACTGCGCGCAAAACCTCGGAGGGTGAGAATGCGCAAGGCGCTCAAATGGTTGACCCGTATCGTGGTGGTGCTGGTCCTTGCGACAGCGGCCGTGGGTCTCTGGAAGCGCGACCAGATCGCGCGCCTCTGGGCGGTCAACAGCCTCTTTGACGAAGAGCGCATCGTCCAGAACTTCTCACACATGGACCGCGCCTTTCTGCATGTTCCCGTGCCGCGCGGCACCGGCCCTGTCTCGCCCTTGCCCCAAGGTCCCGCCATGACCCTGCCCGCCGTGGCAACCGACTGGATCACCGCCCGCACCGTGACCTCGCTCATGGTCCTGCACCGGGGCGCTGTGGTGCATGAGAGCTATCACCAGGGCACAGGCCCCGAGGATCGCCGCATCAGTTGGTCGGTGGCCAAGAGCTTTCTCTCAGCCCTCTTCGGCGTGATCGTGGCCGAAGGCCAGATCGCCTCGCTCGACGATCCGGTCACGCGCTACGCCCCCAGCCTCGCGGGCAGCGCCTATGACGGGGCCACAATTCGCAACGTCCTTCTGATGATGAGCGGCGTGGCCTTTGACGAGGATTATCTGGATTACAATTCGGACATCAACCGCATGGGCCGCGTGCTGGCGCTTGGCGGCACGATGGATGGCTTTGCCGCGGGCCTCACCGCGCGCGAGGCAGACCCCGGCACCCGCTGGCAATATGTCTCGATCGACACGCATATCCTCGCCATGGTGCTGCGCGGGGCCACCGGCCGCAGCCTGCCGGACCTCTTGTCGGACAAGATCATTCAACCCTTGGGGTTTGAAGCCGAGCCCTTTTACCTGACCGATGGCGAGGGCGTGGCCTTTGCGCTTGGCGGTCTTAACGTCACCACCCGCGATTATGCGCGCTTTGGCCTGATGGCCGCCAATCTCGGGCGCTACAACGGGCAACAGGTGGTGCCCGAGGATTGGATGCGCGCCGCAACCACGCCCACAGCCCCCACCGCACCGGGCGATTTGCAATACGGCTTTCAATGGTGGATGCCGGCCGACGCCCAGCCGGGCGAATTCTTTGGCCACGGCATTTACGGGCAATATATCTACATCGACCGCGCCCGCGATGTCGTGATTGTCGCCACCTCAGCCGACCGCGCCTTTCGCGAACCGGGCGTCAAACATGGCAACATCGCCGTGCTGCGCCAGATCGCCGGGGCGCTCTGAGGCGGGCGTCAACCGTCGAACCGCTGCCGCACCCGCGCATCCAGTCCGGGCGGATAGCCGATGACCTCGCCCGTGGACCGCAACCGCCATTCCCCATCCCCCGCGCGCAGGCTGTTGGAGCGCGCGCCAAGTTTACCTTGCCGCGCCAGCATCTCTACGACATAGCCCAGATCACGCCCGCCGATGAACCGCCCCATCTCGAGAATGCTCTGCGCCGGATGCGCGGCCAGCCGCTCGAGCGGCATGCGAAACACATGCGCTGCCCCGAAAACATCCTCAAAGACGCGCAGCACATGGCGCGTATCAATCCACCGCTGCCACGGCATCAACGGCTCTGACAGCAGGGCCTCGGCCCGCTGCGCGAAATCCGCGTTGCTGAATGTGTCAAAATCCTTCGCCGACTCGGCATAGCGCGCCGCAAGCCAGCTATCGGGCTGGCGGGTGGTGAGGATGATCCGCACCTGTCCACCACCCCACTGGCGGTCCATCGCCGCAAGCTGCGCCGCGACCCCCTCTGGCGTCGCGACCCGCCCATTCCAGAACCCGTCGCTGGTCAGCGATATGTTCTCGCAGGACAAGAGCCGATCCTCACTGTCGGGCCTCTGCCCAAAGAGCGCATCGAACCCGTCGCGCAGACCCTCACGCGGAGCGGTGCGCCGACCCTGCCCGGTGAGCCGCGCAATACGGCCCCGCCAGCCGCCGCCCACAGGCTCCGTGCCCGCGTGATGCAACGACCGCAGAATACGGTTGATCTCTTGGCCAGCCAAATCGCTCTGTGAGCGGTGGACATACGCAATCCCGTGGATCTTGGGAAAGACCAAATACTGCCAATAGGTCGTGCCCGTCTTGGGCAGACCTATGTGCAGATAGATCGCCATCCCGCGCCGCTTACCCCAGGGCCGCGTCACACCGCCCGCAGGTGCCCGGATGCTTGTGCTGCCCCACATCCGGCAGGATTTTCCAGCAGCGTTGGCATTTCTCGCCCTCCGCCCGCTCAAAGACCACGCCGACCGTGTCCACCTCCGGCAAACGGAACGCCTCATCGGGGCGCGGATCGCCAGTCAGCACCAAATCCGAGGTGATGCAGATATCCGCGAAATCCACCGATTTCAGCGCCTTCAGCATCTCGGCATCGCGGATATGCACCACCGGCGCCGCCTCCAGACTGGCCCCAATCACCTTGTCGGTGCGCTGCACCTCGAGCGCCGCCGTGACCACCCGCCGCGCCTGCCGCACCATCGCCCATTTCGCCGCCAAGGGTTCATTGAGCCAATCAGCGGGCGTGTCGGGAATGTCCGTGAGGTGAATCGAGCCGTCCTCGCCGGGAAAGCGCGACAACCACACTTCCTCCATGGTGAAGACCAGCACCGGGGCCAGCCAAGTGGTCAACCGGTGAAACAGCAGATCGAGCACCGTGCGCGCCGCCCGCCGCCGCGCGGTATCGCCATCGCAATAGAGCGCGTCCTTGCGAATATCGAAATAGAACGCGCTCAGATCGAGCGTGCAGAAGTTGAAAATCTGCTGGAAAACCCCTTGGAAATCATAGGTTTCATAGCCTTTCTTCACCTTGTGATCCAGCTCTGCCAGACGGTGCAGCACCCAGCGTTCCAGCTCGGGCATCTCCGAGGGGTCCACCCGATCCGCCTCGGTAAACGGGGCCAGCGCTCCCAGCATGAACCGCAGCGTATTGCGCAAGCGGCGATAGCCATCGGCCACACCCTTGAGGATTTCCGGCCCGATCCGCAGGTCAGCGGTATAATCCGCCTGCGCCACCCAGAGGCGCAGAATATCCGCGCCATATTGCTTGACCACTTCCTCGGGGGCCACAGTGTTGCCCAAGGATTTGGACATCTTGTTGCCCTTCTCATCAAGGGTAAAGCCATGCGTCAGCACCCCCCGATAGGGCGCGCGTCCGCGCGTGCCACAGGCTTGCAACATCGACGAATGGAACCAGCCGCGATGCTGATCGGTGCCCTCAAGATAGAGATCGGCCAAGCCATCCTCGGACCCGTCCGCCCGGTCGCGCAGCACAAACGCATGGGTCGAGCCAGAGTCAAACCACACATCGAGAATGTCATCGACCTTGCGCCACTCGTCCGGGTTGACGATGCCCGACAGGAACCGCTCTTTCGCGCCCTCCTTGTACCACGCATCCGCGCC
>NZ_JAGPVV010000334.1 GCF_018066915.1 Roseovarius sp.
TGCGCGGATACATGCCCGGCGATCACATCTTGGTCGATACACATCAGTCAGAACGCTGCAAATCAGGCGATATTGTCATTGCTCAGCTCTATAACTGGCAAACCGGCACCGCCGAAACCATCCTGCGCATTTATGAACCGCCCGTGCTGGTCATGGCCAGCGCCGGTCTGATTGCCCCGATGACCCGCGTGGTGGATCATCAGAACGTGGTGATCAAGGGCAAGGTCATCGCCAGCTGGCGGCACGCATGACGACCCCGGAAGAGAGGCAGGCGCGCGAGACGCGCGCGCGCACGGTTGACGGCTGGGTGCGCGTGGCCTGCTTGATTGTTTTGCCAGGCGTGATCTTCTGGCCGATCTGGATACCCCTTGAAAGCACCATCGGGCCAGAGGCCTTGGTTGCGATCGTCATCGCGACACAATGCGCGGCGGTGATGATCCTGCCGGATCGGATCACACCACACGCTATGCGTGCGCTTGATTTCTTCAAGGGTAGGCAGCGCGACTAACACAAAATTTCAGCAATCCTAACATTTTCAGTTGACAGTCACGGGTAGCAACTCCTAACTGGGCCATAGGACAGGCTTAGGAGACCCCGCATCATGTCAGCACAACTTGCACAAACACCGATCCCCCACATTCCCCACGCCCGCGCCGGTCGGATCACCGATCAGGTGCTGGATCATATCATCGCCGCGGCCAAGACCGCACAAACTGCCCAGACCTTGACCGAGGCGGACGCGGCGCTGATCCTCGTCACACTCCCCCAGATCGCCGAAGAGCTGCGCCAACGCCGCGCCGCGATGGATCTGATTTCGGACGTGACCGATCTCGACAACGTTTTGTTCATGCCCTCGCCCGCCAAGGGCTGAGGCTACGGGACGGGGCCGTCCCGGGGGCACCTGGTATCTGCTCGCCCCCCGCCCGCCATCACTCACACGGGGCCGCAGGACGGCGCGACCCCACTTTTTCCCCGAGGCAGACCATGACCACAGGCATTATCGCAATCGCGATCCTCACCCTGCTCGCCATCACGGTGGCAGGTTTTTTTCTGCTGCTGCGCCTGACTGACGATCTTTTTGAAGACATGGGCGGCGGCAAGCGCAGGCGCTTCCCCGACAGTCCGGATGATTTTTGTCAGGATGATTTCCACGCCGCCATGCAGCGCCAGATCGCCCGCGAAAAGGGCATCAACAAGGGCCGGGGCCAATGATCTTTCTCGATACCGCCCAGGTGGCCGAACGCCTCGGTCTGCGCGATGCAGGCGCATTCCTGCGCATCCGCGACCGGCTCGAAACCGTGCAGGATTTCCCGCCGCCCTTCCCAACGCTGCACCGCCCCCTGCGCTGGCGCGCTGACGCGGTGCAGGCATGGATCGAGGCCCAAGGCCTGCCCGAACCACTCCCATTCACCCCTGCGCCCGGCAGCAATGTCGTGCTGATGAAAGAGGCCCGAAAGGCATGAGCGAGAACGCAAACGATAGCAACTACCGCGTGACCGCTGGCGAGCTGCGCCAGTTTATCGAACGCTACGAACGGCTCGAGGCCGAAAAAAAGGACATCGCCGACCAGCAAAAGGAAGTGCTGGCCGAGGCCAAGGGGCGTGGCTACGACACCAAGGTTATGCGGATCGTCATCGCGCGCCGCAAACGCGACCGGGATGATCTCGCCGAAGAAGGCGCGGTGCTCGATCTCTACGAAGACGCGCTCGGGATGAAGTCATGAGCGTCCCAACAAAAGACCGCTTGGCCGCTGAACTGCGCGCCGTCGCTGACAATGCACGGCCCGCCAATGCCACAATATACCGGGCGCTCGCAGATCGCGCCGCGACAGGCGAGTTTGACGACTATGGCGACGTGCATGTGTGCGGCCCAACCGCCCTCTTTGTCGAACTTAACAGGGCAGGCCTGACCAAATTCGCAGCCCGTGTCGCAGCCGGCGAATTCGACGCCAGCGCAGAGGAAAGCGAGGCGTGGGCGCGGTCTCAGACAGACCCCGAGACCTTGCGCATCATGGACGCCATGGGCATCGGCCCGGATAGATCGAAGGACTGCTGACCAATGTCTCAACCCATCCGCGAGACGATCAAGGGCCTGCGCCAGCGCCAGCGCGCGGATGGAACATGGCGCATCTGGTGGGAACCCAAACCCGCCGAACGGGCTTTGGGCTTTTCCGCCACCGAACTTGACGCAACCCGCCCGGCCCTGTCGATCCGACAGGCGACGCAGATCAACGCCGATGTCGAACGCGCCCGCAAAGGTGAGCCGCGCAAAGGCACGAGCGGCCCGCGCACGATCGACGCCCTGATTGTCGACTATCGCAAGTCCCGCTTTTTTCTCGACAAGCGGCCCGCCACGCAGCGCAGCTACAACATCAACCTCAACGCCATTGCCAAGAAATGGGGGCCGCACCGCGTGGCCGATTTCACCAAGCCGGTGATGCACGAGTGGTATGAAACGATCCGCGATCGCAGCGGCCCGGATCAGGCGCTGCAACTGACCGGCATGATG
>NZ_JAGPVV010000027.1 GCF_018066915.1 Roseovarius sp.
TCTTGGTCTGGAAACGCACCAACCGGGCCCGCAATACATTGAACTTTGTCGAGACCGCGAAGGACAGGTTTTAAAGCGGTTTTCTGACGTCGGTGCCATCACCCCGAGGGCAAGGTGGTTGGTGTTCTTTGCGTCCTGAAAGGCGAAGGTCGCAAGCAGATTTCAAGCCCAGATAGCGCCCCAGAGGTGTGAAAGGTCCGAAGGCAAAGGCCCCTCTCTGCCGGGGGCGACACGGTCTGTCGATCGCAGGACTGTGCAAATACAATCGTGGGCGACGCCTGACGCGCCTGAGGGTCGCGGGTCTCTTGCGGCAGATTGTCTTTTGCTCGCAGTCGTGGGATGTACTGCGCCATGAGACAAACTAGCCAGATCGCAACCATGACGCGCCGGACGCTTGCCGCCTGGTCCGTGCTGCTGTCGCTCTTGCTGGTCTGGTCGTTCGGCGCGGTGCCAGGCCACGCCCGCTCGGCTAATGCGGGGCAAAAAGAAGCGGTCAGTCTTCAAGGCGCGCCGGAAATTGCGGCGATGCAGGCCAAGCCAAGCCCGGCCCAAAGACCGACGGATGACAGATTTGGCGCCGGCCCCGACGTAGGTCTGCCGGGATACCAATCAGGTCCAGACGCATGTCTGGCGGGGTCCACCGAATCGCCCCGGTATCGCCCGGCTTTTTCGTCAGACCGTGATCACCATCCGCAGGCCCCAAGAGCGCCCCCAACGGCGTGATGAACGGCCTCGTGGCGGCGGGTGTGACCCGTCGTCCGCGGTGCCCTTGATCCGAAGCGGCGCAATGGCTGCCCGGTCCTTGGATGCGTTGAGCCGATTCTTTCGGCCACGCGCATCATAGGGCGGTGGCCCTGGCAGCCGCATTCCCCCTTTGCCGAATTTGCCGAACCTGCCGGACCGGGCCGCATGCCCCGTCCGCCACCGTCGGTCCAAGGACACAGTCATGTCGAAAACGATCTTGTGGAAACGTCTCCTGATCTGGAGCGTTTGTCTCTGGGGGCTGCTCTTTGCCCTTCCCAACGCCTTTTACCCTCGGGTCGAGCGGCATAACGATGCCCTCACCCTTCAAACCGAAACCGCTGCCCTGCAACCCGCGCAAATCACCGATCTGGCCGCTTGGCCCAGATGGCTACCCTCTGGCCTTGTCAACCTTGGGCTTGATCTGCGCGGTGGGGCGCATCTTTTGGCCGAGGTGCAGGTCGAGGAGGTCCATGCCGCGCGCATGGATGTCCTTTGGCCGCAGGTCCGCGACACGCTGCGCGAGATCCGCGACGAGGTCGGAACGATCCGACGACAGGAGGCGGGGCCCGGCGAATTGCGGATTGCGCTGACCGATCCCGCCGGGCAGCAGGCGGCCATCGCCGCTGTCCGCGCGCTCGCCTCGCCTGTTGCGTCACTAACGGGGGCGGGTCAGACCGATATCGAGGTCCGCGCCGAAGGGGGCGTGCTGATCGTGACCTTTTCGGCGGCGGAACGTGCCGCTTTGGACGCCCGCACGCTGCAACAAAGCCTCGAGATCATCCGCCGCCGCGTCGATGAAGTGGGCACACGCGAACCCACCATCCAGCGGCAGGGCGAGAACCGCATTCTCATTCAAGTGCCGGGTATCGGCTCTGCGGCGGAGTTGAAGGCGCTGATCGGCACCACGGCAAAGCTCAGCTTTCACCCGGTGATCGGGCGCGCCTCGAGCGCCGAAGCGCCGACCGAGCCGGGCACGGTGATCCTGCCGTCGCTGGACGAGGCGGGGGTGTTCTACATCGTCGATCAAACCCCGGTCATCAGCGGGGACAACCTTGTCGATGCCCAGCCTGCCTTTGATCAAAACAACCGTCCCGCCGTCAGTTTCCGCTTTGACCCCACCGGCGCGCGGGCTTTTGGCGAGTATACCGCCGCCCATATCGGCAGCCCTTTCGCCATCGTGCTGGATGATGAGGTGATCAGCGCCCCTGTGATCCAAGGCCATATTGCCGGCGGCTCGGGCATCATCACCGGGCGGTTCACCGTGGAGCAGAGCACCGATCTGGCCGTCTTGTTGCGCGCCGGGGCCTTGCCTGCGGGCATGACATTTCTGGAAGAACGCACCATCGGGCCGGAACTTGGGCAGGACAGTATCGACGCGGGGCAACGTGCGGCGGTCATCGGCATGGGGGCGGTGATTGCCTTCATGGTGGCCTGCTATGGCACATTCGGTGTCATGGCTGTCCTTGCGTTGGGGATCAACATGACGCTGCTCATTGCGGCCTTGTCGGGGCTGGGCGCGACCCTGACCTTGCCGGGGATTGCGGGGATCGTGCTGACCATGGGCATGGCGGTGGATGCCAATGTCCTCATCTTCGAGCGGATCCGCGAAGAGTTGCGCCAAGGCCGCCCCGCAGGGCGCGCCATTGCGATTGGCTTTGACAAAGCCCTCTCCGCGATCATGGACAGCAACCTCACCGGGATTCTGACCGCGCTGATCATGTTCGTTATCGGCTCTGGCGCCGTGCGCGGTTTTGCCGTGACGCTGGGTCTGGGTATCGTGACCTCGATGTTCACCGCGCTCTATGTGACGCGGCTGATCATTGAAACATGGATGCGCTGGCGCAAGCCGGCTCGGATCACCCTCAAGGGCTGGATCAAGCTGACGCCGGACACCACCACGATCAACTTCTTCCGGGCGCAATGGGCGACCTTTGGGGTGTCCGTTGTCGCGGTCGTGGCCTCGCTGGTGCTGGTGGCGACGATGGGGCTGAACTTTGGGATCGACTTTCAGGGCGGCACCTCTTTTCGCACCGACTCCGTCCAGCAGATTGATCTGGGGGCCTATCGCGCGGCGCTGTCTGCCTTGCAGCTTGGCGATGTGGCGATTTCCGAGGTCTTTGATCCCACCTTCCGCGCCGATCAGCATGTCGCCATGATCCGCGTGCAGGCGCAGGACGGGGTCGAGGCGATGTCTGCCGCAACCATCGCGCAGGTGCAGGACGCGTTGCGGGCCGTCGATCCGGGCATTGCCCTGACGGCAGTGGACTCAGTCGGGCCCAAAGTCTCGGCCGAGTTGATCTGGTTGGCTCTGGCTGCGGTGGGCGCGGGGGCGTTTGGCATCCTTGCCTATGTCTGGATGCGGTTCGAATGGCAATTCGCTGTGGGCACGGTGGCGGCGCTGGTGCATGACGTGATCGTCACCATCGGTGTCTTTGCGCTGTTCCAGTTGCGGTTTGACCTGACCATCGTGGCGGCCCTGCTGACGATCCTTGGGTATTCGGTCAACGACACGGTCGTGATCTTTGACCGGCTGCGCGAGAATCTGGCGAAATACAAGACCATGCCCCTGCGCGACCTCATGAACCTGTCGGCAAACGAGACGCTCAGCCGGACCCTGATGACAGCGGTGACGACGCTGATCGCGCTTGTGGCGCTGCTGGTCTTTGGCGGCGATGTGATCCGTGGCTTTGTCTTTGCGATGCTCTTCGGCGTGATCATTGGCACATGGTCCACGCTCTATGTCGCCAAGAACATCGTGCTCTTTCTGGGGCTGGACCGCCGCGACAAGGCGGAACGCAAGGTCGATCACGCGTTCGCGCATATCAAGGCCTGATGTTTGAACACACCGGTCGCGAGGCCGGTGTGTTCCTTTTCCCGTGCTCCGAAATCTCTTTCGGTGGGGGGTTGAAGGTGGTCTGCGGGATGCCGATCTCACCAGAGCGGGCCGGGCCCCTCTGACGATGGTCACCCATCGTGATGTCGGACCGTAACACATGCGCTTGTCACCTGCCCGGATCGGACCCTTGCTCTGAACGGACCTGTCCAAAGCGTATCACACCAGAATTGAGGGTCCTGCATTGGAAATCCTGTTCCTGCTCTTTCTGGGCAAGCCGCTTTGGATGTGGTTTGTTTTCTTGGCCATCGTGCTTGCCCTGCTGGTCTTTGACCTCGGCGTTCTGCACAAGGACGATCACGCAATCGGAATTGCCGAAAGCCTCAAGCTGTCGGCGATGTATATCACCTTGGGTGTTTGCTTTTCGGGCTTCATCTGGTGGCAAATGGATGCCACCGCCACGGCGCAATATCTGACGGCCTTCGTGGTCGAAAAGTCGCTGGCGATGGACAACATTTTCGTCATCGCTCTGATCTTCGGCTTTTTCGCCATCCCGCGCGACTATCAGCATCGGGTCCTGTTCTGGGGTATTCTGGGTGTGATCCTCCTGCGCGGCATCATGATTGGCCTTGGGGCGACGATCGTGGATCAGTATCACTGGGTCCTCTATATTTTCGCCGCTTTCCTGATCTTCACCGGGATCAAGATGGTGCTTGTCGCCGACAAGGAGCACAAGATCGAGGAGAATGGCCTGCTGCGCTTACTGAAGCATCGCATGAATGTGACGGAAGACCTGCATGGTCACAGTTTCTTTGTCCGCAAGCCGCACCCCGAAACCGGTCGGATGCTGCGCTATGCGACGCCGCTGTTTCTGGCGCTGATCATGATCGAGATCGCGGATGTGGTCTTTGCTGTCGATTCCGTGCCGGCGGTGTTCACCATCACGACCGATCCCTACATCGTCTACACGTCGAATATCTTTGCCATCCTTGGCCTGCGCGCGCTCTACTTTGCGTTGGCCGCGATCCTGCATCGCTTCGCCTACTTGAAATACGCGCTGTCGATCCTGCTGGTCTTTATCGGCTCCAAGATCTTCTTCGCCGATCTGATGGGATGGGAAAAATTCCCGCCCGTGTGGTCGCTGGGGATCACGTTCGCCATTCTGGGGGCCGGTGTCGTGTTCTCACTCTGGAAGACCGGCACGCCCATTGGGGATTCGGAGATCGTCAAGGACTGACAGTGCGAGGGGTCCTGATCCGGGTGGATTTCCGCCGGGATCAGGAACCCCCGGTGGTTCAAGTCCAAGATCGTCAGCGTCGTTTGCCGGGGGACCGCGTGATCTTGTTGCCACGGGGCCCGGTCTGGATCGGGGTGTTGGTCTGGTTTTCCTCCGTCAGCTTGCGCCATCGGGCAAGGCGCGCGGGATCGAGGGTGCCATCGGCCGCGGCCCCCTGAACCGCGCAACCGGGTTCGTGATCATGGGTGCAATCCCGGAAGCGACAGCGCAAGGCAAGCTCGACAATCTCCGCGAAGAGCGTGTTGAGCCCGGCGGTGGCATCGCTGACATGCAGGGTCCGCATCCCCGGCGTATCAATCACCCAGCCGCCACCGGCAATGGCATGCAGCGACCGCGACGTGGTGGTGTGACGCCCCTTGGCGTCGGCCTCGCGAATGGGTCCTGTCGGCTGTGCGTCGTCAGAGGATTTATGCGACAGCGTGTTGAGCAAGGTCGACTTGCCCACCCCGGACGATCCGACAAGGGCAACGGTCTGACCGGGGCCGCACCAAGGTGCCAAGGTCAGGGCCGCCTCTGGGTCTGTCGCATTCAACATGACCACATCCAGCCCCTGTTGCAGGGCCTCTGCCTGCTGCAGGTAGGGGGCGGCGTCCGCGGTCTGGTCGATCTTGGTCAGGACAATCACCGGGGTCGCCCCGGACTCGTTCACAAGCGCCAGATACCGCTCGAGGCGTGCCGGGTTGAAGTCGTCGTTGCAGGAGGTGACGATCAGGAGCGTGTCGACATTCGCAGCGATCAACTGCGTTGGCCGACTGCCTTCGGTTTTTCGCTGCAGCAGCGTCCGTCTGTTCAGACGCCGCACCAGCAAGCGGGTTTCGGGGTCGACCAGAACCCAATCCCCCACGGCGATGTCCGTCGTATAGGACTGAGCGGAGAGCGTCAGCCGCACGGGGCCGTGTTCGGACATTGCAGAGACCCGATCCCGATGCACGGACGCGATGCGCATGGGGGCAAGCCCGGCCTCGTCCGCCTCCAACTGCTCGGAGAAAAACGCCATCCAGCCGAGAGCGGCCAGTGAAACTGCGGTCTGATCTGATGACATGCTCACGCCAGCATGAATGGCCGCAGAATGACGGTGTTGCAAGCTGATCCTTTGGGTTGGCGCAAAGGCGCGTATGGGGCAAATCTGGATGAATGCGCCCGTCGGACCGTGCAAAGAACCGCTCAGAGGATTGCTTTGGGCGTGGCAATGGAGGAGGTTGCGGGGCCGACACCAAGGGAGATTTCCAGATGATGATCTACGGCTTGAACACCTGCGCACTCTGCCAAAAGGCCCGAAAAGCATTGGAGGCGGACGGGCGGGAAGTCTCTTTCCGGGATGTGCGGGCAGAGCCGTTGAGCGAGGCGGAATTAGCGGTGCTGATCGCAGAGTTCGGGGACCGCCTCGTGGACCGCACATCGAACGATTACCGGGCGCTCAACAACTGGCTGAAGAATTCCGAGGCAGAGGCGCAGATCGCAGCCCAACCCAAGGTGATGGCCCGCCCGGTTATCCGTGACGGGGACAGGTTCTACCTGGGTTGGGATCAATCTGTTCAGAACGCTTTGCTTGCGGGCTCGTGAGGCCCCAAGCCGAGCAACTGCGACACCGTTCAGTGCGTCCAGACCTGGCGGCGGTTGGTGGCGAAGTTGTCGCCGTAGCCGCCGGGGCGGATGTTGGGTTTGCGGGCGTGCGGTTCCTGGACCACGGCGTCGATGCCGTTGTCCTTGGCATATTGCAGCGCCGCTTCCTTGGTCTCGAAGCGCAGGCGCACTTGGGCTTGGGTGTCGGCGTTGGAGGTCCAGCCCATCAGCGGATCAACCTCGCGCGCGGTCTCGGACACGAATTCCAGCACCCAATGGCGGGTCTTGGCGGTGCCGGATTGCATGGCAGTGCGGGCCGGTTTGTAGATGCGCGCGGACATGAGGCTCTCCGATGAATTACTCTGTCGCCTTATCCCAAATCGGGCGCGGCGCGGCAAGAGGCGAATGGGCGCAGCCCCCCTGCTCAGAGCGGGGCGCGGAAGATGACGAAAGCCCCCGCCGCGATCAGCGAAAAGCCGAGCGCGTGGTTCCAGGTGAGCGGCTCCTTGAGATAGAGCACCGAGAACCCGGCAAAGACCACGAGCGTGATCACCTCTTGCATGGTCTTGAGTTCGGCCGCCGAATAGACACGGTGCCCAAGCCGGTTGGCGGGCACCGCGAGCATGTATTCAATGAGCGCGATGCCCCAACTGATCAGGATCACAAGCCAGAGCGCGGCATGGGGAAACTTGAGGTGCCCATACCACGCAAAGGTCATGAAGATATTGGACAGGCTCAAGAGCACGACCGGTGCCAGCCACAGCCAGAGGCCGTGCATGATCGTCAGTCGCTCGCGCTGTCGTCGTCAGTGCCGCGCACGCCCAAGAGTTGATCCATCTTGACCGACGGCTGGTCGCAACCGGCCTCGCCCACAATCTTGGCCGGCACACCGGCGACCGTCTTGCAGGGGGGCACCTCTTGCAGCACGACCGACCCTGCGGCGATGCGGGAGCAATTGCCGACACGGATATTGCCCAGCACCTTGGCCCCGGCCCCGATCAGCACGCCATTGCCGATCTTGGGGTGGCGATCCTCTTCTTCCTTGCCGGTGCCGCCCAAGGTGACGGAATGGAGCATCGAGACATTGTCACCCACCACAGCAGTTTCACCGATAACAATGGAATGGGCGTGGTCGATCATGATGCCCTTGCCGATGCGGGCGGCGGGGTGGATATCGACGCCAAACACCTCGGAGGCGCGCATCTGGAAGAAGCGCGCGAGGTCACGGCGGCCCGTGGTCCAGAGCCAATGGGCGATGCGATAGGCCTGAATCGCCTGAAACCCCTTGAAGAAGAGGAGCGGCAGGAGAAACCGGTCGCAGGCCGGGTCACGGTCGTTGACGGCGACGATATCGGCGCGGGCGGCCAGACCGATGGTGGGATCAGAGGCCAGCGCCTTGTCGCAAATCTCGCGCAGGATCTGTTCGGGCATCTCGTTCGAGGTGAGCTTGAGCGAGATGCGATAGGCGAGCGCCGATTCGAAGGTCTCGTGGTGCAGCACGCTCGAGTGGATGAGCCCCCCCAAGAGCGGCTCAGCGGCGATGGCGGCCTTGGCCTCTTGGGCGATCTGTGCCCAGACCGGATCAAGTTCGGCCAGCTTTCGTCTTGTATGTGCCATGGGCTATGCTCCTCTGGGTCAAGGGAAGTATAGCAGATAGGTAGGGCGGGTAAAATGCAAAGGGGTGCGGGGAGGTATCACCAAAATGAATGAGACCGAGCAGGCGCGGATGCGAGCGCGGATCGTGACGCTTTTGACGGAACTGGACAGTGACGATGCACTGGGACACGCCGGTCAGGCGGTGGTGGAATTGGACCAACAGGCCGTCGGGCGGCTGAGCCGGATGGACGCGCTGCAAAATCAGGCGATGGCCAAGGCGGGACAAGCGCGCCGTCAGGTGCAGCGGCAGCGGTTGGCGGCAGCACTGGCGCGGATGGATGCGGGGGAATTCGGGTATTGTGAGGATTGTGGCGAGGATATCGCCATCGGACGGTTGGAGATTGATCCCGCCGCCACGCGCTGCGTGTCCTGCGCCAATGGCTGAGGCGGCGCGCGTTCTGGTGCTGGGCGCCACCGGCACGATTGGCCGGGCGACGGTGGCCGCCCTCTGCGCGCGAGGGCATGAGGTGGTGTGTTACCTGCGGCCGGGGGCGGAGGCGGCGGGATTGCCGAAAGGGATCACGCTGCGGCGGGGGGAGATTGCGGACATTGCCCGCGCGGGATTTCGCGGCGCGCGGTTCGAGGCGCTGGTGTCGTGCATGGCGTCACGCAGCGGCTTGCCCGCCGATGCCAGGGCGGTGGATCACGACGCGCATGTCGTGGCACTGGGGGCGGCGCAGGCGGCGGGGGTAGAGCATATGGTGCTCTTGTCGGCAATCTGCGTGCAGAAACCCATGCTGGCGTTTCAGGCGGCCAAGCTGGCGTTCGAGGCGCGGTTGATCGCCTCGGGCTTGCGCTATTCGATCGTGCGACCCACGGCCTATTTCAAATCGCTTTCGGGCCAGATTGCGCGGGTAGAGGCGGGCAAGCCCTTTCTGGTGTTCGGGGACGGGCAGCTTACGGCGTGCAAGCCGATCAGTGACCGGGACTTGGGCGACTATCTGGCGGGGTGTCTGGACGACCCTTGGCGCTGGAACAGGGTGTTGCCGATTGGTGGCCCCGGTCCGGCGATCACGCCGCGCGATCAGGCCGAGTGGTTGTTCCAGCGGTTGGGCCGTCCGGTCAAGCTGCGGCAGGTGCCGGTGGGGATGATGGATGCGATCATTGCGGGCTTGTCGCTGGGGGGCCG
>NZ_JAGPVV010000031.1 GCF_018066915.1 Roseovarius sp.
GACGTAGCCCATGCAATCTCCGCCATAATCGCCGCGATGCATTTCAGCATCTTCGTCGGATCTGGTTTTTTTCCGGGGCGTGGTTTTGCGCCCGGACTGCCAGTGATCAGCCACTGCCCGAACACGACCAGTTCCGCTTGCTTTTTCAGGGTGCCCTTGTCGCTTATCGCATCGATGAGCGTGCCGGGACATTTTTTCTCCATGTCCAAGCGCCGCCGTGCCATCACGGTGTTCAGTCTACGCACAAAACTCATGTCGATCGGGTCCGAATCCAGCGCACCAATCTCGAACAACTCCTTTGACGCGAAAGCCAATTTCTCCCCACGAACGCGGTAGCCTACTTCCGGACTGGTCATTCAAAGCTGCTCCTTGGAGAGATCGAAATTCGCTTACGACCAACGCCGCGTCACGACAAGGCCAAGGACGGGATCAAGAATGGCGAATTGTGCCATGCTCCGGCGCAGATCATGCTGCGGTAAAAATGCGCGGCATGCAGCGCGTTCATTGCGCGGGCGGTGCCGATGACGCGTCGCCAGAATGGTCGAACCAGCGTCATCGGCACTTGCACTTCTGAGCCTCACCGCACATCCTGAGCGAGAAAAAGTCAGGGGCGGTAATGAGCAGCAGTGATATCAAGAGCCTTGGGAGTTTCGTCTGGTCGATCGCAGAACTTCTCCGGGGTGATTTCAAGCAATCTGAGTATGGCAAGGTGGTGTTGCCCTTCGTGGTGCTGCGGCGGCTCGACTGCATCCTAGAGCAAACCAAGCCTGCCGTTCTCGACATGGCGGCCACGCTGCCCAAGGATATGGATGATGAGGCGCGCGATGCGCTTCTGTCCGGGGTCGTTGGCGCAAACATCCGCCTCTACAACGAGTCGCGCTTCACATTCGCCACGCTCAAGGGGCAGGACCCCAAGGACATCCACCGCAACCTGCTTGATTACATCACGAATTTCTCCGGCAACGTCCGCGACGTCTTCCTCGACAAATTCCTGTTCACCGATCAGCTCAAGCGGCTCAATGATGCCGGTCTGCTCTACCAGGTGTTCGACCGGTTCACGCAGATCGACCTGCACCCCGATGCCATCTCGAACCTTGAGATGGGCTACCTCTTCGAGGACCTGATCCGGCGCTTCTCGGAGATCTCGAACGAGACGGCGGGGGAGCATTACACCCCGCGCGAGGTCATCCGGCTGATCGTGTCACTGCTGCTGATCAACGACAAGGACGCTCTCACCGGCACCGGCGTGATCCGGCAGGTTTATGACCCGGCGGCGGGCACGGGCGGCATGCTGTCCATCGCCGAGATGGAGATGAAGGCGCTCAACGACCGCATCCGCGTCGAGCTCTTCGGCCAAGAGCTCAACCCCGAGTCCTTCGCGATCTGCAAATCCGATATGCTGGTCACCGGCCACAACCCCGAGAACATTGCCTATGGCAACACGCTGACGCAGGACGCGCATGCCGACCGGCGGTTCCACTACATGCTGTCCAATCCGCCCTACGGCGTGGATTGGAAGAAATACGCCGACCCGATCAAGGACGAGGCCGCCGAGCAGGGCATGTCCGGGCGCTTCGGGGCCGGGCTGCCGCGCATTTCGGACGGGCAACTCCTGTTCCTGCAGCATATGATCTCCAAGATGCGCCATGACGAACAGGGTTCGCGCATCGGCATCGTCATGAACGGATCGCCCCTTTTCACTGGCGGGGCCGGATCGGGCGAAAGCGAGATCCGCCGCTGGATGCTGGAGAATGACTGGGTCGAGGCGATCATCGCGTTGCCCACCGACCTCTTCTATAACACCGGCATTCAGACCTATGTCTGGCTGCTGACCAACCGCAAGGACAAGGTGCGGCGCGGCAAGGTGCAACTGATCGATGCCAGTGGCGAGCGGTTCTGGAAATCCATGCGCAAGTCGCTCGGCTCCAAGCGGCGGGAAATTACGCCCGAGGCCTGTGACCAGATCACGCAGCTCTATGCCGAGATGCTGAATGGCGACGGTGACTGGGGCGACGTATCCAAGATCTTCGCCACCACCGATTTTGGCTATCGCGAGATCCGGGTCGAGCGGCCGCTGAAACTGGCCTTCGCGGTGACGTCTGAGGGGCTGGAGGCGCTGCGCGAGGCGAAGCCCTTTGAGAAGCTCGACCAAGAGACTCAGAGCGCCATTCTGGAGTCGCTGGAGTCGCATCTGGCAGGGGAACGGTGGGTAGGCCGCGCTGCGTTTGAGACCGCACTCAGCGACTCGCTCCGGGCCTCTGGCGTGAAAGTTGGCGCGCCGGTGCGCAAGGCTATTCTTGGGGCGCTGTCGGAACGCGACGAGGCGGCAGAGGTTTGCACCGATGCTTCGGGCAATCCCGAGCCCGACACCGATCTGCGCGATCACGAACTGGTGCCGCTCAACGAGGATTGGCGTGCCTATGTGCAGCGCGAGGTGCTGCCCTTCGTCCCCGATGCCTGGGTGGATGAGAGCTACACCGACGCGGCAGACGGCGGCGTCGGACGCGTCGGGTATGAAATCAACTTCAACCGCTACTTCTACAAATACGTGCCCCCGAGACCGCTCGAAGAGATTGACGCAGAGTTGAAGGCGCTGGAAGCAGAGATCGCAGGTTTGCTGCAGGAGGTGGTTGAGTGAGTGATATC
>NZ_JAGPVV010000037.1 GCF_018066915.1 Roseovarius sp.
GGCAGGCAGAGAAAGGCGACTGCAGACAGCATGGTCAGGCCAACCCAGCGACTGCCCGAGACCTCGAACCGCGCTATGGCCGAGGCGTCGATGCGGTCGAGCGTTGCCGCCACCCCACCCGAGAGGCCCCAGACCACAAAGACCCCCACGGCCAGCAGCGCAAAGAGCTTGACCACCGCTTCGAGGGCGATGGCCATGACCACACCGTGATGCCGCTCGTTCGCATCGAGATTGCGGGTGCCAAAGAGAATGGTGAAGAGCGCCAGCCCCCCCGCCACCCAAAGGGCTGTGGATTGCATGTCAGGCAGGGTCGTGGCGGTGGGATCGGTTTCTGCAAAGGCGGCAAAGGACAGCGTCACCGACTGCAATTGCAGCGCGATATAGGGCGTGGTGCCGATCACCGCGAGGACCGTCACGATCACGGCAAGCAGGTTGGACTTGCCATAGCGCGAGGAAATGAGATCAGCGATCGAGGTGATCCGCTGGCTGCGCCCCACCCGCACCATCTTGCGCAGGGTCCACCACCAGCCGATCATGATGAGCGTTGGCCCCAGATAGATGGTGACAAATTCCAGCCCCGACCGCGCGGCAAAGCCGACCGCGCCATAGAATGTCCAGGCGGTGCAATAGATCGACAGCGACAGCGTGTAGATATAGGGCGAGCGCAGCCAGCTTCCGCGTCCACGCAGCGCCGCGCGATCTGCCGCAAAGGCCACGGCAAAGAGAAACACCACGTAGAGAATGCACACGAGGATGAGGACGTTGAGGATCGTCATCTATCGCTCCTGCGTTCCCTTCGGGATGTCCTCGCTCTCGGTCGGGCGCAGCCGTGCCGAGATCACGCCGGCAATCACCGCCAGCACGATCCAGAGGCCAAAGATATAGAACATCGCCCGCGTGGTGCGCACGCCCTCTGTCTCCCACAAGAGCGGCACCGCAAAGAGCACGGCCCCCGCAATCGGCAGCATGCGCGCCGCATCCGAGAGCCGCCGCAACCGATAGGTGCGCCGCGCCAGAAAGAGCGGGCCGCGTTCTGGGCTCATGGCACGACCAGCGCCCGCACCGCCGCCAGAACATCGGCGTTGGAAAACGGTTTGGTCATGTACTGGCTTGCCCCGGCGCGTTCCGCGATCTCGCGATCCTTGGTCTGGCCCCGGGCCGTCAGCATCAGGACGGGCATGCGGCCATAGACAGCATCGGCGCGGATTTCCTGAAGGATGTCAAAGCCGCTCTTGCCCGGAAGCATCACGTCGAGAATGACAAGATCGGGCGCGCGGGCGCGCACCGCCTCCATCGCATCATGGCCATTCGCGTGGGTCTTTACCTCCCAGCCATCCCGCGAGAGGATAAAGCTGACAGCTTCGATGATGTTCGGTTCGTCCTCGATCACCAGAACCCTCTTACTCATGCAACCGGCCTCCCCTCCGTTGCGCGCGCGGTCCGTGCCGCGCGTCTGATTTTCTGTCTGTCCATCCTGTCACATCCCTTCCGCGACAATCGACGGCTCGCGTCGTGCGGCGCAATCGGCCAGTGGACATATCCGGCAACTCACCCCCATGGGGCGCACCGCGCCGCCCGCCTCGCCGGGATCTGGCAGCATCAGCATCAGCGCCTGCATCAGGGGCGGGCGGTCAAAGCCTGCTGGCCCGGTCTGGGCAGCCACCGCAAAGGCCTCGATCACTTCGGCCCCGCGTCCGGCCTGTCGCAGCCGCAAGCGCAGTGGCACCTGCGGCTGGCTCAGAACCTGATAGAGCGGCCAGAGCGCGCAGGCCCCGGCCATGCGCGGCGTGGCAAACCCGGCAATCGGCTTGCGAAACGTCAGCGTGCCGGAGGCATCGCAGATCACCAGCCCGACTGGCCCCACCTCGGCCTCGGGCAGGCTGGCCAGACGCCGGAATACCCGCGCCATATCCGCGCCCGTCGCCTCGGCCAGACGGTCGGGGCGCAGCCCAAGCGTGCCCACCCGCGCCAGAAACGCCCGCAGCGGCAGGGCAGCCGCATCCTCCATATAGCGCAAGAGCGCCTCGCGCGTCAGGTTCTGGGCCGGGCCAGACATGCCTTCGGCGGCAGCGGCGTCGATCAGACGGGCGACGTCGCGCGGTCCGGCCATCTCGCGTTCGAGGTCGGGCAGGTGATAGCCGCGCGCGGCCAGATAGGCGTGCATCTCGTCCTGTGGCGAGGTGAGGTCGGCCTCGGTATTTGGGGCCGCCTCGAGATAGCGCACAAGGGCCTGCGCGCCTTCGGTCAGGCGGGCGCTGTCCTCGTTGATGTTGCGGTGAAACCGCGCCTGCCATTCCGGCTCGATCGCGTCGGTTTCCACGAGGATCGAAGAGGTGGCGCGAATGGCTGTCACCGCCGAAATCACCTCGTGCAGCGAATCCGCAAGGAAAGGATCATGGGCCAATCGGTCGGTCAGGGTTTCGATGGTGCGCTCCAGCGCCTGCGTGCGCCGATGCAGATCGCTCAAGAGACTGGCCCAGCCGGGATAGCGCCCGGCGAATTCTTCGGTCCGGTCCAGTTCCGGCCCATCGGTGCGGGGTTTGCCCGCTGCCTCGCGCAGACCCGAAATCAAGGTGGCCTCGGCCCCTTGGGTCAATTGCGATGGCTCGACCTTGAGCGCCTCGGCCAGTTTGAGCAGGGTCTTGCCGCCGATCCGGCGATGGTTGTGCTCGATCAGGTTGAGGTAGGAGGGCGAAATCCCGGCCCGCTGCGCCAGATCCGATTGCCGCATGCCGTTCAGAACCCGCCTCTCGCGGATTCTGGTGCCGATCATGAGCCGGTCCGGCATCTGGCGTGTCCTTTTGCGGGGGGAAGCGAGAGGTGCGAGAATTTTTTTACAACAGACGCGCAGCGCTTGTCTATAAGTTTACAAGCGATTTGTTCCACAAGATATTTGCTTTGCGCAAGATTGTTTCGCCCCTAACCGAGCCGCGCCCCTGCTGCAAGCGATCCTCACCCTGCGGGCCGTGACCCTCGCCCGTGGGCGCTGTCGCTTCTATTCGCGGCCTGCTCTCTTTTTACGCGATCACGTCGCAAAATGACGCGACAGTCGGTTTCGATCTGCTCAGCCTGCAGGTCAGTGGCCCCGCGCCAACAGCTAAGAAATGGAACGTCATGGCCACGCTTTCGGCACAGCCCGCCCCCGCGCCCTCACGCGCGCTGCAAGGGATACTCTGCGTCGAAATTGCCATGCTGCTCTTTGTCGGCCAGGACGCGATGATGAAGACGCTGCTGACCATCTATCCGGTCTGGCTGCTGATTTTCGTGCGCTCCATCGTGACGCTGTTGGTGATGACACCGCTGATCCTGTGGCTGGGCAAGCCGCATCGCCTGCTGACGCCGCTCTGGCCGCTGCATCTGATCCGTGCTTTTCTCTTTGCCTCTGGCTTTTCGATGTTCTACGCGGCTTTCCCGTTTATGGGGCTGGCTGAGGTCAGCACGATCTTTTACTCGGCCCCGCTGATCACGGCGCTGTTGGCCTCGATCTTTCTGCGCGAAACCATCGGTCCGCACCGCAGCGTGGCTCTTGTCGTGGGCTTTGTCGGCGTGCTCATTGCGATGAACCCGACGGGCGACAATTTCTCTTGGGCCGCGATCCTGCCCTTTCTCTGCGCCGTGACCTATGCGCTGTCCCAGATCATCGCCCGCAAGATCGGCGACCGCGAAAGCACGCTGACCGTAGGGCTCTACACCCTGACCTTTGCGGGCATCCTAATCCTGCCAATGGGCTGGCTGGTCAATCAGGTGATCGAGATCACGCCCGCCACCCATCACCTGCGGTGGGAGGTGCCGCAGGAAGCGTTTGACGATCTGCCGCGTCTGGCGCTCTTGGGGGCGATCGGCATGGCCGCCTATTCGCTGATTTCGCGCGCCTATCAGGTTGCCAACGCCAGCCTCGTGGCCCCGTTCGACTATACCTACCTGCCTTTTGCCGCAATCCTCGCCTATGTGCTCTGGGATGAGGTGCCGGCCGTCAACACATTGGCGGGCATGACGCTGATCATTGCCTCGGGGCTCTATCTGGGCTGGCGCGAATTGCGCGCCGCGCGCCACAGCGACGAGCCGCCTGTGACCGCAGAGGCGATCTTTGCCCCCGGCAGCCCCCTGCCGCCGCATATCTCTGACGACGAAAGCCCCAAATGACCACCGTTCTCACGCGATCCGAGCGCGATCTGCGCGGCTATCTCCTCGTGTTTCTCGCCGGTCTGGTCTGGTCCACCGTGGGCTTGGGCATCCGTCTGGTTGACGAGGCGCAGGTCTGGCAGATCCTGTTCTACCGATCCGCGTCGATGACCCTGCTGCTCTATGGGGTGATCCGCCTGCGCACCGGGCAGGATGCGCTGCGCCTTGCGCTGCAAATGGGTTGGCCGGGGATGATTGGCGGGCTGTCGCTGGTGGCGGCCTATACCGGCGCGATCTTTGCGATTCAGACCACGTCTGTAGCCAATGCAATGATGCTCTTTGCCTGCTCGCCGCTCTTGGCCGCGATCCTCGGGCGGGTTGTGTTGCGTGAATATGTCCGGCCGCAAACCTGGGTTGCCATCGTGGTGGCGGGCTGTGGCATTGCGGTGATGGTCTGGGACAAGTTCGGGGGGGCAGCACTTGTGGGCAATCTCGCGGCCATCGGGTCGGCGGTGGGCTTTGCCACTTTCACCATCACCCTGCGATGGGGCAAGGCGACCGAGATGATGCCCGCGATCTTTCTCTCGGGCCTCTTCGGCATGGCGCTGATGGCGGCGATTTGTTTCTGGCTGGGGCTATCGCTGCGGATATCCAACGCCGACACGGCGCTCTCGCTCGGGATGGGGGTGTTTCAGGTGGGGCTGGGGCTGATCCTTTACACCATTGGGTCGCGCACCGTGCCTGCGGCGGAACTCACGCTCTTGTCGCTGGCCGAGGTGGTGCTCGGGCCGGTCTGGGTCTGGCTGATCTTGGGCGAGACGGCGACGACCAACACGCTCATTGGCGGGACGATCCTCTTGGGGGCGATTGCGGGCAATGCGCTGTCGGGGGCGCGGCGCAGGCCGCCGCCGCCGATGCTCTGATCGGCAATCCCCTGCCGATAGAGTTTGGCCCAAGGAACAAAACCCGTTCCCCTGCGTTATCTTGGACGATGTGTTTGAACCAAGAACGGAAAGGGAAAGATTATGAACCGCAGTCTCATTCTTGCCAGCGTTACCAGCCTTGCCTTGGCAGGCTGCATGCAGGGCGTCAGCGACCGAGAACTGATCGGCGGCGCGGCGGGTGCTGCCGGGGGTGCCTTGCTGGCCTCGGCCTTTGATGCCGATAGCGGCTGGACGGTTGTGTCGGCCTTGGCTGGGGCGGCGGCGGGCACGCTGGTGGCGCGCAACACCGCGCGCAACCAATGCGCCTATTCCAACGGCGACGGCACCTATCGCACAGTGCCTTGCTGACGCTTGGTGCCTTGCTGAGCAACGAGGCGGCGGGCGCTGTGCCCGCCGCTCAGAACTGTTTGCGCGCGACCTTTTGCGCAAGCTTTACAAAATTGTGCACATGCACACCCTGTTCGTCCAACCGGTGATTGACCGACAGGCTGGTGCGGGCAATCTCTGGCTCGATCCGCAGGAATTTCATGCCCTTGCGCGGCGCGGTGGAGACGGACTCGGGCACGATGCACACGCCCTCGCCTATTGCCACAAGGCTGAGCGCGGTTTGCAAATCCATGCACCATAGGCGCAAGGGGGCGGTGAACCCCGCGTCCTCAACCGCCTTGAGCACGAAATCGGCGTAGCTGGGTCGGGGATGCTCGGGGTATAGCACCAGATTATGCGTCTCGAGCCGCTCGAGCTTGGCCACGGTGCGCCCGCCGGTGTCGACCGTGTCGGGCAGGGCAAGGATCAGCTTTTCCTCCATCAACTCCTTGGTCACGAATTCGGGGTCACGCAGGGCGGGCCGGGCAAAGGCCACATCGAGTTCGCGGGACACAAGCGCGCGATGCAGTTGCGCATTGTTCATCGGGTTGAGACTCAGATTGACCTCGGGGTAATTGGCGCGGAAGGATTTGATGATGGTGGGCAGGATGCCAAAGGTGGCCGAGCCGACGAAGCCCACACGCAGCCGCCCTTCGGCCCCCTGACCCAAGCGGCGCACTTCGAGCTTGGTATCCTCAAGCTGCGCAAGAATGGATCGCCCGCGTTCCAGCAACCGTTCGCCCGCCTGTGTCAGGCTGATGGCGCTGCGGCCCCGGTTGAAGAGGATTGCGCCCAACTCTTCTTCGATCTGCTTGATCTGGCGGCTGAGCGGCGGTTGCGCCATGTCGAGCCGTTCGGCGGCGCGGCCAAAGTGCAATTCCTCCGCCACCGCGATGAAATAGGTCAGTTGCTTGAAATTCATGGCACCCTCCAGCCCCATGACCAGCCTAGCCTGTTGCGGGCGTAAAAAAAGCCCCCGCGTGACGGGGGCTTGAGGTTGCAGGGAGGGGGTGACTTACTCGGCGGCGACGGCCTGCGCCGCGGCATCCGCCTTGAGCACGAAATCGAAGGTGAAGTGCAGATCGGTGCCAAGCTCCTTGGGGGCGGGTTTGAAGGTGCCGATCAGGCTGTCCTTGACGGCGAAGACGCTGTCATTGTCGAGCCATTTGCTCTCGCCGTCGTAGATCTGGCTGATCAGCGGGCGGAACCCCTCCTTGGAGATGATGAAATGCATGTGGCCGGGGCGGTTGGGGTGATGGCCCATGTAGCGCAAGAGTTCGCCCGCCGTTTCGGTATCGGGGATCGGATAGGGCACGGGGCGCACGGCGACAAAGGCGTAATGGCCCTGCGCATCGGTCTCGAACCGGCCGCGCAGATTGTATTCTGGCTGATCGGGGTCGAGGTTTTCGTAAATCCCGTTGGGCGCATCTTCCCAGACGTCGAGCGTGACACCGGCAAGGCCATTGCCCGCCGCATCGCGGATATAACCTTCGAAATAGGCGGTTTCCTCGTTGTCGTAATGCTTTTGGATGGTCGAGGCCCCCTTGGGCAGAACGGGCGGGTTCTCGCGGTAGAATGGCCCTAGAACAGTCGACTCGCTCTCGGTGCCTTCAACCGGATTGGACAGCATGTCCACCAGCACTTCGACCCCCAGAATATCGGCCAGAAGGATGAATTCCTGGCGGTTCTCGTCACAGGTCTGGCCTGCGCGCTTGAGGTATTCGCAGCCCTCAAGGAACTCGCCATGTTGCAGGTTCACATCCTTGCAAAAGGCGTGCAGGTGGCGGATGAGCGCGGTCATGATCTCGCGCTGGCGGTCGGTGATATCACCGTGCTTGCCGAGGCTCGCGATCACCACATCGGTGATATTCTCAAGATTGACGATTCCCATGGGTTCTCCTCCAAACGGGCGGGTTTCATATGGCATGGGGCTGGCCGGGGCACGCCCTGTGGTCCTCGTTGTCGGTCAAGGCGGGCGTCAAACCAATGCCGCAGGCGGTATCGCGTGATACCCCGTCCGGCATGGATCAACCGGCCTCTTAAATGCCACCTCTAGCACATCCGCAGCATCAAGAGGGAGGCAGAGGTGATCGACAGATTTCGCGAGATAGAGGCACGGCT
>NZ_JAGPVV010000041.1 GCF_018066915.1 Roseovarius sp.
AGCGTGCCCGCGACGGGCAAGAGCGCCTGCCAGCCGGGAAACCCCTCGGCCCGGATCAGGGTAATGCTGGCGAGGAGGAGCGCCACACCGGCCCATGAAAGCGCCGGGTGGAGGGCAAAGCGCGCCCTGCGTTCCTGCGCCGCGATGGCGAGAAGGACGCCCGCCAAAAGCTCCCATGCGCGGAAGGGGAAGAGGTAAAAGGCCGCCGTGGGCGAGCGGGGCGTGAGCCAGAGGCAGGCAGCAAGCGAGAGCGCGGCGAGGGCCGCGAGGATCATGGGCAGCGTGGGGCGCCACCGGACCAGAGCCAAGAGAACGAAAGGCAGCACGATGTAGAACTGTTCCTCGACCGCCAGCGACCATGTGTGCAAAAGCGGCTTTTCCTCGGACACGCCGTCGAAATAGCCCGCTTCACGGTAGAAATGGATGTTGGAGAGATAGACCGTAGCGGCGATCAGGGATTTGCCGAATTCGCGAAACTCGAACGGCAAGAGGATGAGCCAGCCCATCACCAGCGTCGCCGCCGCCATGGCGAAATAGGCGGGGGCCAAGCGGCGCAGGCGGCGCAGATAGAAGCGGGCCAAGCGGATGCGCCCGGTTTCGCGCAGGTCCGCCCAGAGGATGCCGCCGATCAGAAAGCCGGAGATGACAAAGAAGATGTCCACGCCGACAAAGCCGCCGGGAATGCCCGGCATCCCGAAGTGATAGAGCACCACGGACAGCACCGCGATGGCGCGCAACCCGTCGATTTCGGGGCGGTAGGCGGCGCTCATGCGGCGAAGACCTCGGGCAGCGGGGCCTTGGCCAGCAGGGCGTCATAGACGGCGCGAACCTGGCCTGCCTTGGCGGCCCATGTGGCCTGTTCCAGCACCCATGCGCGGCCCGCCTGCCCCATGGCGGCGAGGGCGGCGCGGTCGTGGCTGAGTGTCTCCAATGCCGTGGCAAAACCTGCGATGATCTCGGCCCGGCTGCCCAACGGCACCTTGAGCCCGCGCGCGGCTCTGACCAACTCGCCGGGGCCGGCGTAATCGACGATGAGGGGCGGCACGGCCAAGGCCATCGCCTCGAGCACGACGCCGCCGCCGAATTCGCGGATCGAGGGGAAGGCGAAGAGGTGGCAGGTGGCCAGCACGTCCTGCACGGCGCGATGCTCCAGCCAGCCGTGAAAGGTGATGGCATGGGTCACGCCATGGGCGTCGGCCTGCGCGCGCAAGGCGGGCATCATCGGCCCGTCGCCCACAAAATCAAGATGCAGACGCCCGGCGCGCAGCATCGGGGCCGCAGCCTCGATCAGCATATCGGGGCCCTTGTAGGGCACAAGCCGCCCGACGAAAGCCGCGCGCAGGGGGCCATCCGGCGCGGGTGCTGCGATGCGGGAAAAGCGGGCGGGGTCGATGGCGTTTTCGGGCAGATAGACGGTTTTGGCGCGCGCAAAACCGGGTAATTCGCCCATCGTGTGACGAGAGCCGGCAAAGATGGCGGCGGCATGGCGCAGGGTCGCGGCGCGGCCCGGCAGCGCCTTGTAGGCGCTGCGCAGATAGCTGAGGTATTCACGCTCGCGCCGCCGCTCGGCGTCAAAGCCTGCGGGCCATGGCACGCCGCCATTCAGCGGCCCAAGGACAAAGGGCACACCCGCGCGGGCGCATTTGCCCGCCAACGACGAGGAAATCGTCGGGCTGAGCGGGGTGATGCGATGCACGATGTCATAGCGCCCGGCGCGGATGGCCGCGCCAAACTGTTGCCACACCAGATGCTCGAACCACGGGTAGCTGATCGCGTTGATGACTTGCAGCGTGGTCCAGCCCCTGCCCTGCCCCATGCGCAGCCGCTCGCCCAAGGCCCAGAGGGGGCGGGCAAGCGCCTCGGAATCGATGGCGGTGAAGTCCTCGCCCTCGATGAGTCCCGCCCGCAAGAATGCGTCGCGGTTGCGAACCTGCGTGACGATATGCACCTCGGCCACGTCGCGCAAGGCGGTGGCCAGTGACCAGCCGACCAGCGGCACGCTGACCCATTCGGGATTGGCCGCCTCGGCAAGGACCAGCACGCGGGGGCGGGTCATGGCGCGCGCCTCACATGATCGGCCGCCAGCCCAGAGGGCGGCGGCGGGACGCGACAGGGCGCTGATGGCGCGCCGCCTCGGCGAGACCCAGCACCGCCCCGGCAAAGAGCCATGTCAGCGGCGTAAGCGTGGCATTGGGCAGCATGTCGATCAGGTTGATCGCCAGCAAGAGCGCCACCGGGCCAATCAGGCGCACATGGGCGGCATCGCCCAGACGGCGGCCATAGACCCAGAGCATCAGCACCGGAAGCGCGACAAGGCCGAATTCCGCGAGATACCCAACCCAGCCGAAAATGCCGATCAGGATGATCCAGCGCCCGTCGGTTACGGTCTCGATCACACCAGTGATGGGATTGAGGATATGGTTGCGCCCCCAACTGCCCCAGCCAAAGAGCGGCTTTTCAAGGGCGCGCTCCATCAGGATATCCTCGTTATCGAGGCGGAAGCGCAGAGAATTGGCGCGTTCAGGGTCAACTTTGGCGGCCTGTTCGAGAATCCAATCGACCGGGATCAGGCCTGCGCCCTTGAGCACGGGATAGGCAATCGCCACCACAGCCATCAGCCCCGCGATGCGGATTTGCATACGGGGGGGCAGGAAGAGGGCAAGCGGGGCCAGATAGACGCCATAGATCAGCGAACCCAGCGATTTGCAGAGCACCAGCACGCCGCCAAGATAGAGCGCCGCCAAGAGGTAAAAGATGCGCCGCCGCACATCGGCCTCGCGCGCCAGAGCGATGGCACAGGTCATGGCCATGACAGTGAAAAAGGCAACCCAGAGACCGTGATACATGAAAACGATGGGACGGAACCCGCCCGAGCGCATCATCTGTTCGAAACTGTGCTGGAAATAGCCATAGATCCAGATGTTGAGTTGGGGCGAGAGCCGCACTTCGAGAAGCATCGGCAGGGAATAGATCAGGCCGCCCAGCATCAGCGCCATCACCAGTTCGCGCAAGCCTTTGGGTGTGGCGAGATGTTGCCGCGCCAGAAGAAAGGGCAGGAGCAGGATGGTTTGCAAGAGAACGAGGGCCACCATATCCTTGAGCCCCAAGGCGGGCAGGCCGATGCGCCCGTAAAACACCGGCTCGCCATTGGTGAGGACTGTGGCCACCGGGCTGAGGATGAAGAGGGCGATCAGGATGCGCGCCGGAAGGGTTTGGGGCAAGAGCGGCGCGCGGGCCTTGGCATGAATGAGACAGATGACAAAGGTGGCAAGGCTGGGCAGCGATTCCTTGGTCAGGGGCGGCATCAGCGGGAAATCAAAGGCCGCAGGCGGCGGCGGCAGAAACATATAAGCGCCCAAAAGCGACCAGATGAGCGCACGCTCGACGGGCCATCGCCGGAACATCGCCAGCGTGATCAGCGGCCAGGCGGCCAGCATCAGATAGGCCAAGGCATTGGGCATGACGCGCCGGGCACCTCTTTGACTGTTTCGCCGGTCTGGCCGCAGGTCGCAGCGCGGCCCAGAGGGACCGGGTGGCAGGGTCAGCCTAAGTGCCAAAGCCCATAGATTTCAACTCATTCAGACTGCCGCGCGGGGATTTTGGCCGCAAGGTGCATCAATGCGCCAGTCGCGGCCAGATTGTCCGCGCGCGGGGCAAGGGCGCGCGGGGTTCTTAGCAGCCGGTTCCGGTCAAGACCACGCGGAAGGTGCAGAGCATCACGCGCAGGTCGGTCCACAAGGACAGGTCACGCAGATACTTTGTATCGAATTGTGCGCGTTCGGCAAAGCTGCTCTCGTTGCGCACGGAAATCTGCCAAAAGCCGGTGATGCCGGGGCGCAGGGCGTAATAGCCGCGACCGGGATAGAGCGCCTTTTGACTGGGCATCATGGGACGGGGGCCGACGATGGACATATCGCCCATCAGCACGTTCCACAGTTGCGGCAGCTCGTCGAGCGAGGTCTTGCGGATGAGGCGGCCAATCCGGGTGATGCGCGGATCATGGCGCAGCTTCTGGTGCTCGTCCCATTCCAGACGGCGGGCGGGATTGGCGGCGAGATAGCTTTCAAGCTGCGCATCGGCGTTGAGCACCATGCTGCGCAGTTTCCACATCCGGAAGATGCGGCCATTCTTGCCAACCCGGTCCTGCGCATAGAAGGGCGACGCGCCATCCCGTGCAATCAACACGCAAAGGGCGAGCACGACCGTGATCACGGCGGGTGCCGCAAGCAGGACGATCACAATATCCAGAACGCGCTTAAAAAAATGTCCGTAGACCTGAACCGATTTCAATCCGACAGTCGGATTTTGAATCAGATTCGCGTCTTCGCGGCGCAAAGGCACCGAAACAGATCGCAATGACATGGCAGCTCTCCCCAGAATCTCGAAACCCCAACACCGTTTACACATACCGCGCCGTGCCCGTTGCCGATGGGTGAGCCGATCTTTTGGCGCACCGTCGCAATTATGTCCGGAACGTGGCACAACTCGCGCCAGATTTCGGCAGGCTAGGACACACGTAATGCGTCACTTTGCGCATATGACTTCGGTCAGGCAACTCACCCCGAGGATACGACCGGCCAATGCCCCCACTGCCTGTCGTTTCCAGATTTACTAAGTATTCAGCTAACTTACTTGTAGATGCACCCTACCCCTGACCAAGTCAATAACCCCGAAAAAATACAACTCTGGGGTGTTTTGCCCCGATTTCGCTTCGCGTTCAAAAGCGACAAGTCCGCCAGCACGCGCCCTTGTTTTGCCGCAATGATCCCCGGTCATTTTGACCGGACCCGATCAGATCACGCCACATTTTAACCACAAATTGTCCCGCCGACTGTTGAGCGGATCACAGGCAGCGAGCAGAACGAAACGCCGGATTGTCCAGCCTCTCGAAACAACTCTTCGATACGCGGCGGATTGCCGCCGGGATAGGGGGAAAAATACCTCGTTGGGCCCCAATCGAGGCGGGCGACGCAGCGTAATGTTGCGGCACCGGAAACGACGGTGCGGGGCTGCGATGAACCGGGGTGGAGGCCGAAAACCCTGGAGGGCGCGACGCGGGCTTGCCACATTTCTGACACGTTTAAGGAGAGCGTTGCTGCGCCATTTTCGGGCGACTTGCACCGATGTGGCGTTAAATTCGCGCGAATCACCCGGTCAAGACGGCGTAAAAATACCAGAATCGGCACGAAAAACGCCGCCCAGTGGGACCGGGCGGCGATTGTGGCGATACTAAGGCCGGTGGTTTACCGCCGGTGTCGCGCCCGCGATCAGGCGCGCACGAGGGCCTCATAGGCCTGAGACACTTCGCGCGTCATGGCGCCCACCTCAAAGGTGTAATCGCCGATCTGACCCACAGGCGTCACCTCGGCGGCGGAGCCGGTCAGCCAGCATTGTTCAAACCCTTCGAGTTCCTCGGGCATGATGTGGCGCTCGTGCACCTTGATCTGGCGATCCTTGAGCATGCCGATCACGGTCTGGCGCGTGAGGCCGTTCAGGATGGCATCGGCAAGCGGTGTATGCACCTCGCCATCCTTGACGAAAAAGATATTGGCCCCCGTCGCCTCGGCCACATAGCCGCGATAGTCGAGGAACATCGCATCCGAGCAGCCCTTGGCCTCGGCCGCGTGTTTGGACATGGTGCAGATCATGTAGAGACCGGCGGCCTTGGCGGCGACGGGGATCGTCTCGGGGCTGGGGCGCTTCCATTTTGCGATGTCGAGCTTGGCGCCTTTCATCTTGGCATCGCCATAGTAATTTCCCCATTCCCAGGCGGTCACGGCCATGCGGATCGGGTTGCGCGCGGCGGCCACGCCCATATCGGGACCAGCCCCCCGGAACGCGACGACGCGGACATAGGCATCGGTCAGGTTGTTGGCGTCGAGCACGGCGCGCTTGGCGGCTTCGATTTCGTCCACCGTGTAGGGGATCGCCATGTCCATAAGCTCGCCCGATTTCAGCAGGCGTTCGGAATGGGCGCGGCTCTTGAAGACTTTGCCGCCATAGCAGCGCTCGCCCTCAAAGACCGAGCTGGCATAATGCAGCGCATGGGTCAGGATATGCACATTGGCATCCCGCCACTCCACCATTTTGCCATCCATCCAGATCTTGCCGTCCCGATCGTCATAGCCAGACATTTCCGCTTCCTCTTCGCGATGTTTGCATTTATTGCGTGTGATACGTCCGCCTCGGACATAATATTGCGCAAAAACTGAGATTCGGTAGCAGTTTGATCTTGGAATGTCAACAAAGCTGACTTAATATGAAACACGAGGCTCGTATATTGTGAACGGAGGGTGGGCATGGCCGAAATGCATGGCGGCGAAAACCTGTTGTTTCTCACCGACGAGCAGTTGCGTCAGGGCATCGAAGCGATGTTCTTTGCCTATCGCGGATTCACCGCCGATCCCGACCGTATCCTTGCCACCATGGCCTATGGTCGGGCGCATCATCGGGCGATCCATTTCATCGCGCGCAGCCCCGGAACCACGGTCAACAACCTCTTGGCGATCCTTGGCGTGACCAAGCAATCGCTGAACCGCGTGCTGCGCACGCTGATCGAGGATGGGCTGGTCGAGAGCCGGGTCGGCACCACCGACAAGCGCGAGCGACACTTGACCCTGACCGACGCAGGAGCAGCATTGGAGCGCAAGCTGTCGGATGCACAGCGCGCACGGATGCGCGCCGCCTATCGCGCCGCGGGCCCTCAGGCCGTGGCCGGATTTCGTCAGGTGCTGGAGGCGATGATGGAGCCTGAATTGCGCCGCCGCTATCACGCCATCCGGGAGAGTGACACATGACCGAGCCCGCCCCCCATCTGCTGATCGTGGATGACGACGAGCGTATTCGTGGCCTCTTGCGCAAGTTCCTGATGCGGCACGGTTTCCTTGTGTCGATCGCGCGCGATGCGGCCCATGCGCGGCGGGTGCTGGCGGGCTTGGATTTCGATCTGATCGTGCTGGATGTGATGATGCCCGGCGAGAGCGGTGTGGAATTGACCCGCGCGCTGCGCGCCACCCACAAGACGCCGATCCTGCTCTTGACCGCCAAGGGAGAGACCCCGGACCGGATCGAGGGGCTGGAGGCGGGTGCGGATGATTACCTGCCCAAGCCGTTCGAGCCCAAGGAATTGCTGCTGAGGATCAACGCGATCCTGCGTCGGATGCCCGAGCCCGAGCAGGAACCGGCGCAACCCAAGGTCGTGCATCTTGGGCCGGTGCGCTATGACATCGAGCGCGCGGAACTGAGCCGCGCGGGCAAGCCCGTGCGCCTGACCGCGACCGAGGTGCAGTTGATGCGGATCTTTGCCGAGAACCTGCGCAAGCCGGTGAGCCGCGCCAAGCTGGTCGAGGATCTGGGCCGCGACGGCGGGCAGGCGCAGGAACGCGCCGTGGATGTGCAGATCACCCGATTGCGCCGCAAGATCGAGAGCGATCCCAAGCAGCCGCGCTATCTGCAAACCGTGCGCGGCGAGGGCTATATGCTGTCGTCCGACTGAGCGCGGGCGCGCGAAACATTCCAAAATCACGATGTTTGCACGCATAAGTGACCGGCTGACACCAAACAATCGTTGAGCGCGTAGCCCCTGCGTGAAAGGCTCTGGCTGTTGGCACCGACATTGGGGCCGCAGAGCGATTTCGCAGGAGAACCGCACATGATTTTTTCCATGAAAACACCGCGTCTGGCCGTGCTGACCGCTAAGGTGCTGATGCTGGCAGGCGGGGCGATGGCAGCACCCGTGGCCGTCACCGCCGTGATGGACCCACAAGAAGAGATGCGGTTCGAGATGGGCGATGGCACACCGCATTTCGTTCTGGCCGTGCGCCGCGAAGGTGTGTCCGAGGGTGAGGGCGTACTGGCCGGGGCCAAGGTCACGGAATTCGGCTGGCATGACATTCAGCCGCCCTTGGGGGGCGATCCGCGCGGCTATCTGCGGTTCGAGGCGGAAAACGGTGATGTGGCGATCATCAAGTTCACCGTGCGCGCGGTGTTCATGAAAGGTGCCGACAAGCCCGCCTTGCATGATGACGGGTTCTGGGAATTGGTCAGCGGCACCGGGCAATTCGCGGACAAGCGCGGGGTTGGCGCGCTCAAGATCGAACCGGCGGGCGATCCCAAGCGGCTTTTCTCTCTGACGGGCGAGATTGGCGAGAAGCCCTGAGCGAACAAGGAAGGGGGCGCTGCCCCCTCACCCCGGATTTCATCCGGTGCTCCCCGAGGTATTTTTGGCCAGATGAAGCTGCGGGCGGCTCGGCATTGACCGTATCGCCGCACGCGACCCTCTTGATAGAGCGGCGGCGGCACTGTATCTGCGGTGCATGACACGGGTTTTCGACATGGATGATCGCGCGCGCCTGCCCTGGAGGTTCTTCGGGGCGATGTGCAGCATTACCGCGCGCCTATGAGGCGCGCCGCCCTTTCGTGACGTCTCTTAGCCAATCCAACCAGCAAAACGGGAGAGGACGCATGTCCCCCAAGACACTCTATGACAAGATATGGGATGCCCATGTGGCCCATGAGGCCGAAGATGGCACCTGCCTTCTTTATATCGACCGCCACCTCGTGCATGAGGTGACGAGCCCGCAAGCCTTTGAAGGGCTGCGGATGGCCGGGCGCAAGGTGCATGCCCCCGACAAGACCATTGCCGTGCCCGATCACAATGTGCCCACCACGCTCGACCGCGCCAATGCCGCTACCATGACCGAGGACAGCCGCATTCAGGTCGAGGCGCTGGACAAGAATGCGCGCGATTTCGGTATTCATTATTACCCGGTGTCGGATGTGCGGCAGGGGATCGTGCATATTGTCGGCCCCGAACAGGGCTGGACATTGCCCGGCATGACCGTGGTTTGCGGCGACAGCCACACCGCGACACATGGGGCCTTTGGCGCGCTCGCGCATGGCATCGGCACCTCTGAGGTCGAGCATGTGCTGGCCACGCAGACGCTCATTCAGCGCAAAGGCAAGAACATGAAGGTCGAGATCACTGGCAAGCTGCGCCCCGGTGTGACCGCCAAGGACATCACCCTGTCGGTGATCGGCGCCACCGGCACGGCAGGCGGCACCGGCTATGTGATCGAGTATTGCGGCGAGGCCATTCGCGATCTGAGCATGGAAGGCCGCATGACGGTCTGCAACATGGCGATCGAGGGCGGCGCGCGCGCGGGCCTCATCGCGCCGGATGAAAAGACCTATGAGTATGTCAAAGGCCGGCCCCATGCGCCCAAGGGTGCACAGTGGGAAGCCGCGCTCAATTGGTGGAAGACGCTCTATTCCGACGATGACGCGCATTGGGACAAGGTGGTGACACTCAAGGGCGAGGATATCGCCCCTGTGGTCACATGGGGCACCAGCCCCGAGGATGTGTTGCCGATCACCGCAACCGTGCCTGCGCCCGAAGATTTCAGCGGCGGCAAGGTCGATGCGGCACGCCGGTCGCTGGAATACATGGGCCTCAAGCCCGGTCAGAAGCTGAGCGACATCGAGATCGACACGGTCTTTATCGGCTCTTGCACCAATGGTCGGATCGAGGATCTGCGCGCGGCGGCGGCGATCCTGAAGGGCAAGAAGATTGCCGTGAAACGGGCGATGGTTGTGCCCGGCTCTGGTCTTGTGCGCGCGCAGGCCGAGGAAGAGGGGCTGGCGGATATCTTTATCGAGGCCGGGTTTGAATGGCGGCTTGCGGGCTGTTCTATGTGTCTGGCGATGAACCCGGATCAGCTCAGCCCCGGCGAGCGCTGTGCCGCCACGTCGAACCGCAACTTTGAGGGTCGTCAGGGCCGGGGCGGACGCACCCACCTGATGAGCCCCGCCATGGCGGCGGCGGCAGCGGTGACGGGGCATCTGACGGATGTAAGGGAGATGATGTGATGGAAAAGTTCGAGAAGTTGAGCGGTATCGCCGCCCCCCTGCCCCTGATCAATATCGACACAGATATGATCATCCCCAAGCAGTTCCTGAAAACCATCAAGCGGTCGGGCTTGGGTGTGAACCTCTTCGACGAGATGCGCTATGATGATGCGGGCAACGAGATCCCCGATTTCGTGCTGAACAAGCCGCAGTATCGCGACGCGCAAATTCTGGTGGCGGGCGATAATTTCGGCTGCGGGTCAAGCCGCGAGCATGCGCCTTGGGCGATCAAGGATTTCGGCATCCGCTGTGTCATCGCGCCGAGCTATGCCGACATCTTTTACAACAACTGCTTCAAGAATGGCATCTTGCCGATTGCCCTGCCGCAAGAGCAGGTCGATGTGCTGATGAAGGAGGCCGAGAAGGGCGCCAATGCGCGCATCGAGGTTGATCTGGAGGCGCAGACCGTGTCGACGTCGGAAGGTCAAGTCTTCAGCTTCGAGGTGGATGCGTTCAAGAAGCATTGCCTGCTGGAGGGGCTCGACGATATCGGCCTCACGCTTGAGAAGGCCGCGGCCATCGAGAGCTTTGAGGCGCAGGCGGCACAGGCGCGCCCCTGGGTCTGAACCGGCCCAAACAAGAGAAGAAAGACGCCGCGACACAGGTCGCGGCGTTTTTGTTTGGGCCTCGCCACTTGTGCCCACCCCAGAACATTCCACAAGATACAGTATTTACAGACCCTTACGCCACAAAGCTGAACCAAGTTTGATGCAATCCTGCACCACTTGCACCCTCAATCGGCCCTAAATCTTTCGTCTTATTAACCAAGGGCTTGTGGTGAATAGTGAAAGTAGGCAAAAATTGGGCGAGATTGAGGCAACCCGCCATAAAGTGTGGGGTCAAGTTGGCACAAGGGCGCGGCAGAGTATCGCGACCGTCCAAGTTGAAGGGGAAAGGGCAGTGTTTTCACTGATTCCAGGTGCGCTTGCGCGTGCCATACTGATTGCGATCCTGATCGCGACCCCCTCGTTGGTCGTGCCGTCCACAGGTGCGGATACCGCGCAGATCGTGATCGTGCTCTCGATCCTTGCGGGCTTCATGACCTTTATCGAATATTACGGCCAATATCCCAGCATCATCGAATTCCGCTTTGCCCCGCCGTTCAACCGCGCCAAGTTTTTCGCTTTGGCGGCCATCCTTGTGTCGCTGTCGATGATCGTACGCGGCACCACGGACCCGACCGGGGCGACCGAGTGGTTGACGCAACTCGGCCGCGGTCTGGGCGAGGCGATTGATTTTCCCTATTCGCCGGTGCGTCTGGTGGTGCTGATGATGCCCGCCGATGCCGATGCCGCGCTGATCGAGATGGTGCGGATCGCCTCGGGCATCTCTTACACGGTGTCGCTGGTGATGATCCTCTATTTCGTGACGCTGGTGCGGCTCTTGGGCTGGCCTGCACGGTCGGGGGCGTTCAATGTCTGGATCAACCTGCCGCTCTTTGATCCCACGGGCGGCGGCGATGTGCTGCACCGCTTGCGCCGGGATGCCGGTCTTAACATTGTGTTAGGGTCTTTGCTGCCATTCTTGATTCCAGCGGCGGTGCGCGCGGCCTCGGACATGATTGATCCGATTTCGATTGCGCAACCGCAAACCCTGATCTGGACGATGACCGCATGGGCCTTTCTTCCTGCCAGCATGCTGATGCGCGGCATCGCGATGAGCCGGATCGCCGACATGATCGAGGACAAGCGCCGCCGCGCCTATGCCGAGGGCGATGCGCTGACCGCCAAGGGGTTGCAGGGCGCCTGATCGCGGGGCTTCTGGCGCTCTTGATCTGTGTCCTGCCCGTGCGGGCGGATACGCTGCGACTGGCAAGCTGGAATGTGGATCTGGAGCGTGCCGGGCCAGGATTGCTCTTGCGGGATTTGCGGCGCGGCGCGGATGCGCAGATTGCGGCAATCGTAGAGGTGCTGGCGCAAACGCAGCCTGATATCCTGATCTTGCAGGGGGTGGATTACGATCTTGACCTCTTGGCGCTGAGCGCGCTGCGTGACCTCATCGCAGAGGGGGGCGGGCCGCGTTACGCCCATCTCTTTGCACGTGCACCCAACGCAGGCGTGGCGACCGGGATAGACATGGATGGCGACGGGCGGCGCGGCGGGCCGCGCGATGCCCAAGGGTTTGGCGCCTTTGCCGGTCAGGGGGGCATGGCGCTCTTGTCGCGCTATCCTGTGGAGGATGCGGGAGCACAGGATTTCAGCGGGTTTCTCTGGCGTGATCTGCCCGGTGCGCTCTTGCCGCGGAGGGACGATGCCCCTTTCCCCTCAGAGGCGGCGCAGGCGATGCAGCGCCTGCCGTCGCGTGGGCATTGGGTGGTGCCGGTGCTGCTGCCGTCGGGGCCGTTGCAGGTGCTGACCTTTCACGCCACACCGCCGGTTTTTGATGGGCCCGAGGATCTGAACGGGCGGCGCAACCACGATGAACTCCGGTTCTGGCAGCTCTATCTCGATGGCGCGTTCGGGCCGCCACCAAAGGCGCGGTTCGTGTTGATGGGCCATGCCAATCTTGACGCGCAACGGGGCGAGGGGCGGCCAGAGGCGCTGCGCGCGCTGCTGACCGATCCGCGCCTGCAAGACCCGCGCCCGATGCGCGCCGGGCCGGGAACGCAGATCGAGACCGTCGATTGGCCGGCCCCCGGCCCCGGCGCGCGGCGGGTGTCCTATATCCTGCCTGCTGCTGATCTGACCGTCACGGGGGCGGGCGTGCATTGGCCGCCCGAGGACACGCCAGAGGGGGCAGCAGCGGCCATAGCCAGCCGTCACCGGCTGGTCTGGGTCGATCTGAGCCTGCCGTAACATCGGGCTTTCTTGACCATTCCGGGGCTTGCGTATAGGCCAACGGGCAACGTCCAACGCAAGCCAAGGAAACGCCCCATGAGCAACCCATCGCTTCTTATTCTGCCCGGTGACGGGATCGGCCCCGAGGTCATGGCCGAAGTGGTCAAGATCATCGACTGGTACGGGGCCAAGCGCGGGCTGGTGTTCGACGTGTCCGAAGATCTGGTGGGCGGGGCCGCCTATGACAAGCACGGCACGCCGCTGCATGACGACACGATGGCAAAGGCGCAAGAGGTTGATGCCGTGCTCTTGGGGGCCGTGGGCGGGCCGAAATACGACAGCCTCGATTTCAGCGTGAAGCCCGAGCGCGGCCTTTTGCGCCTGCGCAAGGAAATGGACCTTTTTGCCAACCTGCGCCCGGCGCAATGCTTTGACGCACTGGCGGATTTTTCGAGCCTAAAGCGGGATGTGGTCGCCGGTCTCGACATCATGATCGTGCGGGAATTGACGAGCGGCATCTATTTCGGCGAGCCGCGCGGTATTTTCACCGAAGGCAACGAGCGTGTGGGCATCAACACGCAGCGCTACACCGAGAGCGAGATCGACCGCGTGGCGCGCGCGGCCTTCGAGTTGGCGCGCAAGCGGGGCAACCGGGTCTGTTCGATGGAAAAGGCCAATGTGATGGAATCGGGCGTGCTCTGGCGCGAGGTCGTGCAAAAGGTGCATGACGCGGATTATCCCGATGTGGAACTGAGCCATATGTATGCGGATGCAGGCGCAATGCAGCTCTGCCGCTGGCCCAAGCAGTTCGACGTGATCGTGACCGACAACCT
>NZ_JAGPVV010000053.1 GCF_018066915.1 Roseovarius sp.
CCGGATAGATGCCGCCCAAGGTCCGCCACCCGTCCGCTGCTCAGTTCCAGCCCGAGGCGGTCGAGGTTCTGGCGCAAATCAACGCCCTGCCGCCGCAAGGCAAAGGACTGGGCAAGATCACCGATGCTCTGAAAATTCATGGTCATATCCTTAATAGGGTATCAAGCATGTCATCAATCGTCTGGATCATGCGGGCATTGGCCCCGAATGCCTGTTCCACCAGCAAGAGACGTTGCAATTCCGCGTCGCTGTCTACGCCGGCGGCCAGTTCCTGCGCCCGAAACTCTGCAGCCTGACCCGTGGCAAAGCTCTGGCGTTCTTCGGTTGCAACCCGTTCTTGCGAGAGGGTCGAGATCAAGGTGGCCGCGTGATTGGCAGCAGAGCGCGCACCACCTCCCAAAATGCCGGAGGGCAAACTGCTGCTCAGCGTCAGGGCCCGGCTCAGCGCCCCAAGCAGCGCCCCATTGCCCGGCGGCCCGGCGACCGGCGCCCCGAGACCGTCGCGAATCCGAAAGAGTGCCCCCCCTTGGGCTGGATCAACACGCCGCGTGACCGCAATCCGGCCTGCAAGGCCCAGCTCGTTTTCGGCCGCAAAGGCCGCGCCCGCATCGGTCAGAAGGCCCGGCGCGTCTGGCCCGCGCGTCGCGTCCAGCCCCGGCTCTTGAAACCGCTCGACCAGATCGCGCGCCAGCGCGTCGAGCTTTGCATTGGCCTCGACCGCTGCGCGGTCGCGGATGTCGAACAAGGCCCCAAGACGCCCGCCCTGCAAGGGCCCACGCGCGGCGCCTACCGGCACCTCGATCCCGTCAAGGGTGATACCCGAAAGCTGCCCCCCTTCCCGCGTCATCTGCGGCGTTACAAGCGGCGCGGGATCAAAGGAGAGCGTGACAGCCCGCCCATCGAGCAACAGCCCCCCAGCGGTGGTCACAAGCGCAACCGAGGCATCGCCACGCGGCACCTGTCGCAGCGGCACAATCTCGGCCACTTCGTCAATCACGCGCTGGCGCTCGTCCTCAAAGGCGGTGATGTCGTGCCCTCGCGACTGGCTGGTGGTGATCTGTCCATTGAGCGCCGCCACCTGCTTGAGGCCCAAATTCAGCGCATTCACGGCTGCGGCGATATCGCGATCCGCGTCCGTTCTCAGCCGCGCGATGTCTGCGACGGCCTCGTTGATCCCCGTGGTCAGGCCCTGCGCCGCGTTCAAAACCGCGTCAAGCCGGTTCGTGTCCTCGGGGCGCGTGGCGGCGGTCTCGATCGCAGATTCAAACGCGGCCAGACGCCCCGTCAGGGACCCTGGCCCATCGGGCGTGCCAACGGCGCTCTCGACCGCGCGCGCAAACCCAGCCTGCACCTCGGAGGCCGCGCGCGCGCTATCGGCCAGCCGCCGGTCGGACAAGAGGCCCAGATCGACCTGGCGCGAGACGCCGGTGACCTGCACACCGCGACTGTCCCGCGTCGCCGCAAGCGTGATCTCGCGCGGCGCGAACCCTTCGGTCAGCGCATTGGCGAGGTTGCCCGAGAGCACGTCCACCGCGCGGGTATTGGCGGCAAGCCCGCTCAGGGCACTGGACAGAGCAGATCCGAGGGTCATGGCGTTTCCTTTCCTCTTCGGTCAAAGGCGTGCTCAGCGGATGATATTGGTCGTTTCCTGCAACATCTCGTCGACGGTCTGGATCACCTTCGCGTTCGAGGAATAGGCGCGCTGGGTCTGGATCATATCCGTCAACTCGCCCGCAACATCGGTGGCGGATTCCTGACGGGCAAAGGCCACGATATCGCCGGTCGGCCCATCCCCTGCATCCCAGAGAAAGAATGATCCGCTATCGGTCGAAGGCAAGTAGGTCTGTTGATCCATCGACACCATCCCATTCGGATTGGGAAGATCGACGAGCGGCACCTGATAGACGATCCGGCTCACGCCTGTGTCAAAGGTGGCGCGAACAAATCCGTTGGCGTCCACTTCGGCAGAGGTCATGTTGCCCACCGGCGAGCCATCCTTGGCGATAGAGAGCGGCGCAAAGCTGTCCGAGAGCTGGCTCATGCCGTCAGAGGTGCCGGGGCGCCCGATATTGATCTCGATCGGGCCGCCCGCCACATCCACGATGATGGTGCCGCTGGTCGGATCATAGGCCCCGCCTGTCACGCTCTGGACATTGAGAAGGGTGCCGCCCGTCTCGCGTGCCGCATCGAAGGTCAGCACATATTCCCCGATCAGGGCATTGCCTTGCGCGGAATCGGTCAATGTCACCGTCCATTCATTCGACAGGCCCGTGGCCGGAACCGTCGGTGTGAACTGCATCGAAATCGTCTCGGAGGTGCCCAGATTGTCGAAATACTCGATCGAGAGCTGCTGGGGATCGCCTAGGCTGTCAAAGCGGGTGTCCGTGGCCGGCAGGTTGATGCCCAGATTGATGGCGGTGGTCGGCTCTCCGGTCAGTTGGTTGACGTTGATCTGGACGGGTTCCAGCCCGGTGCTGGTATCGCGGGAAAACTCGGGGATGGTGCCATCGGGATTGGCGGGCCAGCCCAAGAGGACGAGGCCAGATTCCGTGACCAGCCGCCCTTGGGAATCGGTGCGGAACGAACCGGTTGTGGTCAGCAACATCTGTGGATCGCCGTTGCCGACCGCAAGGTCGGTGACACGCGCCACCGGGAGAAAGCCACGGTCACGCACCGCGAGATCGGTCGGGTTCGAAGAGCTGACAATCGCGCCGCCCTGATCAATCAGGCGCTGCGTGCCCGCACGCACCCCGCCCGCCGCATAGCTGCCACCACGGCCAGAGATGACAACCGATTCGAAATCGGCCTCGACCCGGCGATACCCAAAGGTCGATGAATTGGCGATATTGTCCGAGATCGTGGCGAGCCGCGTGGCATTCGCGTTCAACCCCGCAACGCTGGCATTGAGTGAGGAGGAAATTGTCATGGATACGCCCTTCTGCTGCGTCGACCAACCTTGGGACACAGGCATACGCGCGTAACTTTAACAGTCCGCTAATGGATAAAAATCTCTCTAGTTCTCTCTGCCCTCGGATCGCAGCAGGATGAGTTCGAGCCTGTTGTTGCGCATGTCCATCGGATCGGCCAAAACCGGCGAACGATCCGCATGGCCCGTAATCCGGCGCATTCGCTTGGCCGCAAGACCCGCCTCCTCCAGCATCCGGCGAAACTGATTGGCGCGTGCGGTGGACAGATCCCAAACCGGGTTTACGACCAACGTCACAGGATGCGCGCGCGTGTGCCCTGCAAGGGCCGCATCGTTGATCACCAGATTGGCGGCAGAGGCCAGAACCACAGAGAGGTCTTGGAGCAAACGTGTCGGGGCGGCCTGATCTACTTCGAAGAGCGTCGCCTCTGGCAGATCGAAAATCTCGATCACCAGCCCCTCATCGCTGATCCGGGTCACGATATGGCGCAAGAGGTCGTCGGGCACCATGCTCTCGCCGCTGCGCCCGGTCAGCAGCGCCTCGATGGTGGAAAACGCCTGTGCTTCGGCCTCTTGGTCAGCCGAGAGATTACCCCCCTCGATCTGCCCCATCTCGCCCCGCGCCTGTTGGCTGGAGGTGGCCAGACGCTGCGACGCACCAGTGCCATTCTGCGCCAGAACATCCTCGGAAAAAACACTGTCGCCGCCAAAGGCACCTTCGCCCCCGCCAGAGGTGCGACTAATCGGGACGGTCGGGCTGAAATAGTCCGAAATCCCCTTGCGTTGTTGTTCGGTCGTCGCGTTCAGCAGCCACATCAGCAGGAAAAAGGCCATCATGGCCGTGACAAAGTCAGCATAGGCGACCTTCCAGGCACCCCCATGATGCCCGCCACCGCCCACAACCTTTTTCCGTTTGATGATGACTGGCGCCGCATTGCTCTGCGCGCCCATTCTCACCACCTTTGTACTCACCCGCATTAAGGGTTAGCACAACAGAGCTTACCGGCCTGTTAACACCTCAAGTTTTAGCGATTTCCCGGCCTTACACCTGCCCCGGCAACCACAGGACAATCGCCGGAAAGGCCACCAGAAGCGCGATGGTCACGGCATCCGCGACAAAGAACGGTGCCACGCCCTTGAACACATCCTGCACGCTCAGATCATCCCGCACCCCGGCCACAACAAAGCAGTTGAGCCCGATTGGGGGCGTGATCAGACAGAACTCTGCCATCTTGACCACGAGGATGCCGAACCAGATCGCGCACATTGGGCCCGACATGCCAAAGGTGCTGTCCGCCGCACTCACCCCGACACCGCCATTCAGCGCCATGACCGCCGGATAGACCACCGGCAGGGTCAGCAGCAGCATCCCGATGGCATCCATGAACATGCCCAGCACCGCATAGGCCAGCAGGATGCAGATCAGAATCAGCATCGGTGACATGGTGAGAGAGGTGATCCAATTGGCAAAGGCATGCGGGAGATCGGCAAATCCGAGAAAGCGCACATAGATCAGCACACCCCAGATGATCGTGAAAATCATCACGCTCAGCTTGGCGGTCTCGAGCAAGGCATCCTTCAACTCGCGCCACCGCATCCCGCGATAGAGCGCGACCAGAAACACGAGAAATGCCCCGATGGCCCCGCCTTCGGTCGGGGTGCCCCAGGCATCGCCCCCAAAGGGATTGTAGACAAAGAACACGATGGTCACGACCACAAACACAATCGGCAGCGCAGGGGGCAAGGAAACGAACCGCTCGCGCCATGTGAATCCCGTGACCGGCGGGCCAAATCCCTTGATCGTGAGAGCCAGACCAATGATCAAAACCACATAGACAACGGCCGAGAACATCCCCGGCACGAAGCCCGCCAGCAAGAGCTTGCCCACGTCCTGCTCAACGATGATGGCGTAGATCACCAAGAGCGCCGAGGGCGGGATCAAACTGGCCAAGGTGCCGCTCGCGGCCACGACCCCAGCGGCAAAGCGTTTGTCATAGCCGATCTTGAGCATTTCGGGGATGGCGATGCGGGCAAACACCGCCGCCGTCGCCACGCTGGCCCCCGACACGGCAGCAAAGCCTGCGGTGGCGAACACGGTAGAAACAGCAAGCCCCCCCGGCACCCAGGCGATCCAACGTTTCGCCGCCTCAAAGAGCGCCTGCGTGAGACCCGCGTAATAGGCGAGATAGCCGATCAGGATAAAGGTGGGAATGAGGCTGAGCGCCTGTGAGCTGACCTTGGAATGGGGCACCTGCCCCGCAGTCTTGACCGCAACCGTCACAGCCCAGAGAAATTCGTCGCCCGCATAACCCTTTTTGGACCAGAAGATCCAGATCAGCCCGACCACACCGGCAAGCGCGGCGGCAAAGGCCACCCGCATCCCCAGCACCACAACGACCAGCATGATACCAGTGACGACAATTCCAATCTCGATGGGCTCCATCAGGCGCGTTCCTTACGTGTCATGGCCGCTCAATTGGGCAGCTTCGCGCGCGGCCTGCGTGGCCACATCCTCGATCAGGGGCACCGCCACCGGCTGTTCCGTCCCCGACAGAAACGCCCGCCCATAACCCCAAAGTTGCAGCATCAGGCGCAGCGAGAGCACGGCAAAGGCGATCGGGGCCAGTATCTTGGCCGGCCAGATCGGCAGACCGATGTCGATGGTGCTGTCGCGGCTCCACATCGGGGCGGTCCAGTCGAAACTGCGCTCGAAATGTGCCCAACTGCCCCAGACCAGCAAGAGCATCAGGATCAACACCACCAGCGTCGTGATGAACTCGACCAGCCAGAGCGACCGCCCCTTGAGCAGGCTCACAACGATGTCCATGCGGATATGGCCGCCGTCCCGCTGCGTATAGGCCACTCCCATGAACGCGATGAGCGGCATGATCTGTTCGATCCAGTCCACATAGCCGGGGACCGGCTGATTAAAGAAATTGCGCCCCCCGACAGAAATCACCGCCAGAATCATGATGCTGAACACCGCGATCCCACTTGCCAGCGCCAGCAACCGCTCCAGCCGATAGAGACAGCGATCAAGATGGCTCAGCAGACTGTTGTCGGACAGCACTGATGCTGCACCTGCCATGGGTTTTCCCCCGTGCTCTCAGGATACCAGTCGGCCCGCCACGCGGAATACGCAGCGGGCCGGGTTTATCGGCTCAGGAGCCGCCCTTGATCTCTGCCAGCTTGCCGGTCACGAAATCATAGAGTTCCTGCGCCGGCAGGCCGCGCGCGCTGTTCTCTTCGATCCAGCTTTTTGCAGCCGGACCAGCCGCCGCATCCTTGAACGCATCGAGCGAGGCTTGATCAAAGCTGACCGATGTAATGCCGCGCTCTTCAAGGGCGGGGCCCCATGCCTTCATCGTTTCGTTCTCGTAATAGTCGATGTAATGCGCCAAGGCCTCATCGACCGACCCAAGCAACGCTTCGCGCTCGGCATCGGTCAGCGCGTTCATCGCGTCGGTATTCACGACAACCGGGCAATTCACCGTGCCGGGGTTGAGGTTGGCGGTCCACCATGTCGCGCTCTCGATGGTGCCAAAGGACATATGGGCATGCGGTGCAAAGCTCACGGCCTTGACGACGCCGCTATCCATCGACTGCCGCACTTCGGTGGCCGACATCGAGGTGGGCACAGCGCCGATGGCCTCCATGGCCGTGCCGATCCCGCCCAAGGCGCGCACGCTCATGCCTTTGAAATCTTCGGGGCTGTCGGGCACGTCACCGGCACCGACGAAATTGTATTGCGGCATCGGTGTGGGCATCAGAAGCGTGGCATTCCACCGGGCCAGATCGGCCTGAACCGCCGGATGCTCATAGAGCGCCTGCGACAGTTCTGTTTCCTGCTCGAGCGATTCGACCCCGAGGAACGGCAGCTCCAACACCGTCAGCGACGGGTTCTTGTCGGCGTGATAGCCCGCGCAAAACTGTGCCATTTCAAACGCCCCGATGGAAATCCCGTCAAGGTTCTCCTTCTCGTTCGAGAGACCGCCATAGCTGATGTTCATGGTGAATTCGCCATTGGTCTTGGCGCTCACCAGCTCTGCGATTTTTTCGACATGCTCTGTAAAGGCGCGGCGTTTGCCCCAGACGGACACGTTCCATTCGGTCGCCATCGCCTCGCCCGCAAAGCCAAGGCCAAGGGCCGCAACCGCGGTATAGCTGAGGTATTTCTTCATGGTTTTTCTCCCTGTTTTACGTATTTGATTGGGGTCGCCATGCGGAAATAGGTCAACTTTGTCCTTATGAAACAACGAACACCGACAGCAACCCAGTGGATTGCCAGTACAACACACCAGCAGCGCCGCTTTGTCCAGCCCTAGGTGACAGGGGCTGTGGTCAAGCGATTTGCAGCCTCTGAGGAGCGTCGAAGGTTGAGAGCAGGACATCAAACGACTGACCTTTCGTGGATCACGCCGGTCAGTCGCCTTGGAAAACCTGCGCCTCAGAACTGCGGCAGGCCCTCATCGAGGTCATAGGATTTGACCGCCAGCAGCGGCTGGTCGGCATCAAGGTCGAAGACGAAAACATGCGCCCGGTCATCCGCCAAGGTCATGCGGCAGAACATCTTGTCCATGTCGAATTCTGCCGGACATATCGCTAGATCGACATGCTCGATGGCGTGCTCGAACACGTCATAGGTCATGCGGCCCTCGGACGCCGTGACCGTTTCGGCGTGGGAGGCGACCGCCGCGACCCCGATGAGAGCGGCAAGGCCAAGGCTGTGAAAGAGAGGGAGTTTCATATTCCGATTCCTTTTATCAGGTATTTGAGATTTTCTCTTACTAATTCTATCAACTATTTGTAAAGCCTCGTCTGGTCAGCCCCCCGATGCCGTGCTAAACGCGGTTCATTCGCGTGACGAAAGTTTCCGCATGCCTGACAGCGCGCCCGCCAAACCTGCCCTCTCCCGGCCTGAGTTCATCGCCATGATGGCGATGATGGCCGCGACGGTCGCGTTCTCCATCGACGCGATGCTGCCCGGTCTGCCCCATATTGCCGAGGCACTGACGCCCGAGGCACCCAACCGCGCGCAACTGATCATCACCGCCTTTCTGCTGGGTCTGGGGCTTGGCACCTTTGTTTCCGGCCCACTCTCGGACAGTTTCGGGCGCAAGCGGGTGATCCTGATCGGTGCGGCGATCTATGCCGCAGGGGCCGGTCTGGCGATGGCGTCCCCAAGCCTTGAGACCTTGCTTGCCGCGCGCGCGGTCCAGGGCGTGGGGGCTGCGGCCTTTCGCATCGTGTCGATTGCCATCATCCGCGATCTCTATGCGGGGCGCGACATGGCGCGGCTCATGTCATTCGTGATGATGGTCTTTGCGCTTACCCCTGCGATGGCCCCGCTTTTGGGCGCGGGCGTGATCGTGTTGGCCGGTTGGCGCGGGGTGTTCGCGGCCTTCGTGGTCTTTGCGGTGATCCTGTCGCTCTGGATGGCGCTGCGCCTGCCCGAACCTCTGCCCCCACAGGCCCGCCGCCCGTTCCGCGCCGCCCCCCTCTGGGCCGCGCTGCGCGAGGTTCTGGCGCATCCGGTGACACGTGTGGCCATCGTGGTACAGATGCTCTGCATGACCACGCTCTTCACCTCGCTCAGCATGGTGCAGCCGGTCTTTGACGAGACATTCCACCGCGCCGCGAGTTTTCCCTACTGGTTTTTCCTGATGGCGCTCATTGCGGGGTGTGGCAGCTTTCTCAACTCCCGCCTTGTCATGCGCCTTGGGGTCGAGCGGATGGTGAGCGCGGCGCTTGCGTCACAAATCGCGCTGTCCATCGTCGCGATTGCACTCTGGCAGATCGGCCTGCCGCCCGGCGCGCAATTCGCCACCTTCCTGATTTGGCAAACCAGCGTTTTCTTTCAGGCAGGTCTTACGCTTGGCAATCTCAATGCGCTGGCGATGGCCCCAATGGGCGCGATTGCGGGCATGGCCGCGAGCGTGACCGGCGCTGTGGCGACCGTTGGCAGCGTCGCGATTGCCGTGCCCATCGGGCAGCAATTCGCGGGCACCCCGATGCCCGCGCATTTGGGCGTGTTGGGCGCGGTGCTGACGGGCTTTGTCCTGATGCAGCGGTTGCGGGCGCGTACCGCAGAGATGGTCTAAGTCACTTTATTTTGTATACCGTCGCATACTATCTTTATCGGACGCGAAATATCCGCTAAGACACCCCCAATCCAACGAGTCGCGCGCCTGCGCCGCAGGACAGCCGCGCGCATCCCCTGATCGCAAAGGAACCCCGATGGCCACGTCCAATACCCCCGACATCATCTATACCAAGGTCGATGAGGCCCCCGAACTGGCAAGCGCCTCGCTCTTGCCGATCATCCAGCGCTTTGCGGCGGCTGCCGATGTGACCGTGGGCACCAAGGATATCTCGTTGGCGGGCCGCATCCTTGCCTCCTTCCCCGAGCATCTGACCGAAGAGCAGCGCATCGCCGACGATCTGGCAGAGCTGGGCGAACTTGTGAAAACCCCCAACGCCAATGTCATCAAGCTGCCCAATATCTCGGCCTCGGTGCCACAGCTTTTGGCCGCGATCCGCGAATTGCAGGCCCAAGGCTATGCCATTCCCGATTATCCCGAAGAGCCCGCGACCGACGCAGAAAAATCCGTGCGCGCCAAGTATGACGCGCTCAAGGGCTCTGCCGTGAACCCGGTGCTGCGCGAGGGCAATTCCGACCGCCGCGCCGCGAGCGCCGTCAAGAAATACGCACAGGCCAATCCGCACCGCATGGGCGATTGGTCCGCGGACAGCAAGACGCGCGTGGCGGCCATGGCGAGCGGGGATTTCTTCTCGAACGAGAAATCCGCAACCCTGCCGCAGGCGGCCAAGGCCAAGATCATTCTGGAAACCGTTAATGGCGAAACCGTGCTCAAGGACGGGCTGAGCTATCCAGCCGGCACCGTGGTCGATGCCACCTATATGAGCGCTGCTGCACTCGACGCCTTTCTTGCCGAGGAAATCGCGCAGACCAAGGCCGAAGGCGTGCTCTTTTCCATCCACCTCAAGGCCACGATGATGAAGGTTTCCGACCCGATCATCTTTGGTCACGCGGTCAAGGCCTTCCTCGCCCCGGTGTTCGAGGAATTTGGTGACGAGATGACCGCACTGGGCGTGAACCCGAATTCCGGGCTTGGCGATCTCTTGGCCAAGGTCAAGGACAACGCCAAGATCATGGCGGCGATTGACGCCTGCATGGCCGCGCGTCCCCCGCTCTATATGGTGGACTCCGGCAAGGGGATCACCAATCTGCATGTGCCGTCCGACGTCATCATCGACGCCTCGATGCCCGCACTCATCCGCGCCGGTGGCAAGGGCTGGGGACCGGACAACAAGGAACATGACGCGGTCTGCGTCATCCCCGACAATGCCTATGCGCCGGTCTATGACGAGGCGATCAAGTTCTTCAAAGAGAACGGCAAGCTGAACCCGGCCACCGCGGGCACCGTGCAGAACATCGGCCTGATGGCGCAAAAGGCCGAAGAATACGGCAGCCACCCGACCACGTTCGAAATGCCCCAAGCAGGCACCGTCAAGATGGTGCTCGAAGATGGCACCGTCCTTCACCAGCATAATGTTGAAGCAGGCGACATCTGGCGCTCGGCCTCGGCACGCAAAGCCCCGATCGAGGATTGGGTCAATCTGGCGATCGAGCGGCAAAAGGCCACTGGCTATCGGTCGATCTTCTGGCTGGATGCGGCCCGCGCCCATGATGCAGAGCTGATCGCGATGGTGAAACCGATCCTTGAGGCGCGGGGCGTTTCGGATAAGTTCGAGATCATGGCCCCGCGCGAGGCAACCCGCGCCAGCCTTGAGACCATCACCAAGGGCGAGAACAGCATTGCCATCACCGGCAACGTGCTGCGCGATTACCTCACGGACCTCTTCCCGATCCTCGAACTGGCCACCAGCGCCAAGATGCTGTCCATCGTCAAGCTGATGCAGGGCGGCGGCATGTTCGAAACCGGGGCCGGTGGCTCTGCGCCCAAGCATGTGCAGCAGTTGCAGTCCGAAAATCACCTGCGGTGGGATTCGCTGGGCGAGTTCTGCGCGCTTGGCGAGAGCCTCAAGTTTCTGGCCGAGACCAATGGCAATGACCGCGCCCGCGTGTTGGGCGAGGCGGTCGAGACCGCGACCCAAGGCATTCTGGATCACGACCGCTCGCCCAGCCGCAAGGTCGGAGAGCCGGACAACCGCGACAGCCACTATTGGTTTGCCCGCTACTGGGCCGAAGCCTTGGCCGCACAGACCGAGGATGCAGCCTTGGCGGCGGAATTCGCCCCCGTGTCACAGGCATTGGCCGAGAATGAGGCCAAGATCGTCGGGGAGCTCGCCGCAGCCCAAGGCAAGCCTGCCGATATCGGCGGCTATTACCACGCCGATCCGGCCAAGCTGGCAGCGGTGATGCGCCCGAGTGCGACGCTGAACGCGATCATCGGCTAAAAGATACGGACCGCGCGGCCCCTCTGGTCGCGCGGTTTACTCTCCGACCGGGGCCACGGTATTACCTGCCAGTTCCTCGGAAAAGGGGCGCGGCAGCGGCTCTTTGCCCAGCCGGGCGCGATAGGCGGGCAGGCTTTCGGCCACGCGCATCACGTAATTCTGCGTCTCTCGAAACGGGATATGTTCGATCCAATCAATGATGGCATGGGCATCGCGCCCGCGCGGATCGCCATACTCTTCGATCCATTGCGCCGCCCGCCCCGGACCGGCGTTATAGCCCACCGACACCAGCACGATATTACCGCCAAACCGCGCACCCAACCCCGCCAGATAGGCAGAGCCCAGCCGTGCGTTATAAACCCAGTCATTCAGCACATCCGACGGGACATAAAGCAGGCCCAAATCGCGCGCCACGTCCCGCGCTGTGCCGGGCATGAGTTGCATCAACCCCTGCGCGCCCGCACCGCTGACAACCACATGGTTGAACTCGCTCTCGCGCCGGGCAATCGCAAGGGCCAGTTCCATCGGGGTGGGCAGGTCCATATCCGCCATCGGATGCAGGGCGTAATAGGGCCGCTCCACAATCACCCCACGCTCTGCTGCTGTTTTGCCCAGCATCACCTGAAGATGCGGTTGGTCAAGGTCTTCGAGCATATGGCCCATCTGCATCAGACCCGTGCGATCCTGGGTTTCGGCCAGATGCAGGAAGAACCGCCGCGCGAGGCTCAGATCATTCATGCGCAAGGCCAGCGTGCCGATCTCATGCAGGTCGGTTTTGGCAAATGCGGCGCTGCGCCAGTCTGGCGTTGCCTCATTCCCCGCAAGGCGCAGATCAAAGGGCAGCCCGCCCGCCTCGGCGGCCAGTAGCCCGTAAAAGCTGGTCTGATAGGCGGCCCCTTCGGCATAAGCAAATTGCGCCGCCTCGGGATCGCCCAATGCTTCTTGGGTGCGGCCAATCCAATAGCCCGCGCGCCCCAGCGAAATCGGCGTGGCGACCGCAGCGCGAAAGCGCTGG
>NZ_JAGPVV010000055.1 GCF_018066915.1 Roseovarius sp.
AGCCGGTCCGCCACGCGCAGCCCAAAGGCGCGAGAATAGAAATCGACCGACCGCGCCTCGTCGAGAACGCGAACCATGCTGTGAATGGCTTTGGCCATCATGCCCTCCGAATACTGTATTTGGTTCGGAAAAATTACCAAAGCAGGGCAGGGGCGGGTAGTAAGGGGATACTACGCCTTGATTTGTCTCACTCCGCCGCCATCTGACGCGCATCCCCCTCGAGCGGGTTTTCGCGGTGCACAAGGCAGGTGCAGCGCAAGAGCGAAGTGAAATTGGCAGGTTCGCCGTGCAGTTCCAGCACTTCGGCATGGAGTTTCGACACGAAACCGGGGGTCGTCAGCCCTTCGCTCTCGGCGATTTCGTCGAGGATACCCCAAAAGGATTTCTCAAGACGGATGCTCGTGCTCTGGCCATTCAGACGCATGCGGCGGGTTACAAGCGCGTAGCGGTCGGGGTCTTGCCCGGCAAATATTCGGCACATGATCAGGTCCTCCCTCATCCGGGTCGCGGCAGGGACGCGCGCGGCGCGGATCTCAGTACGTTTTAGGATGATGGACGATTTTTGCCAGCAGGGGAAGCCTTCTGCACCGTCCCCGCCTGCGCGGTCAGGGCCGTCACAACACCGCGTGGCCGATATTGGCCAGCGCGGTCAGAATCAGCATGGCAAAGGTCAGCACCATTCCGGCGCTGCGCATTGGCATGATCTCTGGCACCCGGCCAAATCCCGCAGCATGCAGCACGCGCCCTGCAACAAGCATCATCCCCAGCAGATGCACCACCCAGCCCGGCGCGCCCTGAAGTTCGGCCATCCCCAGCAGGATCAGGCCAAGGGGCGCGTATTCGGCGCAGTTGGCCTGAACCCGGATGCGACGGATCAAGAGTTGCTCGCCGCCATCGCCGAGAGAGACATTGGTTTTGAAGCGCGCGGCGATGACGAGCACGCTCAGGAGGACAAAGAGAAGGCCGATGAGGCCCGCATAAAGAGGGGCGATAACAAGGGACATGCGCTGTGCTTTCTGGTCAGGAATAGGTGGCCGAACGGGTCGGGGGCAGGGTGAAATCCTCGGTATGGACAATCACCCCTGTCTCGCTCAGCAGCAAGAGGCCATAAGCCCCCGGTTCGTCAATCGAGAGGCTTGTGTCCTTGGCGTCGAGCGCCATGGGCATCTGGTGACAGGGGCTCTTGAGGATGGCTGTGGGAATGCCCCCTGCCGATCCTTGAACTGTGCGGTGAACATGGCCCGACACGATCTGCACGACATTGCCCGCCGCCCTGAGGCGCGCGATCACGTCCGCCCGGTTGCGAAGCCCGATGGCATCCATTCCGGCAAAGCCCGTGTCGATGGGCGGATGATGGGTAAAGACAACCACTGGCCGCGCGCCTGCCTCGGTCAAGCATTGCTCCAGCCAGTCCAGCCGCGCGGGGCAGAGCCAGCCCGAGTGCTGATCCGGCGCCACCTCGTCCAGCGTATCGAGACAGATCAGGCGATGCGCCCCGATGTCGGCGTAATGCTGGATATGGCCTGTGTCCATGCAGGCAGCCTCGGGAAAGGCGTCCAGAAAAGGCGCGCGGCGGTCGTGATTGCCGAGCATCAGGCTGATAGGCAGGGGGCAATCCGCCAGTGCCCCGCGCAGTCGGGCGTATTCCTCTGGCATGGCCCGATGGGTCAGGTCGCCGCAGAGCACGATGCGCGCGGCATCGGGGTGTCGCGCGAGCGCATGGTTCAGCCCTTGGGCAAAGCGCGCGAAAGGGTCAAGGCCGATGATGGTCTGACCTTGGGCAACGATGTGAATGTCAGTGAAGACGAGGATTTTCTGCATGGCGCGGCCTGTCGTTGGGCATATGGCGCGCAGCATGGTGGAAGTGACGCGATTGCAAAAGCGCTTTCGGTGATGTCACACCCACATCATCCCCGGGCCGGACCCGAGGATGATGTCCAGGCGGAGCCCCTCGGGACAAGCCCGAGGGTCACGGGAAACGTCACTCCATCTCCACCAACAGATCCTTGGCGTCGATCTGGCTACCGGGCTGGACATGCACCGCCTTGACGGTCGCGTCACGCTCGGCGTGCAGGCCGGTTTCCATCTTCATGGCCTCGATGGTCAACAAGAGATCGCCTGCCTTGATCTTTTGCCCCGCCTTGACCGCGACCGTGGCCACGGCACCGGGCATCGGCGCGCCGATGTGGTTGGCGTTGCCCAGTTCCGCCTTGGGCCGGGCTGCGACCTTGTCCTTGATCCGGCGGTCGGGCACGCGCACGGTGCGCGGCTGGCCGTTGAGTTCAAAGAATACCCGCGCCTCGCCATCCTCTTGCGTCTCGCTCACCGCGACCAGCCGGATTTCCAGCGTCTTGCCGGGGTCGATTTCGGCGGTGATTTCCTCGCCCGTTTCCATCCCGTAAAAGAAAGTGCGTGTGGGCAAGGTGCGCACAGGCCCGAATTGCGCATGACGTTCCATGTAATCGGCAAAGACCTTGGGATACATAAGGCTACCCATCAGGTCTTCGTTGTCGATCTTCTTGCCGAAACGCTCGGTCAGTTCGGCAAGCCGCGCGTCCAGATCCTCGGGCGGCAAGAGCGTGCCGGGGCGCACGGTGATGGGCTCTTCGCCCTTGAGCACCTTCTTGACGATGGCGGGGGGGAAGCCGCCGGGTGCCTGGCCCACATAGCCCTTCATCAGCGTGATCACAGAGTCGGGAAAGCTGACCTCGGTCGCGGGGTCGAGCACGTCTTCGCAGGTCAGCCCCTGACTGACCATCATCAGCGCCAGATCGCCCACCGTCTTGGCAATGGGTGTCACCTTGATCACATCGCCGAACATCTGGTTCACATCGGCATAGGTGCGCGCGATGTCGTGCCAGCGGTCCTCCATCCCCATCGAGCGTGCCTGCGCCTTGAGATTGGTGAACTGGCCGCCGGGCATCTCGTGCAGGTAGACTTCGGAGGTGGGCGACTGCATCCCGCTTTCAAAAGCGGCATAGTGATTGCGCACCGATTCCCAGTAGTTCGAGATTTGACGAATGGCCCCGATATCGAGCCCCGTATCGCGCGGCGTGTGGCGCAGCGCCTCGACAATCGTGCCAATCGTCGCCTGAGAGGTATTGCCCGAGAGGGAATCCATCGCGCAATCGACCGCATCCACCCCAACCTCGGACGCCGCAAGGATCGTGGCCCCGGCAATGCCCGCCGTGTCATGGGTATGGAAATGCAGCGGTAGCCCCACCTCTTCCTTGAGCGCCTTGAAGAGCACGCTTGCGGTGGCCGGTTTCATCAAGCCGCCCATATCCTTGATACAGAGGATATGCGTGCCCGCCGCCTTCAGTTCCTTGGCCATCGAGAGGTAATATTTGAGGTCATATTTAGAGCGCGCCGGGTCCAGCATGTCGCCGGTGTAGCAGATCGCGGCCTCCAGAACCTTGCCCGACTCCAGCACGGCATCCATAGACACACGCATGTTTTCGGCCCAGTTCAGCGGATCGAAGACGCGGAAGATATCGACGCCGCTCTCTGCGGCCTGTTTGACAAAGGCCGCGACCACATTGTCGGGATAGTTGGTATAGCCCACCCCGTTCGAGCCGCGCAGCAGCATCTGCGTGAGCAGGTTGGGCATCCTTGCGCGAATGTCGCGCAACCGCTGCCACGGACATTCGTCAAGGAACCGGTAGGCCACGTCAAACGTCGCCCCGCCCCAGCATTCGACCGAGAAGAGGCCGGGCAGGTCATGCGCGTAATTGGGTGCGATGCCGATCATGTCGATCGAGCGCATGCGCGTGGCCAAGAGCGACTGATGGCTGTCGCGCATGGTGGTGTCGGTGATCAAGAGGTGCTTTTGCGCCGCCATCCAGTCCGCCACGGCCTGTGCGCCCTCTCGGTCAAGAATCTGCTTTGGCCCATCCTTGATCTCGGGGCTGGCGGGGCGCGGCGCGCGCGGCAGCTTGAGATCGGCGGCTGGGCGGGTGCGCCCCTCGACCTCGGGATGCCCGTTGACCGTGATATCGGCGATATAGCTCAGAACCCGCGTGCCGCGATCCCGCCGCTTGGCGAATTTGAACAGCTCCGGCGTCGTGTCGATGAATTTGGTCGTGTAGGTGTTGTTGAGGAAGGTCGGATGCTTGAGCAGGTTTTCGACAAAGGCGATATTCGTGCTCACGCCGCGAATACGGAATTCGCGCAGGGCGCGGTCCATCCGGGCAATCGCCTGTTCGGGCGTGGGCGCCCAGGCCGTGACCTTGGTCAAGAGGCTGTCGTAATAGCGCGTGATGACGCCCCCTGCATATGCGGTGCCGCCATCAAGACGGATGCCCATGCCGGTGGCCGAGCGATAGGCGGTGATCCGGCCATAATCGGGGATGAAGTTGTTGAGCGGGTCTTCGGTCGTGATCCGGGTCTGGAGTGCATGGCCATGCAGGGTGATGTCATACTGGCTGGCCTTGCCGGTGGCCTCCATCAGGCTCTTGCCTTCGGCGATCTTGATCTGGGCCTGCACGATGTCGATGCCGGTCACGGCCTCGGTCACGGTATGCTCGACCTGCACGCGCGGATTGACCTCGATGAAATAGAACTTGCCGGTGTCCATATCCATCAGGAATTCGACGGTGCCGGCACATTCGTAATTCACATGCTTGCAGATTTTATAGCCAAGCTGACAGATTTCCTCGCGCTGCGTCTCTGAGAGATAGGGGGCAGGGGCGCGCTCCACGACCTTTTGATTGCGGCGCTGCACCGAGCAATCGCGCTCGAAGAGGTGATACATATTGCCATGCTTGTCGCCCAGGATCTGCACCTCGACGTGGCGCGCGCGCAGGATCATCTTTTCGAGATACCCCTCGCCATTGCCAAAGGCCGCTTCAGCCTCGCGGCGGCCTTCGCGGACCTTGTCCTCAAGCTCGCTTTCGTTCTCGATGGGGCGCATGCCGCGTCCGCCACCGCCCCAGGATGCCTTGAGCATCAAGGGATAACCGACGTCCTTGGCCTGCTTGCGGATGACCTTGATGTCATCGCCCAACACTTCGGTGGCCGGGATCACGGGCACGCCCGCCTCAATCGCCACACGCCGCGCGCTTGCCTTGTCGCCAAGGGCCCGCATGGTTTCGGCACGCGGGCCGATAAAGGTGATGCCCGCCGCGTCGCAGGCATCGACAAAAGCCGGGTTTTCGGACAAGAGGCCATAGCCGGGATGGATCGCATCCGCACCCGAGAGCTTGGCCACGCGGATGATTTCCTCGATGGACAGATAGGCCTGAACCGGTCCCATGCCCTCACCGATGCGATACGCCTCGTCCGCCTTGAACCGGTGCAGCCCGAGCTTGTCCTCTTCGGCAAAGACAGCGACGGTTTTCTTGCCCATTTCATTGGCGGCCCGCATGATGCGGATGGCGATTTCGCCCCGGTTGGCAATGAGAATTTTCTTGAAGTCGGCCATGCCTGTCCCCCGGTTTATCAGTTCTGGCGGCGCGGCAGTCTATGCCGCATTGCAGCGCTGCATCCTTGTAAGATTTGTGAAAGGTTTGTGCAATCCGGCAAACTGGGTATTCACCGGCAAGGGAAATTTCCTGTCCCGACGGGTGGTCGGCCCTACCCGTTGGGGATCAGGCGCGACCGCACATCCCAGAGCGTGCGCGTGCCCAACTGGCCCATGTTGGCGCGCAGGTCCTCGGCCAGAATATCCGCCAGATGCGCGGGGCCACTCTCGCCCAAGGCCCCAAGCGCATAGTGCCAGCCGCGCCCCATCATGACGAAATCCGCCCCAAGGGCGATGGCGCGCAGCACGTCAAGCCCGCCCTCGATGCCGCCATCCATGATCACCGGCAAGGTGGTCGCGGCGCGCACCTCTGGCAGCGCCTCGATGGTGGCGGGGGCGGCGTCGAACTGGCGGCCTGCGTGGTTCGATATCCAGATTGCGTCGACGCCCTCTTTCTCGAGCGCCGCGGCGTCGTCTGCGCGCAGCACGCCCTTGACCACCAAGGGTCCATCCCAGGCATCGCGCAGCCAGCGCAGATACTCCCAATCGGGCGAAGTGCGCAGCAGGTATCCGGCGTGTTTGTTCGAAGGCAAACCCTTGGTCTGGCCTGCGTAATCGTCAATCATCCGCATGCGCGGCATGCCAAGCCGTGCGGTGCCAAGCGCCCAGGCCGGACAGCGCGCGACCTGCGCCATCAGGCGCGGCGTCAGCTTGGGCGGCTGCGTAAGCCCCGAGCGCACCTGCCGTTCGCGTCGGCTGCCCACCGGCACATCGACGGTCAGCACCAGCACCGAGAACCCGGCATTGCGCGCGCGGTTCAGCATGTCGGTCCGAATGCCGGTGTCGCGCGGCGGATACATCTGGAACCAGCCATTGCCGTTCAGATACGGGCCTACGACTTCGGGTGTCTGGCTCGCCACGGTCGAGAGGCCATAGGGTATCCCCACCTGCGTGGCCGCCCGCGCCAAAAGACGCTCGGCATCCGGCCAGATGAGGCCGGACATGCCCACGGGCGCGATGCCCACCGGCAGGGCATGGGTCTGCCCCAAGAGGGGGGCGGTGATGTCAGGCGTGAATTCGCCATGCAGGATCGACGGGCTGAGCCGCACCTGATCGAGCATCAGGCGGTTGCGCCCCTTGGTTGCCTCAGTCCCGGTGGCACTGTCGAGGTATTCCCAGACAAAATGCGGGATACGACGCGCCGCACGGGCGCGCAGATCAGAGAGGGCGGGGTAGGTTGCATGCAGGTTCATGGCGCGCATTTGCACGGGTTTTCAGGGGCTTGTCCAGAGGTCAGATGGGGGTGGAACAATCCCCGAACATCTCTTTATCTCCGGGCGTCCCCGCGCTATTGTCACAGGCATGAACAGATTTGACGAATCCGATGCCTTTGAGGGTGCCAGCCTCTCGGCGCGCGCCATGGCGGCGCGTCCGGCACCCTATCTTGATGACCTCAACCCCGAACAGCGTCGCGCGGCGGAAACGCTGGATGGTCCGGTGCTCATGCTCGCTGGGGCGGGGACGGGCAAGACCAAAGCGTTGACCACGCGCATCGTGCATCTCATGAACACCGGGCGCGCGGGGCCGGGCGATATCCTCGCCGTGACCTTTACCAACACGGCCGCGCGCGAGATGAAAGAGCGTGTGGGCCGCCTCTTGGGTCAGCCCGCCGAGGGGATGCCGTGGTTGGGCACCTTTCATTCGATCTGCGTCAAGCTCTTGCGCCGTCACGCCGAACTCGTTGATCTCAAATCGAATTTTACCATTCTCGATACGGATGACCAACTGCGCCTGCTCAAACAACTGGTGCAGGCGTCTGGCATCGACGACAAACGCTGGCCCGCGCGGATGCTGGCGGGAATCATCGACCAATGGAAGAACCGCGCCTGGACGCCCGACAATCTGCCCGCCTCAGAGGGGAGCGCCTATGATGGCAAGGGTCCGGCGCTCTACCGGCAATATCAGACCCGCCTGCGTGAGCTGAACGCGGTTGATTTCGGCGACCTGCTCTTGCATGTGGTCACGATCTTTCAAAAGCACGACGACGTGCTCAGGCAATACCAACGTTGGTTCCGCTATATCCTCGTGGATGAGTATCAGGATACCAACGTGGCGCAATACCTCTGGCTGCGCCTCTTGGCGGGGGGGCACAAGAATATCTGCTGCGTGGGCGATGACGATCAGTCGATCTATGGCTGGCGCGGCGCCGAAGTGGGCAATATCCTGCGGTTTGAAAAGGATTTTCCCGGTGCGGCGGTGATCCGGCTCGAGCAGAATTACCGCTCTACCCCGCATATCCTTGCGGCGGCTTCGGGCGTGATCGCGGGCAATCGCGACCGGCTGGGCAAGGAATTGTGGACCGCCGTCGAGGAGGGTGAAAAGGTCCGCCTCATCGGCCATTGGGACGGCGAGGAAGAGGCACGCTGGATCGGCGAGGAAATCGACGCGATGCAACACGGCACGCGCGGCATGCGTCCCTATTCGCTCGATGCGATGGCAATCCTTGTGCGGGCCAGCCACCAGATGCGCGCGTTTGAGGATCGGTTCCTGACGATTGGCCTGCCGTATCGTGTGATCGGGGGGCCGCGGTTTTACGAGCGGCTAGAGATTCGCGATGCCATGGCCTATTTCCGCCTCGTGGTTTCGCCTGCCGACGATCTGGCCTTTGAGCGGATCGTCAACACCCCCAAGCGCGGCCTTGGCGACAAGGCACAGCAGAAAATCCAGATCACGGCGCGGCAGAATGGCGTGCCGCTGGTCGAGGGAGCGCGCCTATTGCTCGACGACAAGGGGATCACCGGCAAAGCGGCGAGCGAGTTGCGCGATCTGATCGACGGTCTTGCCCGCTGGGGCCGGATGGTCGGGGATGCGGATATCAGCCATGTCGAACTGGCCGAGATGATCCTCGACGAGAGCGGCTATACCGGGATGTGGCAGAACGACAAGACACCCGAAGCACCGGGGCGGCTCGAGAATCTCAAGGAACTGGTCAAGGCGTTGGAAGGGTTCGAGAACCTGCAAGGGTTTCTGGAACATGTGAGCCTCATCATGGACAACGAGGCGGGCGAAGAGGGCGAAAAGGTCACGCTGATGACGCTGCACGCCGCCAAGG
>NZ_JAGPVV010000069.1 GCF_018066915.1 Roseovarius sp.
CCAGCGCATCGCGCTTGCCACCGCAGGCAAGCGTGGCACCTTGGGCCAGCGCATCAGCCACATGCTCTTCCTGCTTGCTGACCGCGTTCTCGTTCATCAAAGGGCCGATATCGGGATCGTCCATGCCACGTCCCAGCGTGAGCGTCTGCACCGCGTCGGTAAAACGTCGGCAAAACGCGTCATAAATCGGGCGCTCGACGTAAATCCGGTTGGCTCCCAGGCAATCCTGCCCTGAGGTGGCAAACTTGGCCTTGATCGCCTCGGCCACCGCTGTTTCCAGATCGGCGTTCTTGAACACGATGACCGGTGCGTGGCCTCCCAGTTCCAGCACCAGTTTCTTGACCGTCCCGGCGCATTGGCGATAGAGCAACTGCCCGATATTGGTCGAACCGGTAAAGCTGAGGACGCGCACGCGGGCGTCTTGGGTCCAGGGTTCCACCACCGTCGCCGCGTGGCCTGTAACGACGTTGAACACACCCGCTGGGATGCCTGCGCGCTCGGCCAGTTCGGCCAAGGCCAGCGCCGAATAGGGTGTCTCGGCGCTTGGATGTGCGACCACGGTGCAGCCCGCCGCCATCGCCGCCGCCGCCTTGCGCATGAGCATGGCAGAGGGAAAATTCCACGGCGTGATGAGCGCGGCCACGCCCACCGGCTCGAGCCATAATTCGACCTCGGCATCGGGCAGGTGGCTTGTGACCCCTTCGATATTGGGGCGTTTGGCCTCCTCGGCATAATACTCCACAAAACTCGCGGCATAGTCGATCTCGCCACGCGCCTCAGATAGGGGCTTGCCCTGTTCCAGCACCATGATCCGGGCCAGATCTTCGCGATGCGCGATCATCAGATCGAACCAGCGCCGCAGGAGTGCTGCGCGATCTTGCGGCAGGGTCATCGCCCAGCCGCCAAACGCATCCTGCGCGGCATCCACCGCTCCGCGCGCCTGATCGGCGCTGAGGCTGGCCACGGCCCCCAGCGTGCTGCCATCAGCAGGGTTGGTCACGGCAAAAGTAGCGGTATCGTCGCCGCCTACCCATTTGCCGCCCACATAGGCAAAGCTGCGCACGAGGCGTGTGTCGGTGATCCCATTGCGGGTCCAGATGGCTGAGTCGGACATGGTGACGCTCCCTTTGCGCCAAAGAATGTCCTGTGAGCGCCGACGAGTGAGGCTGAAGTTTACCGGGATCACAGATTAATCTTCTGCGAAATGCCGCTTCTAAAGATGTTTCATTCAAAAAACATTTCTAGCGGCGGCAGGCGGGGGGATTTGACCGGTTTGGTCACGATATAGGTAAAATACCGCGCCAACCCGATCCGCGCCTCCAGCATTTCATCAATCAGCCGCTGGTAGGTGTCGATGTCGCGGGTCACGATCTGCATCAGGTAATCAAACCCGCCGCCCAGCGCCCAGCAGGCCGTGACCTCATCATAGCGCTGCATGCTGTCCTCGAAGGCGCGGAATGAGGCGGGCGTATGATCCGCCAATTCCACCGCAACAAAGACGGTCACATGCGACCCCAGCTTCTTGAGGTTGATGCGCGCGTGATACCCTTCGATCAGCCCCGCCTCTTCTAACCGCTTGAGCCGCTCCCAGCAGGGGCTGGCCGACAGGCCCACGCGCGCGGCCAGATCGGCCTTGGTGATGCGGCCCTCATCGGCCAGCACCCGCAGGATATCAAGATCGCGCGCGTCGAGTTTCATGCCGTGATGACCGTGCCCAGATCGCGCCCCTTGAGCCGCGCCATCACATGCGTCGCAATCGCCGTATCCTGCACGCCGGTGCCGGTCAGATCGCAAATGGTGATCTCGGCATCGCTCTTGCGCCCGCGCGCGCGCCCCCGGATGACATCGCCCAACTCGACCGGCACACCCTTGGTCCAGATCCCGGCCTCGATCGCGCTACGCAACTCGCCCAAGCGTTCAACCTGCGTTGCGCGGTCGGCGACGTAAAGATCGGCCTTGATCAAGGCCTGCGGATCAATCTCGTTCTTGCCTGCCTGATCAGACCCCATGGCGGTGATATGCAATTCGGGATGCAGCCATTGCGCTTCGATCACCGGGGACTGCGCCGGGGTTGTGGTGATGACCAATTGGCTGGCCAGAACCAGATCGGCGGGATTGTCCATCACGCGAATATCGCATTTGAGATCGGAGAGGTCCGTCGCACAGGCGCGCGCCCGGTCGGCATCCCGCCCCCAGATCAGCAGCCGGTCAAACGGGCGCACCAACCGCGCCGCCCGCGCCTGAAGCCGCGCCTGAACGCCGGTGCCGATGATGCCCGCCGTATGCACCACCTCGGGGGCGAGATGCTGCGCCGCGACCGCGCCGGCGGCGGCCGTGCGCAGATCGGTCAGATAGCCATTGTCGAGAAACACCGCCTCGACCAGCCCGGTCTTGGCGGAAAAGAGGATCATCAACCCGTTGAGGCTGGGCAACCCCAGCTTGGGATTGTCGAAAAACCCCGGACTGACCTTGATCGCGAAGCCGTCAAAGCCGGGGATATAGGCGGTTTTCACGTCCACCTCGCCATGCACATCCGCGAGGTCCATCGACATCACCGGCGGCATGACAACGCCGCCATCCGACAGCGCGGCAAAGGCGCTCTCGATCACCTTGATTGTCTCGCGGTCGAGCTTGATCGCGCCGCGCAATTCCGCCTCTGTCACGATCCGGATATCATGTGCCATATGTCTTACCCTGAATTACCTTGTCGCCCAAAACCACATCCTGCCCGGTTATCACCCGCGTGAACATCGCCATATCGAGATTGCGGCCGGTGATGATGGTGGCGGTTGGCCCTTTGGGCACCACCTTGCCACTCAGCACCGCCGCGATGCCCACAACACAGGCCCCCTCTGCCACGATCCGATCCTCGTAATAGAGCACCTGCATCGCGGTATAAATCTCTTCTTCGGTCACAAGGATCACATCATCCAGCAGGTCGCGGCACATGGCAAAACTCAGACGATTTTCCATGCCGATGCCACCGCCCAGACTATCGGCGAGGCTTGGCACCTCTTCAACCTCGACGGGATGACCGGCGCGCAGGCTCTCATACATCGCGGCCCCCCGATCCATGCTAATCCCGATCACGCGCAGGTCGGGTTTGATCGTCTTGGCAGCCAGCGCAACGCCTGCCGCCAGACCGCCACCCGACAGCGGTATCAGCAGCGTTTCCAAATCTGGACGTGCCGCCATGATTTCAAGCCCGATGGTGCCTTGGCCCGCAATCACCAGCGCGTCATCAAAGGGCGAGATTTCGGTCAGGCCGTCCTCGGCAACCAGACGCGCGGCCTCGGCCTGTGCTGCGTCCTGAGAGCGGCCGACAATGCGCACCTCCGCCCCCAACGCACGGATGCCGTCAACCTTGGCCTGCGGCACAAGCTCGGACATGCAGATCACGGCCCGCAGGCCGCGCGCGCGTGCCGCATAGGCCACGCCGCGCCCATGGTTTCCGGTCGAGCAACAGGTAACGCCCGCCGCATCCTGCGCACCCGCCACCGCATTGAGCGCACCGCGCAGTTTGAAGGCACCAATGGGCTGCATATTCTCCAGCTTGAGCAAGAAATCAGCGCCCACAACGCCGCTCATATAGGGCGAGGGCACAAGCGGTGTGCGGTCCGCCACCCCGGCAATCACCTGTGCCGCAGCAAAGATATCGGCCAGAACGGGACGCATGACTGTCTTCCTTGTTCAGATCGCGCGCAGCTTGCGCCGGGGCGAGCCTAGCGTCAACTCTGCGCCGCGAGATGGTCTGAAAACGACAAAAGAGGGCGTATTTCTTGGGGCAGGCTGCGTGCAAAGCCCCAACTATGGTCAGGACATTTCAACCACGGACCCCCGACATGATCGAAAAAGACCTGCCATTTTCGGCACAGGAATACCAGCGACGGCTGGACAAGACCCGCGCCGCCATGGCCCGGCTTGACCTTGACGCGCTCTTTGTCACCGACCCGTCGAACCAGCATTGGCTAACCGGCTATGACGGCTGGTCGTTCTATGTTCATCAGGGCGTGCTGGTTTTTCCCGAGGCCGATCCGATCTGGTGGGGCCGCAATCAGGATGCCAATGGCGGCGTGCGCACGGTCTGGATGACCGACGACCGGGTGATCGGCTATGCCGACAATTACGTCCAATCGACCGAACGCCACCCGATGCAGGATCTGGCGGAGCGGCTCAAGGGCATGGGCCTTGCCGACAAGCGGATCGGCGTGGAAATGGACAATTACTATTTCTCGGCCAAGGCGATGCAGACCCTGCGCGAAGAACTGCCAGAGGCCACATTCCTTGACGCAACCGCGCTGGTGAACTGGCAACGCACGGTGAAATCCGAGGAAGAGCTGGGCTTCATGCGCAAGGCCGCGCTGATTTCGGAAAAGATCACCGATGGTCTGATGGAACGGGTCGAACCGGGCATCCCCAAGAACGAGATCGTGGCCGAGATTTTCCGCGATGCCATTCGGGGGGTCGAGGGCGCGTGGGGTGACTATCCCGCCATCGTGCCGCTCTTGCCGTCCGGGTCCGACGCCGCAGCACCGCATCTGACGTGGAACGGGCGCGAGTTTGCCACGGGAGAGGCGACGTTCTTTGAAATCTCGGGCTGTTACCGGCGCTATCATACGCCCTTTTGCCGCACGCTGTTTCTCGGCAAGCCACCGCAATTCCTGCTCGATGCCGAAAAGGCGCTGGTCGAGGGGTTGGAGGCCGGGCTGGAGGCCGCAAAGGCAGGCAATCGCGCCTGTGACATTGCCAATGCACTGGCGGCCCCACTGGAACGCGCCGGGATCGAACGTGGCGCGCGCTGTGGCTATCCCATCGGTCTGAGCTATCCGCCCGACTGGGGCGAGCGCACGATTTCCCTGCGCTCCGAGGATGAGTCCGTGCTGGAACCGGGGATGACATTCCATTTCATGCCCGGTCTCTGGATGTCCGACTGGGGGCTGGAAATCACCGAGTCGATTCTGATCAAGGAAAGCGGCCCGGCGGAAACCTTCTGCAACCGCCCGCGCAAGATGTTCGTCAAGGATTGAAGAGACTAGGCCCCCGCGATCGTAGTGGGGGCCTTTTGCAATGTCATGCCATAATCCAATTCCTATTTTGTCGCTCTGACCCGCGTCACAAGACAAGGCAAAACAAGGCTTCGTTTGATGCTGATTTCCGCGCCGAGATGCGATAGGAACGCTGCATCGAACATCCTAACGCGTGATTATCAAAGCCCATGGACAGCGAAACCCCCGCCTATCTGACAACCAAGGAGGTCGCCGACCTTCTCCGGGTCAAGGAGCGCAAGGTTTACGACATGGTCGCCACCGGCGAGATCCCGCATCGCAAGATCACCGGCAAGCTCTTGTTTCCACATAATGAACTGATGTTCTGGATCGAAGGCACGGGGGTTACTGTTCCCTCGGAACGACCAGCATTGGTGACGGGATCACACGACCCGCTCCTCGATTGGGCCCTGCGCGAGAGTGGCGCGGGCCTTGCAACCCTCTGGAACGGAAGCTGTGACGGGCTGGAGGTCTTTGCCGAGGGGCGCGCGGTTCTGGCCGGGCTGCATATTCCGGGCGATACCGGCTGGAACATCCCCGCGCTCGAGGCGCGCGGATTGCGCGACGCCGTGCTGATCGGCTGGGCAGAGCGCATGCGCGGGCTGATCCTGACACCTGCCGTGGCGGATATGGTGCAGGGGATCGGTGATCTGCGCGGACGTCGCGTGATCCTGCGACAAGAGGGGGCAGGCACCACTGCGCTCTTTGCCCGCATGATGGCCGAGGCGGGTATGACGGCGGATGATATCCTGACCCCCAGCAGCCCCGCCCATACCGAGAGCGATGCCGCCGCCGCCGTAGCCGCGGGCGAGGCCGAGGCGACCTTGGGGATCGAATCCATGGCGCGGCAGTTTCGGTTGGTGTTCCGGCCCTTGGTGCAAGAGCGGTTCGATCTCTTGATCGACCGTCGCGCCTATTTCACCGACCCTGTGCAGCGCCTTGTCGCCTTCATGCACTCGGAAACGATGATCGCCAAGGCGGCGTCACTCGGCGGCTACGATCTGGGCGGGCTAGGCAAGGTGCGTTGGATTTCCGCCTGAACCCGCCTTTTTAAGCAAATTCACCCACCCGCGTTGGGGAAGAACAACTGCTGACCGTCGATCTTGTAATCCGCGATGGCCTGTTGACCCTCTGCCGACAACACCCAGTCAATGAAGGCCTGCCCGGCCTCGGCCTTGACGCTGGCATGCTTGTCCGGGTTCACGAGAATGATGCCATATTGGTTGAACAGGCGATCATCGCCCTCGACCGCGATCTGGTAATCGCCCTTGTTGCCAAAAGAAATCCATGTGGCGCGGTCGGTCAGCACATAGGCCCCCATCGCCGTGCCGGTATTGAGCGTGGCCCCCATGCCGGACCCGGTTTCGCGATACCAACCGCCAGACGCGGCGGCGGCATCCACGCCCGCCTCTTTCCACAGTTTCAATTCTGCCTTGTGGGTGCCGCTGTCATCCCCGCGCGACGCAAAGGGCGCCTCGGTCTCTGCGATCTTGATCAAGGCCGCCGCAATATCCTTGGTCCCGGCGATACCTGCCGGATCGGTGGACGGCCCAACGAGAATGAAATCGTTATACATCACGTCCGACCGTTCCACCCCATGCCCCTCGGCCACGAATTTCTCCTCGGACGCCTTGGCATGGACAAAGAGCACGTCGCCATCGCCATTCTCGGCATTCTTGATCGCCTGCCCGGTGCCTACAGCCACGACGCGCACCTCGATGCCGGTCTTGTCCTGAAAGATCGGCAGAATGTGGTCAAAGAGACCCGAATTCTGGGTCGATGTGGTGGATTGCACCACGATGAACTGGTCCTGCGCCTGCACAGCCCCGGATACGCCCAAGGCAAGAAGCGCACCTGCGGCAAGCGAGAAAAGATGACGTCTGAGCATGAAACGGTCCCTGTCTTTTGGATGTCAGAAAGTTGTGCCTGTGTAGAGCCGCCCTTGGGTCCAGGCGCGCGCAGCCTCGGACCGGGGACGGCCAAGAACCTGCTCAATCGGGCCGGTTTCGGCAACTTGCCCTGCGTGCAGGAAGATCACCTCATCCCCCATCCGCCCGGCCTGCCCCAGATCATGTGTGACCATCACAATAGTCACGCCGCGCGCATGGGCCGCGTTGATCAGTTCCTCTATCCGCTGGGTCGAGGCGGGGTCGAGGCTGCTGGTCGGTTCATCAAGGAACAAGAGGCGCGGCTGACAGACCAGCGCCCGCGCCAGGGCAAGCCGCTGCTGCTCGCCGCCCGACAAAACGCGCGCGGGATGCCGCGCCAGATCGGTCAGCCCGGCCATATCGAGCGCGCGCGCTGCCTCGGCCGCGCGCTCTGCCCCGCGCACACCATGCACCGAGAGGGCAAAATTGAGATTGGCCAGCACCGACCGGCGCAACATCACGGGGCGCTGAAACACCATCGCCTGCGCGCGTCGCGCCCTGTCATCGGGGGCCGACCCCTGCCAGAGCACCTGCCCGGAGGAAGGGGTCAAGAGCCCATGCAAAAGACGCAAGAGCAGGCTCTTGCCCGCGCCATTTGCCCCCATGATCAAGGTGCGTCGCCCCTCGGGGATTGAAAGGGACAGATCTTGGATCAGCCGCTTGCCCGCCGCGTCAAATGACAGACCGCGCGCCTCGAGCAGCGGGATGCGCGTTGCGGCCTCAGCCGGGGACATATCCATCACCGTGTCACGCATAGGCCGCCCGCACCGCAGAGGCCCGGAGCGCCATCACAACCGCATTCACGATCACCGCAAGGGCCAGCAACACCACGCCCAGCGCGAGCGCCAGGTCCAGATTGCCCTTGGAGGTCTCGAGCGCGATGGTCGTAGTCATCACGCGGGTCACGTGGTTGATATTGCCGCCCACGATCAGCACCGCGCCCACTTCGGCCACCGCGCGGCCGAATCCCGCAAGCGCCACGGTCATCAGGCTATAACGCGCATCCCAGAGCAGGGCCGCAACCCGTTCATGCGCGCGCAGGCCCATCGAGGCGAACTGCTCGGCATATTCGCCATGTAGATCCTCGACCACCTGCTTCGTGAGCGCCGCGACGATGGGCGTTACGAGGATCGTCTGCGCGATGATCATCGCCGCAGGCGTATATAGCAGTTGCAGAGCACCGAACGGGCCAGAGGCCGAGAGCATGAGATAGACAAAGAGCCCCACGACCACCGGCGGCAAACCCATCAGCGCGTTGAGCACGACCGTCAGCACCCCGCGCCCCGGAAAACGGAACGCGCCGACCACGGCCCCCAAGGGCAGGCCGATGAGACAGGACAAAAGCACCGCAG
>NZ_JAGPVV010000078.1 GCF_018066915.1 Roseovarius sp.
ATGGAAGCACCGTGCAAGGACCCGCTGTCGGGGCATTTTTCATGCCCCGATCACCGTATGCAGATCGTCATGAACCGGTGCAGCCGGTCCTGAACAGGTTAATCCGTAGTTCGCATAATCAGTATTATGTAATTAATAAAGACGATCAGATTAGCCACACCAATCTATTCACCACTTACGAATATGCATTATATCAAGGTGTTACGCACCATTTCTGATCTGAAATCGGCCAGCCCCTCCGTGATCCGGATGCACTGGTCCTCAGAGATGCTCACGCTCCTACCACGCAGGTCTCGACTCGGCACAGATTCGCAGTTTATGAGAGAACCGCAGGAGTTTAACCATGACCGCAGTTCTCTTTCTGAACGGACCGAACCTCAATCTCTTGGGAACGAGGCAGCCCGAAGTTTACGGGCGCACCACTCTCGCCGATATCGAGGCCATGTGCCAGGACGCCGCCAATAGCCGCGGCGTGACCGTCGCCTTTTACCAGAGCAACCACGAAGGCGCGCTGCTCGATGCAATCCACGCGGCGCGCGGCACCTATGACGGGATCATCCTCAACGCCGGTGCTTATACCCATACTTCGGTTGCTCTCATGGACGCCATCAGCTCGGTCGCCATTCCGACGATCGAGCTGCACCTGTCGAATGTGCATGCGCGCGAGGCGTTTCGCCATCAGTCCTATATCGCCCGCGTGGCGCTTGGTGTCATTTGCGGCTTTGGGGCGCAGGGCTATGTTCTGGCGCTCGATGCGATGCTGGGCCATCTGGAGCGTGCCTGATGATCGAAGCCGCAAGGGTCAATGCCCTGCTCAATGCCGCCACCATCGAGGAGCTCTGGGATCATCACACCCGGTTCATGGCAGAGTATGGCTTTGACAGGCTGATCTATGGCTACACCCGCTATCGCACCGCAACCTCGCTGGGCGATCCTGATGATTTCCTGATGCTGACGAATCACGATCCTTGCTACACGGATGTGTTTGTCGGCGATGGCCTCTATTTCAACGCGCCGATGGTCCGTTGGGCGCTAGAGAATGACGGGGCCTGCTCGTGGTCTGTGCTGCGCCGCATGACCGAGAGCGGCACGCTGACCCCGGAAGAGCGTCGCGTGGTCGAGTTCAACCATGCCCATGGCGTGACCGCCGGCTATTCCATCAGCTTCAAATCCCTCAGCCCGCGCACCAAGGGCGCAATTGCCCTCACCGCCGCGAAAGGCACGCCACAATCAGAGGTGGATGCCCTCTGGGAGCGTTGCGGCGAGCAGATCCTCGCCCTCAACAACGTGGCCCATCTGCGCATCCTCTCCCTGCCCTATACCGCGCCCGGCCGCGCCCTGACCCCTCGCCAACGCGAGGTGCTGGGCTGGGTCGGCGACGGCAAGACGATTCAGGACATCGCCACCATCATGGGCCTGACCCCGGCGACGGTGGAAAAACACCTGCGCCTCGCGCGTCAGGCCCTGTCGGTCGATACCACGGCCCAAGCGGTGCTCAAGGCGGCGTTTCACAACCAGATCTTCTTTCTCGAGAAATAAGCAAAAGAAATCCGTGCCTTATGTCATGGTATGGATTCCCTTACTTTCGCAAGTTGACGTAACGTAGCATTATCACACCGTTCCGTGAGTGGTGGCTATTTTGCCTGGGAACATGTGGGCGGCATCGTTTGGTTATATTGACAGGCGGTGTCACTCGCTCCGGCTAATCCGGAAGTCGGCCGTTGGTTCTTATTCTTCGGGACTGACGGTCGACGCTACCTGATCGGCGTTTCATCCCCAATAGACGTCCCGGTCAAGAAACGGTGCCCTCCCCAAGGATGGCACCGTTTTTTTGTGCCCTACGGTCGAAACAAAAAAAGCGCCCCGTTGGGGGCGCCCGTCTTGGTTGAACTGTCGTCGTATCAGCCCTGAGCGACCTTGGCCACTTCCGCGGCAAAGTCCTCTTCTTTTTTCTCGATGCCTTCGCCCACTTCCAGACGCACGAATGCGGTGATTTCGGTCCCGGCTTCCTTGGCGGCTGCGGCAACGGTCAGGTCGGGGTTCATCACAAAGGACTGACCCATCAGCGTCACCTCTGCCATGAACTTGGCCATGCGACCCACGATCATCTTTTCGATGACCGCGTCCGGCTTGCCGGATTCGCGCGCGATGTCGATCTGCACCTGACGCTCTTTTTCGACAATCGCCGGGTCCAGAACGTCCTCGTTCAGCGCGGCGGGGTTGGTTGCGGCCACATGCATCGCAACCTGACGGGCAAAGCCCTCATCGCCCTTGAACGCCACGAGAACGCCGATCTTGCCCATGCCCTCTGCCGCGGCATTGTGGACATAGGCCACCACGCCATCGCCTTCGACACGCGCCATGCGGCGCAGCGCCATGTTCTCGCCAATGGTGGCGATCTTGTCGGTCACGATATCCGCGACGGTCTTGCCGTTCACGGTCGCAGCCTTCAGCGCCTCCACATCGGCCACGCCAATCGCGGCACCGGCAATCGAGGCCACCATGCCTTGGAAATCGGCATTCTTGGCAACGAAATCGGTCTCGGAATTGATTTCGACCGCGACACCCACGCCGCCCGCAACCTTGACCGCAACCAGACCCTCGGCAGCGGTGCGCCCGGATTTCTTGGCGGCCTTGGCCAGCCCCTTGGTGCGCAGCCAGTCAACCGCTGCTTCCATGTCGCCATCGGTCTCGGTCAGCGCTTTCTTTGCGTCCATCATACCTGCGCCCGTGCTCTCGCGCAGTTCTTTTACCATTGCAGCAGTGATCGCCATCTCGGCTCTCCTCAAATTCGGTCTCGGGATTGGGGGCGGGATACCCCTGCCCCCATGTCAGTTTGATGACGGCGTTTCAGCTTTCGGCTTCGGCCAGAGCTTCTTCAACCGGCAGGTTTTCCAACGCGCCCATGTCAACGCCTGCGGCGCCCAACTGGGCCGACATGCCATCCAGAGCGGCCCGGCTGACCAGATCGCAATAGAGCGCAATGGCGCGCGCCGCGTCATCGTTGCCGGGGATGATGTAGTCAATGCCATCGGGCGAGCAGTTGGTGTCGACGATGCCCACAACCGGGATGCCCAGCTTGTTGGCTTCGGCCACGGCCAGGGCTTCTTTCTTGACGTCGATCACGAACAGCATGTCCGGCACGCCGCCCATCTCACGAATACCGCCAAGGCTTGCTTGGAGTTTGATCTGGTCGCGCTCGATGCCAAGACGCTCTTTCTTGGTCAGGCCCTCAGCCCCTTGCTCCATCATCTCGTCGATCTGTTTCAGACGCTGGATCGATTTTGACACGGTCTGCCAGTTGGTCAGCGTGCCACCGAGCCAACGGTGGTTCATGTAATACTGTGCGCATTTCTCTGCGGCTTCGGCGATCGGCTGAGCCGCCTGACGCTTGGTGCCGACAAAGAGGATGCGGCCATTCTTGGCCACGGTTTCGCGGATCGCGTTCAGTGCTGCATCGAGCAGCGGAACGGTCTGCGTGAGGTCCATGATATGGATGCCATTGCGCGCGCCATAAATGAATTCGCCCATGCGGGGATTCCAGCGCTGCGTCTGGTGGCCAAAGTGAACGCCAGCTTCCAACAACTGACGCATCGTGAACTCGGGAAGAGCCATTACAAAGTTCCTTTTCCGGTTTTCGCCTCGACACGGGAAGAGAAGCGGATGCTTCAACCGGTGGACGGTTGGGGATTTCTCCCCCAACAGCCCGCCCATGTCTGCGGGTTACAGTGGCGCGCGTATACCTGCCCTCTGCCCACTATACAAGCCCCGCTCAGGTATTTTGAACGCCGCGTTCCCGTGGCCCCGATGCCCCATTGTGAGCGCGCCTCATTATGCCTAGATATCCGCGTGATCCTCTGGATGGAACCGGTATGAACACCCCCTTTGACGATCTGCCCCCACCGCCGCGCAAGCCAAAACGCTTTGGCGGTCTGCGCGCATCCTTCCTGACCGGGCTTGTGGTGATTGCCCCCGTGGGCCTCACGGTCTGGCTGATGTGGACGCTGATCGGTTGGGTCGACGGCTTTGTGCTGCCGCTCATTCCCGCGCAGTATCAGCCCGAACAATATATCGGCATCAACCTGCGTGGTGTGGGCGTCATCATCTTCCTGATCTTCACGGTTCTGGTGGGCTGGATCGCCAAGGGGTTGATCGGGCGGTCCCTGATCCTTTTCGCGGAATCGCTTGTGAACCGGATGCCAGTGGTGCGCTCGATCTATTCCGGCGTGAAACAGATCGCCGAGACGGTCTTTGCCCAATCTGAACGCAGCTTCGAGAAAGCCTGCCTTGTGGAATATCCGCGCAAGGGGATCTGGGCCATCGGCTTTATCTCGACCGAAGCGCGCGGCGAAATCAGCGACAAGGCCCGCGCCCAAGGCGAAATCCTCAGCATTTTCGTGCCCACAACGCCCAACCCGACCTCGGGCTTTCTGCTCTATTTCCCGCGCGAGGACGTGATCGAGCTTGAGATGACGATCGAGGATGCCGCCAAACTGGTGATTTCCGCCGGTCTGGTCTATCCCGCCGAGCGCACCGATGCAGAGCGCAACAGCCAAGGGCGCGCCTGACCCCGCTTCATCTGGCCTGAAATACCTCGGGCGTCCGGGGGCAGCGCCCCCGGCCTCTCGCCTCAGAGCGCCGTCCAACCGCCATCGACGCTGATCGTCGTGCCGGTGATCTGCGCCGCCGCATCCGAACACAGAAAGAGCGCCGTGCCGCCCAGTTGCTCGGTCGTGGCGAATTCCTTGGACGGTTGCCGCTCGAGCATGACCTTCTCGATCACTTCCTCGCGCCCCATGTCGTATTTCTTCATCGTGTCGGGGATCTGCGCCTCCACCAGCGGGGTCAGCACATAGCCCGGACAGATCGCATTGGCGGTGATCGGCTCTTTCGCGGTTTCCAGCGCCGTGACCTTGGTCAGGCCCACGATGCCATGCTTGGCCGCCACATAGGCCGATTTATAGGGGCTTGCGGTCAGGCCATGGGCGCTCGCGATATTGATCACCCGGCCCCAACCCGCCTTGCGCATCATCGGCAGGGCTGCGGCGGTGGTGTGAAACGCGGACGTGAGGTTGATCGCGATGATCGCATCCCACTTGTCGCTCGGAAACTCGTCAATCGGCGCCACATGCTGAATACCCGCATTGTTCACGAGGATGTCACAGCGCCCCGCCTTCTCGATCAAGGCCCGGCATTGATCACCCTTGGACATGTCGGCCTGAATATAGCGCGCCTCGACGCCGGTCTCCTTGGCGATTCTCGCGGCCAGCGCGTGATCCTCTTCCGAATCGGTAAAGGAGTTCAGCACCACATTGACCCCGGCGCGCGCCAGTTCCTCGGCGATGCCAAGCCCGATGCCGGAATTGGAGCCAGTGATGATAGCGGTCTTGCCTTTGACGGTCATACCCGTTCTCCCAATGATTATTGCGTGTGCAACATAGATGCTGCATCCGCGAAATGCACGGGGAATAGCCATCACGCTCTCGCGACGGGCACAAAAAAACGCCCGCACGAAGCGGGCGTTAAGTTATTGAGGCAGGTTTCATACAGGCAAGAAACCTATCGAGCAGTGCCCCCTTTATAAGCAATCCTGCGCCGCAGTCCAAGCTAAAAGTTTGAAAAGCCTTGAATCCCTCTTTAGGGTCCGGCCCAACGAAACAAGGCCATCAAGGGATTGTCGCTGAAATGAGATCAGATTTGTTCCGCAGCCTTTGGGCCGGACTGACCGCGATAATCCTGTTTGGTATCGCCTCTCCGGGGCTGGCCCAGCCTCAGCATGGCATAGCTATGTATGGGGCCCCGGCGCTCCCACCTGATTTTGTGTCGCTCCCCTACGCCAACCCCGATGCGCCCAAGGGTGGCCGGGTCGTGACTGGCAATGTGGGCGGCTTTGATTCGCTCAATCCCTTCATCCTGCGCGGCACGCCGCCCTGGCAATTGGCCGACCTCACCCACGAGACATTGATGGGCCGGTCCTGGGATGAACCCTTCTCGCTTTACGGTCTTTTGGCCGAATCGGTCGAGACGGACGAGGACCGCCGCTGGGTCGAATTCACCCTCCGCCCCGAGGCCCGATTCTCGGATGGCGCCCCCGTGACCATCGAGGATGTGCTCTGGTCCTACGAAATACTGGGCACCGAAGGCCACCCGCGCTATCGCGGCTTCTGGACCAAGGTGGCCAGCATCGCCCAAACCGGCCCGCGCTCGTTGCGCCTGACCTTCACCGAGGACGACCGCGAATTGGCGCTGCTGGCGGGCCTGCGCCCGATCCTGCAAAAATCTCAATGGGAGGGGCGCGACATCGCGCAGGCGGCGATTGACGACATCCCCCTTGGCACCGGCCCTTATGTGGTCAGCGATTACGAGGTCAATCGCCACGTCACCCTGAAACGCAATCCCGACTATTGGGGCCGCGACCTGCCCCTGCGGCGCGGCACCCATAATTTCGACGAGATCCGCATCGAATTCTACGGCGACGACACCGTGCTCAAAGAGGCGTTCAAGGCAGGGCTGGTCAGCTATGTGCGCGAATTCAACGCCGAGGCTTGGGCCAGCCAATATGATTTCCCCGCCGTCACACGCGGCGAGATCACCTTAAGCGA
>NZ_JAGPVV010000086.1 GCF_018066915.1 Roseovarius sp.
CCGATCAGCACTGGGGCACGTCGTTCTACACGCTTGATGTAACGGGGAAAAATCCGCTGATCACCGACAAGAAGGTCGTGCTCAAGAACGACCAGATCCACCATGTGATCGACGTCTATCACATCTGAGACCATGACCGGCGCGCGCCTATAGGGGCGCGCCAGCAGAGGGGAGGAGCCCGCCATGACCAGCTATAACATCGCCCTGAATTTCGAGGATGGCGTGACCCGTGTCATCCAATGCGACGATGACGAGAAAGTCACCGAAGCCGCGTTTCGGCAAAAGATCAACATTCCGATGGATTGCCGCGACGGGGTCTGCGGCACCTGCAAATGCTTTGCCGAAAAGGGCGCGTATGAACTGGAGTTCTACCTCGACGAGGCCATGACCGAGGAAGAGGCAGCCGAAGGCTATGTGCTGACCTGCCAGATGATGCCGCAGAGCGATTGCGTCATCCGGGTGCCTGCCTCCTCTGCCGTGTGCAAGACCGCGCCCGAGGCTGTGGCAGCCGAAGTTGTGGCCGTGGACCGACTGTCCGAGACCTCCTTTGGCCTGCGCGTCAAGCTGACCAAGCCGATGGGATTTCTGCCCGGTCAATATGTGAACGTGAGCGTGCCCGGCACCGAAGCGCACCGCTCTTATTCCTTCTCTTCCGCCCCCGGCGCGGCTGAGGCCACATTCCTTATCCGCAACATTCCGGGCGGGGTCATGAGCCGCTATCTGGGCGAGCGCGCCAGCCCCGGCGATACCGTCACGCTGACCGGGCCGATGGGGGCGTTTTACCTGCGGCCCATCACGCGGCCGCAACTGTGGCTGGCGGGCGGCACCGGCCTTGCCCCCTTCCTGTCGATGCTGGAGCAGGTGGCGGCGCAGGGGTGCGACCATCCGATCACGCTCTACTACGCCGTGACCCGCGCCGCCGATCTGGTGGAACTGGACCGCGTTACGGCACTGGCCGAGGCGATTGGCAACGTGACCATCATCACGGTGCTGGCCGATCAGAACGAGGCGCATGATCGCAAGGGCTTTGTCACCGATCACCTGACGGCAGAGGATCTGAACAGTGGCGATTGCGACGTTTACCTCTGCGGTCCGCCGCCAATGGTGGATGCGGTACGCGGGCATTTCGCACAACTGGGCGTGACCCCCGCCGCGTTCCACTTTGAAAAGTTCAACCCGACCGAAACCGAGGCGGCCGCCGCATGACACCGCGTTTCACAGGCAAGGTGATGGTCGTGACCGGTGCTGCCCAAGGGATCGGGCGCCGGGTGGCTGAACGCGCCGCAGCCGAAGGCGCGCGCGTGCTGGTCGTGGACCGGTCCGAGCATCGCGACGCGGTGGTCGAAGCGATCCGCGCAGGCGGCGGCGAGGCCCACGCGCTCAATGTCGATCTGGAGACTTGGGAGGGCTGCGAGGCGGCCATGGCGGCGGCGGTCGAGATCTGGGGTCGGATCGACATTCTGATCAACAACGTAGGCGGCACGATCTGGGCCAAACCCTATGAGCATTACGCGCCCCATGAGATTGACGCAGAGGTGCGGCGCTCTCTCTTTCCGACCCTCTATTGCTGCCGCGCGGCGATCGAGCGGATGCTGCCGCAAGGATCTGGCGTGATTGTCAATGTCTCGTCCATCGCCACGCGCGGCCTCAACCGGGTGCCTTATGCGGCGGCCAAGGGCGGGGTGAATGCGATCACCGCCAGCTTGGCGTGGGAGGTGGGCGAGCGGGGTATTCGCGTCGTGGCCACCGCGCCGGGGGGCACAGAGGCCCCGCCGCGCGTGGTGCCGCGCAACCCCAATGCGGCAGAGGAACAGCGCGCAGACTGGTATCAGACCATTGTTGATCAGACGATCCAGTCGAGCCTGATGAAACGCTACGGAACACTCGACGAACAGGCAGGGCCAATCCTGTTTCTGGCGTCGGATGAGGCCTCTTACATCACCGGCGTCACAGTGCCGGTGGGCGGGGGCGATCTTGGATAGACCCTGAGGAGGGGTCTGAACACCAACTGGAGGAACTACCAATGAAACGCGCAATTCTCGCGGCCCTCGGGCTTGCCACTGGCCTTGCTGTGCCTGCAACAGCCCAGGATATCAAGGTCGGGCTGCTCTTGCCCTTCTCGGGTGTCTATGCCGCTCTTGGCAATGATATCGAGGCGGGGTTCACAACCGCTCTCGAGCAATTCGGGTCCGAAACCCCGGCCACCTTCGAGATTGTCCGCGAGGATACCGAGGTCAAACCACCCGTGGCTCTGGCCAAGGCCAAGAAGCTGATCTTGCAGGACAAGGTCGATGTGATCTCGGGCATCGTCAGCTCTGGCGTGCTGGGTGCTGTGCGCGACATGGTGCATGGCGCAGGCGTGCCGCTGATCGTTGCCAACGCCGGCAATGACGAGGCCACGGGCGAGGCGTGCTCGCCCTATATCACGCGCATGTCCTTTTCCAACGGGCAGGTCAACCGCCCAATGGGTCAGTGGATGTATGATCAAGGCATCCGCAAGGTCTATACGCTGGCCCCCGATTATGCCGCAGGCCGCCAGATGATCGACGGCTTTGTCCAGACCTTTACCGCCGCTGGCGGCGAGATTGTCGGGCAGGAGTTCACCCCTTTCCAGAAAACGCAAGATTTCGGCCCCTATATGGCGCAGGCCAAGTCGAGCGGTGCCGAGGCGGTGTTCGTCTTCTACGCGGGCGGCGAGGCGATTTCCTTTGTCAAGCAATACGATAGCTTTGGTCTCAAGGCCGAATTGCCGCTCTATGGCTCGGGCTTCCTCACCTCGTCGCTCTATGTCAACGCCCAGGGTCCGGCAGCCGAGGGCGTGATCACCGCGCTGCATTACGTGCCCACGCTCGACAACCCTGCGAACGTGCAATTCGTCGAGGCGTTCAAGGCCAAGACGGGCCGCGTGCCGTCGGAATTCGCGGTGCATGGCTATGACGCAGGCCGCGCCTTGATCGAGGCCGTCAAGGCCGGGGCCACGGACCGCGAGAGCCTTGCCAATGCTCTGCGGCAGGTCAGTTTCGACGGACCGCGCGGCGCGCTCTCGATTGATCCCGCGACCAACAACATCGTGCAGCCGATCTATGTCTACGAGACCGTCGCCGGTGCGGACGGCATGACGCAAAAGGTGCTGGCACAATTGCCTGCCGAGGCTGATCCGGTCAACGGCTGCGAGATGGCAGCCCCCGTCAGCAACTAAGAGACAAGGCCCGGCCATATCCTTGGCCGGGCCCATTCGGGAGGAGGTTCCGCAATGTCACTTGATCTGGGTTTCTGGACGCTGCAGGCGCTCAACGCGCTCCAGCTTTCGATGCTTCTGTTTCTGCTCTCCATCGGCCTGACCGTGATCTTTGGCCTGATGCATTTTGTCAATCTGGCCCATGGCGCGCTCTATGCTCTGGGTGCCTATTTCGCGGCCTCTGTGGCGGCGGTCGGCGGCTATTGGGCAGGGTTTTTTCTGGCCCCGGTGGCGGTCGCAGGGGTGGGCGTGCTGCTCTATTCCGGCCTCATCCAGCGGATGCGCAAATCAGGTCCGATGGCGCAGGTGCTGGTGACATTCGGCCTCATCTTTGCGCTGCTGGACATCACCCGCATGGTCTGGGGCGATCTGGCACTGGGGTTAGAGGTGCCTGCGATCCTTGCGGGGCGCGTGGCACTTCTGGGGGTGGACTATCCCGCCTACCGGCTCTTTATCATCGCTCTGGGTCTCGCGATCTTTGCCGCTCTGGCCTTTGTGCTCAGCCGGACGCAAATCGGTGCGATGATCCGCGCAGGCGTGGACAATGACGCGATGGCGGCCTGTCTCGGGATCAATGTCGAGCGGCTCTTCTTCATCGTGTTCTGCGTTGGCTGCGCCCTGGCGGGGTTGG
>NZ_JAGPVV010000112.1 GCF_018066915.1 Roseovarius sp.
GATTGCTTTAAAGAAGCGGTCGCCGCGCCATGTCCAGAAGAACAGCATCGACCGCCCGCCCGAACTGAACATGATCCGGTCAGCGCGGCCAATCAGGTTTTCGAACGGGACGTATCCCACGCCACCAGCCTGTTGCGCCAAACGGCTGTCGGCCGAATTATCGCGGTTATCGCCCATAAAGAAATAGTGGCCTTCAGGAACGGCATAGATGCCTGTATTGTCAGACGCTTGATTGCCGATGTTCAGGATCGGATGTTCTACACCATTGGGCAAGGTTTCGATTTGGCGGGATTTCTCGCAGTTGCCACCTTCGCCAACCGCACCGTTTTCACAGCGCGGACGCATGCCTTGGGGGCCTTGGCGGGTCATTTCTTCCTCGAATACGCCATCGGAACGCAGTTCGACAGGCGTGCCATTGATGCTGACCACGCCGTCGGTCACTTGAATTCTGTCACCGGGCAAACCGATCAACCGTTTGATGTAATCCCGGCCCGAAACGGGGTGGCGGAACACCACCACATCGCCACGCTCGGGCTCGGACGCGAACAGGCGTGTGTTGTCGCCATCAAAGGCACCGCAAATATCCTTGGCGTCGATTTCTATGCCGAAACGCGGCACCATGATGCTGGGGCAAGACGCGTAGGAATAGCCATATGCCATCTTGTTAACGAACAGGAAATCACCGATCAGCAACGTCTCTTTCATCGAGCCGGAAGGGATCCAAAAAGGCTGGAAAAACAAGGTCCGGAACACGCCTGCAATGACCAACGCATAGACGATTGTTTTGATGGTTTCGACAAATGCGTTGCCAGTTTTTTCTTTGGCAGCCATAGCGGCGCTCCTGATAATCAGTTTGGGGTTACATGCGGGCAGGACCCGCTCAAGTCAAGCGATCCAAGAGGTCTTTCGGGGGTGTGAAAGGTCGCAATACACGTTAAGATTGGTCCTGCACGATTGGTCGGGCTTCGATGACCACAAATGCCTGCGCCCAAGGGTGATCATCGGTCAGCGTCACGTGGATGATCGCCTCATGTCCCGGCGGCGTCATCTCGGCCAGACGTGTCGCGGCCCAACCCGTAACCTGCATCACCGGCTGGCCTGTGGGCAGGTTCGTGACCGCCATGTCCTTCCACGCGATGCCCATGCGCAGCCCGGTGCCAAGCGCCTTGGAACAGGCTTCTTTCGCCGCCCACCGTTTCGCATAGGTGCCCGCCACATCGGCGCGGCGTTCGGCCTTGGCCTGTTCCACGGGTGTGAAAACCCGGTTGCGGAACCGGTCGCCGAACCGCTCGAGCGTGCGCGCAATCCGTTCGATATTCGCCAGATCCGTGCCAATCCCCAAGATCATCCAGTCACCCCCGGTGAAAACAGCGGAAAGCTGACGCCAAGCGCCCAAGCGAGGATGAGGCCAAGCGCAAGACCCGCGCTCAGCGCCCCTGCCCGTGCCGCCACCCAACGGCCCATCAGCCCGTATATCAGGAAAAAGAGCAGGATCACCGGCGCAATCATCGCGAGGAAGAAAAGCCGCTCGGTATCGAGCAGGATGGCCAGACCCAGCGAGGCCAGAAATCCCCCCCGCGTCACCAGCCTCTGCCAGAGCGGCGCGCCGCGCGTCAAAACCGCATCCGCCAGCATGAAGGGGAGCGCCCCAAGGCTCAGCGCAGCGATGATCGCCAACCGCTCAGGCGTCGGCCAGAAGTTCGCGCCATAACGATCGAGTGCCACGCCAAAGACACCAAGGCCCCAGATCAGCAGCGCCAGCACCGCGACTAGGCGAAACCCGATGGGACGCCGCCCAAAGTGCCACATCAAAGCCAACTGGATCAGCCCGTAGAGTGCCAGATGGAGCGCCAGGTAATCCGCCACCAAGACCGGCAAGAGCCGCGTTTGCACCTGCACCGCCAAAAGCGGCGCAAGCAGCGCAGGCACCAAGAGAACAAGGGTGAACTGCCCCCCGCGCAATGCCCCCGGCACGGGCGGCGCGCTCTGCGGCAAGAGCCGCGCCAGTGGTGCCGCGAGCGCCACAATCGCGGCCATCAGCGCCAGAAACCACGGCCCCGTCGCGCGCACCGCAACATCGCTCGTGCGCCCATAGGCGGCATCGAGCCAGTCTATCGCCTCGGCCCGGCCCACACGGCTATGCAGCACCGCCACATGCTCGGCCCATGGCGCCACCACCGCGCGGCGCGTGACCGCCTCTGCCTGCACAGTCTCACCCTCGCCCGCGCCGGGCGTGACCATCGCCACCGCCTCGCGGGCAAAGCCGCGCAATCCCACCTCCCACGCGCCGGTGATGAGCAGAAGATTGTCCGGGTCCGTCGCTGTCACCGCTTGGGAGAACGCCGAAATCGCCACTACGGGACCGATCCTGGCATCCTCCAATGCGGTGCGGATGATGATATCCGTGGCCATGGAATGCCCCAAGAGCGCGACCTTGCCCGAAAAGCCCTCTTGCGCCACCGCTGCTGTGACCACGCGGCCCGTCTGCGCGATCAAGAGCCGCGTCGTGCCGTCGATGCGGTTCACATCGCCCGACATCGGCACCCGGTTGCGCCCGTGCCCTTCGAAATCGAAGGCCCAGACCCGGTAACCCGCCCGCGCCAGATCAAGCCCATAGGCCTGCATCATCTGCCGCGACCCGGCAAAGCCATGGGCGACCACAACCACCGGCCCATCGGCCCCCGGCATGGCCATCCGCGTAATCGGCGTGTCCGAGACCGTGAAGCTGGCGATGTCCACCCCCCGCCGCTGCCCCTCAAGCTGCCAGAGCGCGAGACATGCGGCAACAGCGGCCACCACGGCCAAAAGGGCACGCCATGTCATGCCAGAGCGGCCCGGCGCGGCGTCACCCCCGCGCCTCGTCCATCAGGCGCCGCATCTCTGCAATCGCCGGTCCCAGCCCGCGAAAGATCGACTCGCCAATGAGGAAATGCCCGATGTTGAGTTCCATCACCTCGGGGAAAGCCGCGACCGGCTGCACCGTGTCATAGCTGAGCCCATGGCCCGCGTGCACCTCGAGCCCCAAGGCATGCGCATAGGCGGACATCTCGCGCAAACTCTCCAACTCGCGGTCGCGGGCGTCGAAATGCCCCTCGGCATGGGCATCGCAATAGGCCCCCGTATGCAATTCGATCACCTCGGCCCCGATCCGGTGTGCGGCGTCGATCTGGCGTTTGTCGGCGGCGATAAAGATCGACACCCGGCATCCGGCATCCCGCAAAGGAGCTATGAAATGCGCCAGTCGGTTTTCCTCGCGCGCGACCTCGAGCCCGCCCTCTGTCGTGCGCTCCTCGCGCTTTTCCGGCACGATGCAGACGGCATGCGGTTTGTGCCGCAGGGCAATCCGCTGCATTTCCTCGGTCGCCGCCATCTCGAAGTTGAGCGGCACCGTCAGCACCTCCATGAGCCCGTCGATATCCGCATCCGAGATATGGCGTCGATCCTCGCGCAGATGGGCGGTGATGCCATCGGCCCCCGCTTCTTGCGCAATCTTGGCGGCGCGCAGGGGGTCAGGATAGGCCCCGCCGCGTGCATTGCGCACCGTGGCCACATGGTCGATATTGACACCAAGGCGTAGCTTCTTTCCTGCCGACATCGGCCTCTCCCGTGATTGATCCGCGACTCGAGGCGTAACCTAGTCCGGTTTTCCCGCCTCGTCAGCCTTGTGCGCCTGTTTTTCCTTGGCCGCCTTCTTTTCCTTCATCGCCACCCATTTGGCTTTGAGCACGCCCTTGCGGCGGTGCTGATAGGCGGTGATCACCGGCAGGCTTATGTAATAGGCCGCGAGTGCTGTCACGATCCCTGGAACGATTCCCCCGATCATGTAGGGAAAGAACACCTCGTCATAAAAGAGCTTGAGACCGCTCCAATCGGCCTGATGATCCATGAAAATGGACAGAAAGTTGTTCTTGAGATCGTCGCCCGCATCCAGAAACTTGCCCCCGAGCGAGCGGCTGATCTCATCCTCCCCCAGTGTGCTGCGCCCCAGCATCGCGTGCCCGGTCTGAAGCGAGACCACCCCGATGGGCACATAGGTCAGCGGATTGCCAAAGAACGTCCCCAACAGGGCCGCCGGGATATTGCCGCGCAATATCCACGCCAGCGTGCCCGCCACGATGAAATGAAAGCCGTAGAACGGGGTAAAGGTGGTGAATACCCCGGCGAAAATGCCGCGCGCAATGCGGTCAGGCGGATCGGGCAGCCGGTTCAGACGATGGCGGACATAGGTAAAGGCCCGCCCCCATCCGCCCTTGGGCCAGAGAAAACCGGCGATGACCTTCCACCAGGGGCGTCTGTCACGACGTCTGAATACCACCTGTGCGGCTCCTTGGGTTTGTGTCAGCCCGCCCCCACGCGGGACGGATCACGATAGCGCTCGACAGCGGCGACATCGCTTTCCGCATCAAGCGCCGAGAGCACGCCGTGCAAATGTTCGGCATCGCGCAACTCGACATCAATCAAAAGACGATAGAAATCCGGTTTCCGGTCCACGAATGTCAGATCCGAGATATTGGCCTTCTGCTCGCCGATCAAGGTGCAAATCCGCCCCAGAACCCCGGCATCGTTGCCGATGGTGAGATCGAGCGTCACATCATAGACCGCCGGATGCGTGCCGGTGTGCCAATGCAGGTCCATCCAGCGATCAGGCTGCTGGTCATATTGCGACAGCGTTTCACAGTCGATGGCATGGATCACCACGCCCCGCCCGCGATAGGTGATGCCCACGATCCGCTCGCCCGGTAGCGGCTGGCAACAGCGCGCCCGCTCGAAACTCTGATCCGCGCCCAGACCGATCACCGCACGGTCGCGCGTAACCTCATTTCCGGCCTCTGGGATGAGATCGGGATAAACCGCATGCAGCACCTGATGCGCGGTCAATTCGGCGCTGCCCAGACGTGCGCGCACCTCATCGGCATCGCGCAGACGCAACGTGCGCGCGGCGGACTCCAATGCCTTGTCGGTGGCCTTCTTGCCGACATGCTCAAAGGCCGAACGCGCCAATTCGCGCCCAAGTTTGATATAACGGTCGCGGTCCAACTCGCGCAGCGCGCGGCGAATGGCGGCGCGCGCCTTGCCGGTGGTGGCAATATCGAGCCAGGTGGCCTGTGGCGTCTGGCCATCGGCGGTGATCACCTCGACCGATTGACCGTTCTTGATCCGAGTCCAGAGCGGCACGCGCATGCCGTCCACCTTGGCCCCGACACAGGCATGCCCGATACGCGTGTGAATCGCATAGGCGAAATCAATTGGCGTGGCCCCGCGCGGCAGCTTGATCACATCACCCTTGGGGGTAAAGCAGAACACTTGGTCCGCATACATCTCGAGCTTGACCGCCTCGAGAAAATCTTCGTGATCCTCCTCGGCGTCGAATTGCTCGCTGACGCTCGAAATCCACTTGGCGGGATCGACGGCAAAGGGGTTTTCCGAGCGCACACCGTCGCGATAGGACCAATGTGCGGCCACGCCGGTTTCTGCCACGTCATGCATCGCCTGCGTGCGGATCTGCACCTCGACCCGCTTGCCATCCCGACCCGACACGGTGGTGTGAATCGAGCGGTAGCCGTTCGATTTGGGCTGGCTGATGTAATCCTTGAACCGCCCCGGCACGGCGCGCCAGCGTTGGTGAATGGCCCCAAGCGCGCGGTAGCAATCATTTTCAGAGCGGGTGATCACGCGAAAGCCGTAAATGTCCGACAGCCGCGAAAACCCCATCTCCTTTTCCTGCATCTTGCGCCAGATCGAATAGGGTTTCTTGGCCCGGCCAAAGACATCGGCCTCGATGCCCGCCTTGTCCAACTCGTGCCGCATGTCGCTGGTGATCCGCTCGACCACATCGCCGGTCTCGCGCTGCAGGGTGATGAACCGGCGGATGATGCTTGCGCGCGCCTCGGGATTGAGCACGCGAAATGCCAGATCCTCCAGCTCTTCGCGCATCCATTGCATGCCCATGCGCCCTGCGAGAGGCCCATAGATATCCATGGTCTCACGCGCCTTTTGCGCCTGCTTTTCCGGACGCATCGCCTTGATGGTGCGCATGTTGTGCAGCCGGTCGGCCAGCTTGACCAGAATGACCCGCAGGTCCTTGGACATCGCCATGAACAGCTTGCGGAAATTCTCGGCCTGCTTGGTCTCGGAATTCGACAGTTGCAGATTTGTCAGCTTGGTGACGCCATCCACCAGATCGGCCACCTCGCGCCCAAACTTGTCCGCAACGATCTGATAGGACGCCTTGGTGTCCTCGATCGTGTCATGCAAGAGCGCGGTGATGATCGTCGCATCATCCAGCCGCTGTTCGGTCAGAATGGCGGCCACGGCAACAGGATGGGTAAAATAGGGCTCGCCGGAATGGCGAAACTGCCCCTCATGCATCGCGCGACCAAAATCATAGGCCGCGCGAATGAGCGCCTCGTCTGTGCGGGGGTTGTAGTGGCGCACCAGTGTGATCAGGTCGTCAACGGCGATCATCGGGGTCGCGCCTTGCCGAAGGGGCCGGAGTTACCCCTGACCCTGTGCTTCCATAAGCGCGCGCAGCAGCTTTTCTTCCGACATGTCGTCGGTATCGGGCTTGTCCACATCGCCACCCATCAAGAGGGCCATGGAATCTTCTTCCGGCTCGTCCACCTCGATCTGGGTCTGATTCGATTCGATCAGCCGCTCGCGCAGATCATCCGCCGATTGGGTTTCCTCGGCGATTTCGCGCAGCGCCACAACCGGGTTCTTGTCGTTGTCGCGATCCACCGTCAGCGGCGATCCCGCCGTGATTTCACGGGCGCGGTGTGCGGCAAGCATCACCAGATCAAAACGGTTTGGAACCTTGTCAACGCAATCTTCTGTGGTAACGCGGGCCATCAGACCTCCGGAACGGGTTGGGGCGGATTTCAAGAAGCCTTGTATTTAGGGTCTCAAGCGGGGATTTACAAGCAGAGAATCACAGCGGATCGACCGCGTCGCGCGCAGCCTCTGGCAGCGCCGCGAGCATCTCGCGCACAGAGCGGCCCAACACCGGATGCACCCAGTCGGGCGCCACCTCTGCCAGCGGCACCAGCACAAAGGCCCGCTCGTGCAGGCGCGGATGCGGCAGGATCAAACGGTCAGGCGCGTGGCTCTGCTGCGCCTCGGGCGTCAGGCTCCGCCACGCCTCGAACCCCGCCCGGTCAGGCAAGATGCGCGCGCCCATGGCGATGAGATCAAGATCAAGCGTGCGCCCGCCCCACCGCGTCTCGCGCCTGCGACCAAAGACCGCCTCAACCCGGTGCAAGAGCGCCAGCATCGCCTCGGGCTCTTGCGCGCCCTGAAGCACCGCAGCGGCATTGACATAATCCGGACCCGCCCCCGCCGGAAAGGCCGGTGTGCGAAAAAACCGGCTGACCGCCACAATCTCCGCCCCCTCCTCGCGCAGGCGCACAAGAGCCTCCGACAGGGTCGCCGCAGGGTCCAAATCGCCGAACGGCAAGTTTCCACCCATCGCGATCAAGCATTGTTGATCCAAAGTCATCGCTCCCCTATCCTGTCCCGACGTAACATGCCCTTGCATGCAGAATTCTTAACCCCTAATTGTCGCTGTTACTCTGTCCTGCCTTCACCACTCACACCACTCACACACTCCCAGGCAAGACATGACCATTCGGAAGGACATTTAAGATGTTTTACAAGGACGAGCGTTTAGCCTTGTTCATCGACGGCTCGAACCTCTACGCCGCGGGCAAGGCGCTCGGGTTCGACATCGACTACAAGTTGCTGAGATCCGAGTTCATGCGCCGTGGCAAGTTGCTGCGCGCCTTTTACTATACTGCCCTGTTGGAAAATGACGAGTATTCGCCGATCCGCCCGCTGGTCGATTGGCTGCATTACAACGGCTATTCCATGGTCACGAAACCGGCCAAGGAATACACCGACAGCCAAGGCCGCCGCAAGGTCAAGGGCAACATGGATATCGAATTGACCGTGGATGCGATGGAACTCGCCCCGCGCGTCGATCATATCGTGCTCTTCTCGGGCGATGGCGATTTCCGGCCTCTGGTCGAGAGCCTGCAACGTCAGGGCGTGCGCGTGTCGGTGGTCTCGACCATCCGCAGCCAGCCGCCGATGATCTCGGATGAATTGCGCCGTCAGGCGGACAATTTCATCGAACTGGCAGATCTCAAGGATGTCATCGGCCGCCCGCCGCGTGACACTCAGAACGACCGCCAAGAGGCCTATGCCGAAACCGAGTGATCTGTTTCCCAAGCCTCGCGTCAACGCCCGGATTGCCCCTGCATGAGCATGGTTGATCCGGGCGTTTTTGCGCAATTGGCCGGGCTTTTTGCTGCGGCCTTTGGCGCGGCGACCATCCTGCCCTTTCAATCCGAAGTGGTGTTTGTCGGCCTGCAACTGGCGGGCACGGCGTCTTTGACAGCACTCATCGTCGTGGCCAGCATCGGCAACACGCTGGGGGCCGTGGTCAATTACGCGATGGGGCGCGGGATCGAACGGTTTCGCCACCGCCGCTGGTTTCCCGCAAATGACGCACAGATGGCGCAGGCAGAGCGGTGGTATGCGCGATGGGGCGTCTGGACCCTGCTGCTCAGCTGGGCGCCCTTGGGCGATGCCTTTACCGTGATCGCCGGGGTCCTGCGCACGCCAGTCTGGCTATTCCTTCTGCTGGTCACGATTGCCAAGACAGCCCGCTACATCGTGCTGGCCTGGATCACGGCACAGGCGATGGGCTGAGGGGGCGGTGACTTTACTGTCGCGTGCAGCAAGAACAGGGCCGCGCGGAACGCTGGGCCGGGGACGAGCGAAGCAACAGTCGTGGCTGCCACTTTATGCCAGCAAGATCCGTGTGACCCATCAGCGATCCGCGCCCTCTCTAAATCGCCAGGCCGCCAGACGGCCAAGCGATCCGCGCGGCACCTTCTGTGCTATTCGCGCGGGTCATAGATGAGAGATCCGGCTTGTAATTCCCCACCACCACGCCTCCGACGCCGCTATTTCCCTCCCCGCCCTTTACCTGCGCGCCCGCCTGCCTTACCTCTATCCCCGATCAGGAGACGCGCGATGACCAAGCCCCCCCTCACCCTCTACCTCGCCGCGCCGCGCGGTTTTTGCGCCGGTGTGGACCGCGCCATCAAGATCGTAGAAATGGCGCTCGCGAAATGGGGGGCGCCGGTCTATGTGCGCCACGAGATCGTGCATAACAAATACGTGGTCGATGACCTGCGCGCCAAGGGAGCGGTGTTCGTCGAGGAATTGGATGAGTGCCCCACCGACCGGCCCGTGATCTTTTCCGCCCATGGCGTGCCGAAATCCGTCCCGTCTGAGGCCGCAGCGCGGCAGATGCTCTATGTCGATGCCACCTGCCCGCTGGTCTCGAAGGTGCATATCGAGGCAGAGCGGCACCATGAGAACGGGCTGCAAATCGTGATGATCGGGCACGCCGGCCACCCCGAAACCGTGGGCACCATGGGGCAATTGCCCGATGGTGAGGTGCTCTTGGTCGAAACCCCCGCCGATGTGGCCACGCTCGCCGTGCGCGACGCAGCCCGCCTTGCCTTTGTCACCCAGACCACCCTCTCGGTCGATGACACCGCCGAGGTGGTCGCGGCGCTTCAGGCGCGGTTCCCGGCGATTGTCGGCCCGCATAAGGAAGACATCTGTTACGCCACCACCAACCGTCAAGAGGCGGTCAAGGCCATGGCGGAACGGGCAGAGGCGATGCTCGTCGTGGGCGCGCCAAATTCGTCGAATTCCAAACGTCTGGTCGAGGTTGGCGCGCGCGCGGGCTGCGCCTATGCCCAGCTTGTGCAACGCGCCACCGACATCGACTGGCGCGCGCTCGACGGTATCCGCAGCATGGGTATCACCGCTGGGGCCTCAGCGCCGGAAGTATTGGTCAACGAGGTGATCGACGCCTTCCGCGCCCGCTATGACGTGACCGTCGAAGTCATCGAAACCGCGCAGGAAACGGTTGAGTTCAAGGTGCCAAGGGTGCTGCGCGCACCTGTGTGAGGTGGGGTGCCGAGTGCCGTTGTCGGCACAAAATTGAACCGGCCCTCTGCGCGTTAAATCATTGATATCGTGTGTCGGTGACTTATTTGATCGGCTGAAAAGACACGATCCCCCGCTCTCCGCGCTTTATTCAACCAGCAGCCAGTGCAGGCCTTTCTGCGCCAGTCGGAGTAGTTGGAAACGACATCGTTCACCGAGACTAGACCGCCACAGCCGGACAACCGAAACCAAGAAACAGGAAACGCGCATGACCTCGACCTCTTATATGACCTGGGCCATTCTGGGGGCCGCCGCTGGCGTTGGACTCGGCCTCTTTGCAGCGCCTCTCCTCTACATCCTTATCAATCTGTCCTCGGACGGCGTGACATTTGGCGCAACCGCACGCTTTGCCATCGCCAACGGGGCCACTTGGGGCGTTCTGGGCCTCTTTGCCGGTGTTTTCTTTTGGGTGATCAACAAAGTGCTCAATCCGCCCTCAGAAGATTGATCTTGACCGCCGGATGGTGCTGAAAAGCGTCAGGCTCATACCCCCGTTTGCGTCGCACAACCGGACCCGCCCCTCACTCATTTTCCCGCAGCCACGCAGGGCGCAGGACGACGATGGTGGGCCGGTCCGGCAAGGTGCGCAAGGACACCTCGATCTCGCTCACACCGGGGCGCGAGATGGCGAAATCCGCCTCCATCCCTGCCAGAAACCGCTCCAGCGTGCCATCGCCAAACCAATGCATCGGCAGCACGATTGACGCCTTTACCCGCCGCAGCACATTCATCATGTTCTCGATATTCATGGTGAACCCGCCATCGACCGGGGCCATCACCACATCCATCCGGCCAAGAGCGGCATATTGATCATCCGTCGGCTCGTGATGCAGATGCCCCAGATGGGCAATACAGAGCCCCTCGGCCTCAAAGACGAAAATCGAATTGCCATCGGCCGCCACCCCGCCACCGGACCGGATATCGGTCGGCACATTGCGCACCACCAGCGTGCCCAGATCGAGGTGATGATCGGCCGCCGCGCCATTCTCTCCCCACCCACGCAACACATGCGGGATAGCCGGATCAGGAAAGGCGGTCCAATGTGTCTCATGCGCGTGGTTCATGGTGATGACATCAGGGATCAGATCGGCGCTGCCGATAAAGCCGGTGAAATCCGTCACCGCATGATATCCCCCCGCCTGAATGAGAAACGAGGCATGGGCGATATAGCGCAGCCGGACGGAATACTCAGGCAGAGGCGCGCGAAAGCTGGCCCGGTGCAGATATTCGATCCCCGGCGCGGCATCGGCGAGGGCAATACAATGGCTGGGCCTGCGCTCCTGCGCCGCGACCGGTGCGGCCAGCATCAGGACGAACAAGACTAGTCGGATCATCGGCAGCCCTCCTGTTGGTCCGCCTCAAGATAGCACGCTTTGACGCAGCGTCATCTTTTCCGAACCAGAAGCGCGCTCAGCTTTCCTTGACCAGCGGCACGATGGCGGGATCGGTTTCCGGTGCCAGCTCCTCGAAATCGAAATTGTCCAGCCGCCGCGCCCGGCGCCCGGCTTTGTCCGCCGAAATCCTGATCTCGGCCACATCCTTGGCCGCCAGACTGAAGTGCCGGTCGAGGTTTTCGACCCGCGCGCCCAACCGCTCCACATCCCCAAAGAGCAGCCCCAATTCCCGCCGGATCGCCCCCGCCTGCTCGCGCATCCGCGCATCCTTGAGGATCGCACGCATGGTGTTGAGCGTGGCCATGCAGGTCGTGGGCGACACGATCCACACCCGCGCGGCAAACCCGTCGCGCACCACCTCAGGGAAATTGGCGTGCAACTCGGCATAGACTGCCTCGGAGGGCAGGAACATCAGCGCACCATCGGCGGTTTCACCCTCGATGATGTATTTCTCGGAAATATCCTTGATATGCTTGCGCACGGCTGTGCGCATTCCACGCGCCGCCTCGACCAATTCCGCATCGGTCTTAGCCCGGCGCAGCGCCTCATAGGCCTCCAGCGGGAATTTGCTGTCGATGCAGATCGGCCCCGGCGGGTTTGGCAGATGGATGAGACAATCCGCCCGCCGCCCGTTCGAAAGCGTCGCTTGCAAGGTGTAACTGTCCGACGGCAGCGCCTTGGTGACAATATCCGTCAGTTGGATTTCGCCAAACGCGCCCCGCGTCTGCTTGTTCGACAGAATATCCTGCAACGACAGCACATCACCCGAGAGCTTGGTGATATTGTCCTGCGCCTTGTCGATGGCTTGCAGGCGCTGCTGCAATTCACCGAGCGATTGCGCCGTGCGCCGTGACGTGCCTTGCAGGTTCTCGGTCATGGCGTGGCTCACCTGTGCCAGCCGCTTTTCCATCAGTTGCAGCAGATGCGATTGCGCCGCCGCCTGCGCCTCGGACACATGATTGAGCCCACCCGCCAATTGATGCTGCCCATCCGACAAGCCCTGCACCCGCTGCCCCAATTGCCCCATCTGATAGGCCAGCGGTTCCGCCAGCCGCGCCGACCGATTGGCCGCCCGCAGCGCGAGAATGAGCAGAAGGAGTATCAGCAGCAACACCCCCGCGCCGATCATCACCGCCAGAACAACAGGATCATCAAAGGCATAGGTCTGACCGCCGATCTGGATCATGTGCGCCCGAACAGCCGTTCGATATCCGACAGCCGCAATTCCACATAGGTAGGTCGCCCGTGGTTGCATTGGCCCGACAGGGGCGTGCGCTCCATCTCGCGCAGGAGGGCGTTCATTTCCTCGGCGCTCATCCGGCGACCAGACCGGACCGAGCCATGACAGGCCACCCGGCTCAGGATCGCGTCGATCCGCAATTTGAGCGTGCCGCTTGCACCCTGATCCTGCAACTCGTCAAGAATATCACGCAAGAGCGCGCCCGCGTTGACCGGCCCCAGAATGGCGGGCGTTTCGCGCACCGCGAGGCTGCCCGGACCAAACGGCTCTATCCCCAGCCCAAGCCCCGCTAGTTCCTCGGCATGATCCATCAGACACGCGCAATCGGCCTCTGAGAAATCGACAATCTCAGGGATCAAGAGCGCCTGCGCCGCAATCCCGCTCTCGGCCATCTGACGTTTCAGCCGCTCATAAACCAACCGCTCATGGGCGGCGTGCTGATCGACGATCACCATGCCGGTTTCGGTCTGGGCGATGATGTAATTTTCATGCACCTGCGCCCGTGCGGCCCCAAGTGGCAGCGCCATGGCCGGCTGTTCCTCCACCTCCGGCTCTGGCGCGCTCTCAACCCGCGCACTCCACTCTGCACCCATATCGGCAAATCCGGGTGCCTGCGCGCTATAGGCCAGGGCCCGCGCCTGTGGTGACGGGCGATCCATCTGATAGACGCGCCCCGCCGGTTCTGCCCGGAACGCGCCCAAGGTCGCCCCCGCAACCGTGGTCGAGGCCCGATGCCCAGCCTCGGCCAAGGCATGCCGCAGGCCCGACACGATCAGCCCCCGCGCCAGCCCCGGATCGCGAAACCGCACTTCGGATTTCGCCGGATGCACGTTCACATCGACCAGCGTGGGATCGCAGCCCAGAAAAAGCGCCGCCGCCGGGTGCCGGTCACGGCTCAGCACATCCTGATAGGCGGCGCGCAGCGCGCCGTAGAGCATCTTGTCCCGCACCGGACGGCCATTGACAAAGAGATACTGCGCGACCGCCGACCCGCGCGCATAGGTGGGCAGCGCGGCATAGCCGGTCAGGCGCAGCCCCTCGCGCGTGGCATCAATCCTCAGCGCATTTTCGGCAAACTCGGCCCCCAGCACCCGCGCCAACCGCCCATGTAGCGCATCAAACAAATCACCGTTTTCAGGATCGGCGCGAAACACGATCCGCCCCTCGCCGCCACCCGACACATCGCGCAGGGTAAAGCCCACAAACGGCTCAGCCATCGCCAGCCGCTTGACCGTATCGGCAATCGCCTGCGCCTCGGCCCGGTCCGAGCGCATGAACTTGAGCCGCGCAGGCGTGGCGTAAAAGAGATCGCGCAGCGTGACCACCGTGCCGCCATTGAGGGCTGCAGGTTTCACCGCCCCCATCTGCCCGCCCGCCACCGTGATTTCCGCGGCCTCATCCCCGGCGCGCGACGCAATCGTCAGCCGTCCGACCGCGCCCAAGGACGGCAGGGCCTCGCCGCGAAAGCCAAAGGAATGGATATTCAGCAGGTCCGATCCGTCAATCTTAGACGTCGCATGCCGCGCAAGCGCGAGCGGCAGTTGATCCGGCGTCATGCCGCAGCCATCATCGCCCACGCGGATCAGCGTCTTGCCGCCATCGGCATAGCTCACCTCGATCCGGGTGGCGCCGGCATCGAGCGCGTTTTCCACCAGTTCCTTGACCGCCGAGGCCGGGCGCTCGACCACCTCGCCCGCCGCGATACGATTGATCGCCCCCTCGTCCAACTGACGAATTTGCGGGTGTTCGGTGCGTATCTTGGGGCTAGGGCTGTTCATACCGCAACACTTAGCACGGATTTCCGCGATTCTGCCAGAGAAGGCATTTCACCCAAATCATATAAAAAGCCCGGGCGCGAACGCCCGGGCAAGCTCTCACAAGATCTGTCAGGAAGGAGAAGGATCAGCTCTTGGAGAATTCGGGATAGGCTTCCATACCCATTTCCGCCATGTCGAGCCCGTTGATCTCGGTCTCTTGATCGACGCGCAGACCCATGGTGCCCTTGATGACCAGCCAGAGCACGAGGCTGATGACAAAGGTAAAGGCACCGTAGGCAAAGATCCCCAGAAGCTGCGTGCCGAGGCTGGCATCGCCATAGAACACCACCGCAAGCGTGCCCCAGATGCCGCAGCAGAGGTGCACCGGAATGGCGCCGACCACATCGTCGATCTTGAACTTGTCGAGCATGGGCACGGCAAGCACCACGATCACACCACCGACCGCACCGATCCAGAGCGCACCAAAGAGGCTGGGCGCGAGCGGCTCAGCGGTGATCGAAACGAGACCAGCCAAGGCACCGTTGAGAACCATGGTCAGGTCAGGCTTCTTGTAGAGAACCTGCGTCAGGATCAGCGCCGAAATGGAGCCCGCCGCCGCGGCCATATTGGTGTTGGCAAAGATGCGCGACACGTCCGAGACATCGCCCACGGTGCCCATGGCCAATTGCGACCCACCGTTAAAGCCGAACCAACCCAGCCACAGGATGAACGTGCCCAGAGTGGCAAGCGCGAGGTTCGAACCCGGCATCGGCGTGACCTTGCCATCCTTGCCGTATTTCCCAAGGCGCGGCCCGAGAATGATCGCCCCTGCCAGAGCGGCCCAGCCACCCACAGAGTGCACGATGGTCGAACCTGCGAAGTCGGAGAAGCCCGCTTCGGACAACCAGCCACCGCCCCACTGCCAAGAGCCGGAAATCGGATACATGAAGCCGGTCAGCACGATGACAAAGGCAAGGAACGGCCAGAGCTTGATCCGCTCGGCCAGAGCGCCCGACACGATCGAGGCGGTCGCCGCGACAAACACCAACTGGAAGAAGAAGTCAGAGCCGATCGAGGCATAATCCAGCGCCGCATCCGCCGCCGCAACACCCACCGGGTCCAGCTCGGTCATGGCAAAGAACGGCCCGACCCAACCGGCCACCAGCCAGCCATCGCCAGGATACATGAGGTTGAAGCCAACCAGCCAATACATGATCGTCGCAAAGGAATAGAGCACGACGTTCTTGGTCATCTGCATCGTGACGTTCTTGGAGCGCACCAGCCCGCCTTCGAGCATGGCAAAGCCCGCCGCCATGAAGAAAACCAGAAAGCCCGCCATGCAGAACAGCAGCGTCGTCATGATATAGGGGCCGATTTCATCAAAGCTCGGCACGGCCTCCGCCGCCGCCTCTTGCGCCAGCCCCATCTGCGGCAGCGCAATCAGCGTTGCGGCAAGGCCGAGTTTTAGCATGGAATTCATGGTAGTTATCCTTTCCCCTGCGCGCTCAGAGCGCGTCATCGTTGGTTTCGCCGGTGCGGACACGCACGGCTTGCTGGATGTCGAGCACGAAAATCTTGCCGTCACCGATCTTGCCGGTGCGGGCGGTCTTGGTGATGGTCTCGACGACCTGATCGGCCATCGCGGCAGAGACCGCGATTTCCAGCTTGATCTTGGGCACGAAATTCACGGCGTATTCCGCACCGCGATAGATTTCCGTGTGGCCGGATTGAGAGCCGAAGCCCTTGATTTCTGTCACCATCATGCCGCGCACGCCGATGTCGGTCAGCGCCTCGCGGACCTCTTCCAGCTTGAACGGCTTTATCGTTGCAATGATGAGTTTCACGTCTGCCCCTTTCGGTTTGCGGTGTCTCAGCGCGTTGTTTGCACATGCAGAAAAGGCGCAGATGACAGAGTCTGGAAGGGTCAAGGCGGGAAATCGCCGGTTAATTCTGCCGCATATGCCGAAAAATTGTGCATAAAAATTAAGATGCGTATTTTTTGTGCGTATCTGAAATCACGATCTGCGCGCGCGAGGTCTCTACTTTTGCGATCCCGCACTATAAACTACCCCGAACACACGAGGCCGAGCAGGGCGACAATGAGCACGACTGGACCAAAAAAGCCGCCTCTGGTGGCCCCCAAGCGCAACCCCAAGGCGCCCCCCAAGGCGCCCTCCAAACCGGCGCGCAAGGCCAAGAGCGCGCCGCGCCGTGCGCGCGCGCGTTCCAATAACGTGGTGGTGCGGCTTGTCGGCGGCCTCCTGCGCTGGATATTCGGCGCGATCTGGTGGATCACCTGGCGGGTGACGGCGGTGGTCACACTGGTCGTGGGCGTGCTCGTTGGGATCACCTACAGCACCCTGCCCGATTACAAGACCCTGATGGATGGCCGCGCCAAAGGCTCTGTCACCTTGCTGGACAGCGCGGGCGAGGTCTTTGCCTGGCGTGGCGATCAATTCGGCGGGGTCGTCACCGCCGACACCGTCAGCCCGCATCTCAAGAATGCTGTCATCGCCACCGAGGATCGTCGCTTTTACCTGCATCCCGGCGTCGATCCCATCGGCATCGCCAGCGCCATCCGCATCAACCTGAACGAAGGGCGCGGCCCCCTGCAGGGCAACGGTGGCTCGACCATCACGCAGCAGACCGCGAAACTCCTCTGCTTTGGCAACGCCTATAAAGAGAGCGAATGGGAGAGCGAGGCCGATTATATCGCCGATTGCCGCCGCACGTCGCTGGCGCGCAAAGCGCGCGAGGCGATCTATGCCATGGCGATGGAGGTGAAATACACCAAGAACGAGATTCTCTCGGTCTATCTCAACCGCGCCTATCTGGGTGGGGGTGCTTACGGCGCCGAGGCTGCGGCACAGCGTTATTTCGGCAAATCCGCCGCCGCGCTCAACCCTGCCGAAGGGGCGATGATTGCGGGCCTGCTGACCGCGCCCTCGACCCTCGCCCCCACCGCCAATCTGGAACGCTCGCGCAACCGCGCCTCGGTCGTGGTGGGCCTGATGCAGCGTCAGGGCTATCTCAGCCAAGAAGAGGCCGCACTGGCACTGGCCAAGCCCGCCGAACTCTCCGAGGCGGCGGAACGGCAGGCGGGCGGCTATTTCGCCGATTGGGTCATGGCCTCCGGCCCCGAATTCTTTACCCGCGACACCACCGAGGATGTGATCATCCGCACCACGCTCGATCAACGCGTCCAACGCGCCGCCGAGGATGCGCTGACCTATATCTTTGACGAAAAGGTGCGCGAAGGCTCCGAGGCGCAGGCCGCCATCGTGGTCATGTCCGCCGATGGGGCCGTGCGCGCCATGGTCGGCGGGCGCAAGACCAAGGTGGTGGGCGCCTTCAACCGCGCCACCCAAGCCAAACGCCAGACCGGATCAGCCTTCAAACCCTTCGTCTACGCAACGGCCGTCGAACTGGGCTACAGCTATGATTCGGTCGTGGTCGACGAACCCCTTTGCCTCAACATCCCCGGCTCTGGCCGTTGGTGCCCGGAAAACTATACCCGTGAATACAAGGGGCGCGTTTCCCTGACCGAGGCATTGGCGCAATCGCTCAACATTCCGGCGGTCAAGATCTCCGAGAGTGTCGGACGTGACCTTGTGCGCAAGGTGGCCAGCGATTTCGGCATCGACAGCGATCTCGCCGCTGGCCCCGCCTTGGCCCTTGGCGCGTCCGAGAGCACGTTGCTGGAAATGACCGGTGCCTATGCGGGCATCCTCAATGGCGGCTCATCGGTCACGCCCTACGGCCTTGTCGAACTGAAACTCTTGGGTGAAAACGAGCCTCTGATGGGCACCGGCGGCGGCATTGGCGAGCGTGTTATTCAGGAAAGTGCGGCGCAGGAACTCATCTACATGATGACGAAAGTCATCGAAGGCGGCACCGGTAGCCGCGCCCGCCTGCCCGACCGCGAGGCGGCGGGCAAGACCGGCACCACACAGGCCGCCCGCGATGCGTGGTTTCTGGGCTTTACCGCCGATTACGTGGCCGGTGTCTGGATGGGCTATGACGACAACACGCCCCTCAAAGGCGTGACAGGCGGCGGCTTGCCTGCGGAAATCTGGCAGGAAACCATGGTGCGCGTGCATGAGGGGATTGATCCCAAACCGCTGCCGATGCTGCGCCCACAACCCCGACCCGCGCCTGCCCCCGCCCCGCAGAACCAGCAGCGCCGCGCACCGGTGGCCAGCGGCAACCCGATTGAAAACATCCTGCGCAGCATCTTTGGCGGCAACTGAAAACGGCGCCCGATCAGGGCGCCGTTCACGACAGAGCGAAACCTGAAAGAGCCTCAGCCCGCCTGCTTGAGATCCTCGATCAGCGCGTTCACATCGCCGTTGCGCCGATCCAGCATCGCGCCAATCTCGGTGCGTTCGCTCAGGCGCAGGCTGATGCCCTCGATGATCATGTCGAAAAACAGGTCCTTGCCCGACCGGTCGGACACAAGGAAACTCACCTCGAAGGGCGATTGCCCGCGCAGATAGGCGGTGGATTTCACCTCGTGCCAGGATTTCACCGGCTTGACCGAGTTCACCTCGATCCGACCGCCCGCGAATTCATTGAATCGCTTTCCGTATTTACGCGCGATATAGCCACGGAATGCCTCGGTAAAGGCGCGCATCTGCGCCGCCGACACCCGGTTGGCATCCGCCCCAAGGGTCGAGCGCGCAATGATGTTCACATCGGCATAGGTGTTGAAAATACGCTCGAAGTCCGAGATCATTCCCGACAGCGGCTTGCCCGAGGCGATGACGCGGTTGATGTTCACAACCACCTCATCCACCAGCGTGCGCGCGCGCGCATCATCCAGCGCCCACCCCATACGTGGCAGCGCGGTCAGTGCGGTTGCAGCCAAGGCTGCGGAAACAAAGTGGCGACGGTTCATCTTACTCAGCATAGGGGTCCTCCAATGGCGCGGATGGCTCAAGAGTGCCGTAAGGGTCGTCATAGACACTACCAGCCGTGCCGCCGAGTTTGAAGCGCCGGTTTTGCAGGAAGATCGACCGCGACTGTGCGTAACTGTCCGCGCTCTCATAGAGAATGGCGTCAATCGTCTCGGTGAACTTGTCCCGCTTGGACAGGCCAGCGGCCACACCCGCCCCCGTGCCGATCAGGCTTTCGGGGGATTCGACGATATAACTCAAGGGGTTGGTAAAGAGATCAACGGCAATGCCCCAGGTATCCCGCTCGGTCGATGGCCCCAAGACCGGCAGTTCCACATAGGCGCCTTCGCGCGCACCCCAGACGTGCAAAGTTTCGCCGAAATCGGTGTTGGTGCCCGCAGGCATCCCCATCTCGCTCGCCGGATCGAACAGGCCGCCTAGGCCAAAGGTGGTATTCACCACCAGCCGCGCGGTATCGTGAATGGCACCGCGCATGTTCAATTGCAGGACATTGTTCACGATGTCGCTGGGCAATGACAGGTTGGTCGCGAAACGCCCGATCACCGTTTCGATATCGTCGGGGATCGCGGCGCTATAGCCCTTGGCGACCGGCCGCACGAGCGCGCGGTCAAAGCCTCGGTTGAAGTCATGCACATCACGGTTCTGCGATTCGTATGGATCGAATACGTCGCGCGTGGCCTCGGACGGGCTGGGCTTCGCGCAGGCGCTCAAAGCGACCACTCCCGACAGGGCGATCAGGCGCAGCACGGCTCCGGCGGGCACAGGGAAAGATAAGCTTAGCAATGGGGTATCCGTCATTAAACGAGTCTCAGCCTTACATAAACTATAGCCCGAACAAACCCATCATCCTACGCCCCATGTTCACAATGCTGTGGCAGAATGGTGACATTGGCTGTAAGGGAAGGCAGAATTGCTTCGGATGCCTTAAAGACTTGAACAATAAAGACGGAACACGCGTTTGGACAAGATGAAACTGGAAGCGGGCAGGCAGGAATTGCGTGCCGCCCGACGCGAAAGCCGCAGTCTCTACTGGTTTGTCGGCGTCTTTAGCTTTTTCGCCAATCTGCTGATGCTGACTGGCCCGATCTACATGTTGCAGGTCTATGACCGCGTCCTCAGCAGCCGTTCGATTGAAACGCTGATCGCGCTCTCGGTGCTGGTGCTCTTTCTCTACGCGATGATGGGGCTTCTGGATTATGCCCGTGGTCGGATTATGGGCCGGGTCGGCGCGCGCTTTCAGGCGCGGCTTGATCGGCGGGTATTTGACGCGGTGATTCGCAAATCGGCGGTGCAACCCGATGCCAACACCGCCACTGGCCTGCGTGACCTCGAAGCGATCCAGCGGTTGATGACCTCGCCCGTGCTCCTCGCCATATTCGACATGCCATGGGCACCGTTCTTTCTGGCGGCAATCTGGGTGTTTCACCCCTGGCTCGGCATCCTCGCTCTTGCAGGCGGCGCGGTTCTGGTCGTCGTGACCTTGGTCAATCAGGTCGTGACCCGCCGCCCCACCGGTCAAGCCAATAACGCCAGCGTGCAGGCCGAAGCGATTTCCGAGCAATTGCGCACCGAGTCCGAGATGATTCAGGCCATGGGCATGCGGGACGCGGCCTTTGATCGCTGGCAGGCCATGCGGGGGCGCGCCCTCTCGACTGCAATCGAGGCCGCCGATTTGGGTGGCACCTTTACCACCACCACCAAGACGCTGCGCCTCCTCCTGCAATCGGCGATGCTGGGCCTTGGCGCATGGCTCGTGCTGCGTGGGGAATTGACGCCCGGCGCGATGATCGCAGGCTCGATCCTGATGGGCCGCGCCCTTGCCCCCATCGAGCAGGCCATCGGCCAATGGGCACTGGTGCAACGCGCGACCAAAGGCTGGGACAGCCTCTCGGAACTGCTGGGCTCAGTCCCGCCCGAACAGCCGCGCACGCCCCTGCCCCGCCCCAAGGCGCGGCTCGAAGTGCAACAGCTTACCATGGTTCCGCCGGGCGAGAGCCAGGCCGTGCTGAAAACCCTGAACTTCAAGATCGAACCGGGGCAGGCCGTGGGCGTGATCGGCCCCTCGGGGGCTGGCAAATCCACCCTCGCGCGCGCCATCACCGGCGTCTGGCGACCCGCAGGCGGCAAGATCCGGCTCGATGGCGCGACACTCGACCAATACGCACCCTCGGTGCTGGGCGAATTGATTGGCTACCTGCCGCAGCGCGTGCAGCTCTTTGACGGCACCATCGCCGAGAACATCGCCCGTCTTGCCCCCCAACCCGACCCCGCCAAGATCGTCGAGGCCGCGCGCAAGGCCGACGCCCATGAGATGATCCTCAAGCTCCCCAACGGCTATGACACCCGCGTCACCGCCAGTGGCGGGCGGCTCTCGGGCGGGCAGATGCAGCGCATCGGTCTGGCCCGCGCCATGTATGGCGACCCCATGATCCTCGTGCTGGATGAACCCAATTCCAATCTCGACAACGAGGGAAGCGAGGCGGTCAATCTCGCGATCCGCAGCTTCAAGGCCGAGGGCAAGGCGGTCATCGTCGTCGCCCACCGCCCCGCGGCGATCAAGGAATGCGACATGCTTCTGATGCTCGAGGCGGGCGTCATGCGCGCCTTTGGCCCACGTGAAAAGGTGCTCAAGGACGTGCTCCAGAACCATCAGCAACTCTCGAATGCAACCGGCCCCGGAGGTGTGCGATGAGCACCCCGAACGATGCTGCATGGTCGGCGCGCAAGCCGCTGATCATCGGTCTGATCGGCCTTGTTCTGCTCGTGGGCGGCTTTGGCACTTGGGCAACCTTTACCCAGATTTCCGGGGCGATCATCGCGCCGGGGCGCATCGAGGTGGATCAAAACCGGCAGGTCGTCCAGCACCCTGACGGCGGCGTGGTCTCTGCCATCGAGGTCAAGGAAGGCGACAAGGTCAGCATCGGTCAGGTTCTCATTCGGCTCGATCCCACCGACCTGCAATCCGAACTCTCGATCATCGAGAATCAATTGGCCGAACTCATGGCGCGCCGGGGCCGACTGGAAGCCGAGCGTGACGGGCGCGATACTCTGAAATTCGACCCGCTGCTGATCGAAATCTCTGCCCAGAACAGTGACGCCGCCGATCTCATGACCGGGCAAAAGACCCTGTTCGAGGCGCGCGAACAGACCGTCGCCGCCGAGATTGACCAACTCGACAAGCGGCGCGGCCAGATTTCCAACCAGATCGACGGCATCGAGGCCCAGCAAGTGGCGCTCGCCCGTCAACTCGAACTGATCGAGATGGAACTGACCGATCAACAGTCCCTTCTGGATCGTGGTCTCGCACAGGCGACCCGCGTTCTTGGGCTGCAACGCGAACAGGCGCGCCTCAGCGGCACCATGGGCGATCTCGCCGCCCAAAAGGCCGAGGCCGAAGGCCGCATCACCGAAATCGAAATCTCTATCCTCAAGCTCGGGACAGACCGGCGCGAAGAGGCGATCACCACCCTGCGCGATCTGCAATTCCGCGAGCTTGAATTGCGCGAACAGCGCCGCGCCCTGATCGAACAGATGGGGCGGCTCGACATTCCCGCACCTGTCTCGGGCGTGGTCTATAACCTGCAGGTCTTTGCCCTGCGCTCGGTGATCCGCCCGGCTGATCCGGTGCTCTTCATCGTGCCACAGGACCGCCCGCTCGTGATCAACGCCCGTGTGGACAGCATCCATGTCGACAAACTCTTTGTCGGACAGGATGTGACCCTGCGCTTCTCCGCGCTCGACCAACGCACCACCCCGGAACTCTTTGGCCAGGTGACGCAAATCTCTGCCGATGCGTTCGAGGATGAAGCCACGCGCGCCAGCTATTATCGCGCCGAGATCGTGCTGAGCGAGGGCGAACAGGCCCGCTTGCCCGAGGGCAGCACCCTCATCCCCGGCATGCCGGTCGAGGCGTTCATTCGCACCGCCGACCGCACGCCGCTGGCCTATTTGGTCAAACCCTTTACCGATTATCTGGCCAAGGCGTTCCGAGAATAGTCTGCGGGCTCAGCCCACATCCGTGCGCCCGCGCCGATCTGCCCGCAACTGCGCATAGAGAACATGCGTCCGCCACCGCCCGTTGATCTGCAAATAGCTCTGCGCAACGCCCTCATATTTGAAGCCGCACTTCTCAAGCAGCGCCCGCGACGCCTGATTTTCCGGCAGGCAGGCCGCCTCGATCCGGCTCAGGTCCAGCCGGTCAAAGGCGTGATGCACCACCCCGGCAATCGCCTCGCGCATATAGCCTTGGCGCGCATAGGGTTGACCAATCCAATAGCCCAAGGTGCCCGCCTGCGCCGGTCCGCGCCGGATATTGTCCAGCGTGATCGCCCCCAATAGCGCCTGATCCGCGCGCCGGACCAGAAAGAGCGGCATCGCGCTGCCATTTGAAATCGAGCGTTGCGCCCACCAGACCCGGTTTGAAAACCCCTTGCGCGCCAAATGATCCACCGCCCAGAGCGGCTCCCACGGCGTGAGGAAATCCGCGCTATCCGCCCGCAAATTGCTCCAGTCGCGATAATCGCCGATCACCGGCTGCCGCAGGCTGAGACGCTCTGTCTCGATCCTGAGCTTGCGGCGCGGCAAGAGCATCATCAGGCGGCGCGCCTCGCATCAAGAGCGGCCAGCGTCGGGGCCTGCTCCACCGGACCATAGAGCGCCAGCGCCGCGGGGGCCTGCGCCACCGTGCTCTCGGCAAGCCGCCGCACATCCTCGAGCGTCACCGCGTCAATGCGTTCCACAACCTCGGGCAGGTCCGGCACCCGCCCCCAAATCTGCAGCATCCGCGCCAGACGTTCCGCCCGGTTGCTCGGGCTTTCCAGCCCCATCAGCAAGCCTGCCTTCATCTGCGCCCGCGCTCGCTCCACCTCGGCGGGGCTCATGTCTTCGGCGGCGCGCTTCATCTCGTCGATGGTGATCCCCGCCAGATCGCCCAATTGCTCGCCCGAGGTGCCGGCATAGATCGTCATCATGCCGGTGTCGGAATAGGCCCCGGCCTGCGCATAGATGGAATAGCAGAGGCCCCGCCGCTCGCGGATCTCCTGAAACAGCCGCGAGGACATCGACCCGCCAAGGGCCGAGGCATAAATTTGCGCCGTGTAGATATCGGGATGCGCATAATCCGGGCTTTCAAAGGCCAGCGCGAAATGCGCCTGCTCCAAATCTTTGATATGCCGGGTTTCGCCCCCCGCAAATCGCGCGACCGGCGGCTCGATCACATTGCTCGGGATCATGTCACCGAACATGCCTTCGGCCATGCGCACGAGTGCATCATGATCAACCGCTCCTGCCGCCGACAGAACCATCTGACCGGGCCGGTAATACTGATCCACGAACCGCTCCAGATCGGGCTTGGCAAAGCCGCGCACCCGCTCTTCCGCCCCCAGAATGGTGCGCCCAAGCGGGTGATCGGGATAGGCCTTTTCCTGCAACCAGTCGAAAATGATATCATCCGGCGTGTCCGCCGCCTGCCCGATCTCTTGCAGGATCACGCCGCGCTCCACCTCGATCTCGCGCGGATCGAACACGGGATTGCGCAGGATATCCGCCACCACGTCCAAGGCCAGCGGCACATCTTCCTTGAGGACGCGCACGTAATAGGCCGTCACTTCGCGGCTGGTATAGGCGTTGATATAGCCGCCCACATCCTCGATTGCCTCGGCGATCTGCAAGGCCGAGCGTCGCTTGGTCCCTTTAAAGGCCATATGCTCCAGAAAATGCGCGATGCCATTCTGGCTGGCCTCTTCATGGCGCGCCCCGGCGAGCACCCAGACGCCGATGGCCGCCGATTGCAGGCCGGGCATATGTTCCGAGACGATGCGAAACCCGTTGGGCAGGGTGGTCAGTTGGACACTCAATTGGCGATCCGTTCCTTGATCAATGTTTCAATGGCGCTCAGGTCATTGGCAACCCGCGTCACACGTTCGTCCCGCTCATACAGGTCCGCCATACGCTCGGGCAAGGGGGGGTGAATCCCGCTCGCCTCCTCGACCGCCGCCGGGAATTTCGCAGGGTGCGCCGTGGCCAGCGTGATCATCGGGACGCCGGGGCTACGCTGCGCCTCGGCCACATGCACGCCCACAGCACTATGCGGACAGAGCAATTCACCGCTCGCGGCCCATGTATTCCGGATCGCGGCGCGGGTCTGATCCTCGTCACAGCGCCCGCTATCGAAGGTCTCTCGCAGCGCCTCCAGCGCGCCTTGGCTCACCGTGAACCCGCCTGCCTTCAACTCGTCCATCACCTGCGCCACAGCGCCGCCATCCTGCCCATAGGCATAGAAAAGCGCGCGTTCAAAGTTGGAACTCACCTGAATATCCATCGAGGGGCTGATCGAGGGTGCCACGCCATCGGGCCGATAGTCCCCGGTGCTCAGACACCGGTGCAGAATATCGTTCTGATTGGTCGCCACCACCAGCCGGTCGATCGGCAGGCCCATCCGCTTGGCGATATAGCCCGCGAACACGTCGCCGAAATTGCCCGTGGGCACAGTGAAACTGACCTTGCGGTCCGGCGCGCCGAGGCTCACGGCAGAGGTGAAATAATACACCACCTGCGCCAGAACCCGCGCCCAGTTGATGCTGTTCACACCCGCCAGCCGCACGCCATCGCGGAACTCGAAATCGTTGAACATGTCCTTGACGCGCGCCTGCGCATCGTCGAAATGCCCGTCAATCGCCAGCGCATGCACGTTGCCCTCGACCGGCGTCGTCATCTGCCGGCGCTGCACCTCGCTGACGCGCCCATGGGGATAGAGGATGAACACATCCACCGCATCCAAGCCCCGAAACGCCTCGATCGCCGCAGAGCCGGTATCGCCGGAGGTCGCCCCGACGATGCTCACACGGCTACCAGAGCGCTTGAGCGAGAACTCGAACATCTGCCCGATAAGCTGCATGGCGAAATCCTTGAACGCCAGCGTCGGCCCGTGGAACAACTCGAGCAGGAAATGCCCAGCAGCCAACTGCTTCAACGGCGCCCGCGCCGCATGGCCAAAGCCCGCATAGGCCCGCGCGATGATCCCGCGAAACTCCTCGTCGGTAAAGGCATCGCCGATGAAGGGCCGCATCACCCGGAACGCGGCCTCCTCATAGCTCACCCCTTCGAGCGCGCGCATGTCCGCATGGCTCATCTGCGGGATGCTTTCGGGCAGATAGAGCCCGCCATCGCGCGCCAACCCCGTCAGCATCGCCTCTTCAAAACTCAGTGTGGGCGCGCGGCCCCGTGTCGAGATGTATTTCACGTCTTGCCTCTCTCTGCCTGCCGCATGCGCCAGATGAAAACCCCGGTCATCGAGGCCCATATCGCGGCCAGCGAAAACCATGTGATCGCGTAACTCAGGTGATCGTTGGGAATACCGCTCGTGTCGACCGGCA
>NZ_JAGPVV010000123.1 GCF_018066915.1 Roseovarius sp.
CAAGAGCCGGACATGGGGCGCAGCCCGGAACGGATCGCATGGCTGGAAGAGCAATTCCGCCCGCACAACGAGGCGTTGCTGGCGCAGTTCGGATTTGACAACCGGGCCCCTGTTTGCGGCGACGCCTGACGCGCAGGAGGCGGCGCGTCAGTCCGAATCTACCACGGTGGTTTTCATCAGGGCCTGATGATGCGCGATGGCCTCGTCGACATCCTCATAAAAACTGAGGGCCCCATCCTCGAGCACGCAGGCTTGGGAGCAGAGGCGTTTGACCTGCGGCAGAGCATGCGTGACCATGATCGCCCCGCTGCGCTTGACCCGTTCGGTAAACAGCCTCTCGGATTTCTCACGGAATGCGGCATCGCCGACCGCTGTCACCTCGTCCACCAGATAGGTGTCGAAATGAATACCCATCGACACGCCAAAGGCGAGGCGTGATCGCATCCCCGAGGAATAGGTGCGCACCGGCAAGTTGAAATGCTGTCCGAGTTCGGCGAAATCCGCGACGAAATCCGCAAGCTCTGCGGTGTCGACACCATAGACCCGCGCGATGAAGCGGACATTCTGAAGGCCGGTCATCTCGGGATGGAAGCTGCCGGCAAAGCCCACCGGCCAGGAAATCGTGCCGGTGCTGATCACCTCGCCGCTGTCAGGGTCCATAGAGCCCGACAGCATCTTGAGCAGGCTCGATTTACCCGCGCCGTTACGCCCGAGAATGGCCACGGCCGTGCGATCCGGGAACACCGCCGAAATATTGTCTGCCACTACCTTGCGCCGCCCGTTGAGCACGAAGGTCTTGCACAGGTTGCGTATCTCGATCATCGGCCTTGCCCGCTCAGCGCCTGTCGCGCAGGGAATAGTAGATCATCACCATGATCGACCAAGACAAAAGCAGGAATCCCGAGATCATCAGCATCAGCAACACGCGGCGGGGATACTCGGCTGTTTCGGCCAGGGTCGGCGAAATATGGGTGGCGAGATAGCGCGATTGCCGCTGCGCCTCGGCCATGGCGACATCACGGGCGGCAAGGGCCGAAAGATAGCTCTTTTCAGCGAATTGGCGCTCGAGTTCGAGGGCCTGATACTCTTCGATCAATTCGGAATATTGCGTGACACCCGACAAACCTGATGCACCGCCGAATGCCGATCGCTCTTCGTCGATCAGTTTCTGGATTGCCGCAATCTTGCGGTTGGCCTGATTGACGCGCGGATCGCTTTGGTTGGCATTGTCGAGCAACAGCTCCAGCTCGATCTGCGCCTCGGCCATCTGCGCGTTGAGCGAGTTCAAGAGGCCCATCTGGCCCTGCACATCGGCGGACGGATCGACGATCTGGGTCCGGTTGCGGAAACTGGTCAGCGACCTGTTCGATATCTTGAGCCGATCCTCGGCGCGCGCCAACTCTTCCTCGGCGTAGCGCATGGCATCGGCGCGGGCGATGGCCGATAGCTGGTTGATCATGTTGCTGCTCTCGGTGAACACCACCTCGGCAACGGCCCTTGCATCCTGAGGCTCAAAGGCGAGCACGCGGATTTCGACCAGACCACTGCTGCGATCATAGAAAATCTTGACCATCCGATCCCAATAGGACAGCAGCGCCTCGATCCTTGTATCTTCTCCGAGGGTGAACACCGGATCGCCGGGCCGCTGATAGATCCGCGCCATGTCAAGCTGTTCGTGCACCGCGCGCACGATCTGCGGGCTCTGGATGAACTCGTAGAGAATATCGGTATCCGAGGAACTGGACCCCGACAATTCGGTGATGCCCCCCAAGAGCTCGATGGCAGAACCGATTTCCTCGGTGCGCACTGAAAAGCCGACATGGCTCGCGTATTGGTCGCGCGCGATGGTGTAGAGATAGAGGCCCGACAGCACCACAGGCAGGACGACCCAGAGTGCAAAACTGATCGCCAGGACCACATGCCGCCGACGCATACCCGCAGGTCTCGCAGGCGGGGGAAAGGATGTCTTGGCAGAGGGGGCCTGAACAACGTTGGGGCCGGGCCTCGTCTCGGGCGCGGCGCCCTTCTCGGGGGGCTTGGTCCCTTGTTCCGCGGGAGAGTTGATCTGGTTCAAATCGTGCTCTTTGATCTGTTGTTGTCCGGCCATACGTGACGGATGGGGATTTTCTATCAAAGGACAGGGTGATACACCATCCATCAAGATGACAAATGTAGCCTTTCCCCCGGCCCTGCCGCGCAAACGCACCGGCACTGTGCAGACCGTGATCGCGCTTATGCTGCGCGAAATGTCTGCGACCTATGGGCGCTCGGCGCTGGGGTATCTCTGGGCCATTCTCGAACCGGTGGCGGGCATATTTCTGCTGACCTTCATCTTTTCTCTGGGTTTCAGAAGCCCGAGCCTTGGCACCAACTTTCCACTGTTCTTTGCAACGGGCATCTTGCCGTTCATGGCCTATATGGACATCAGCAACAAGATGTCGGTATCGCTGCGTTTTTCCAAGCAGTTGTTGTTCTATCCGGGCGTCACCTACACCGATGCGCTGATTGCGCGGTTCATCCTGAACGCCATGACCAGCATCATGATCGCGGTGGTTCTGCTGCCGCTGATCATCATTGTCTATGATCTCAATGTCATCGTCGACATGGGGGCCATCGCCTGGGGCTACACGCTTACCTTTGCCCTTGGGGCCGGGGTGGGCACGATCAACTGCTTTTTGCTGTCGGTCTTTCCGATCTGGGAGCGGGCATGGGCGGTTTTGAACCGACCCTTGTTGCTGGTGTCCGGCGTGATCTTTCTCTTTGATACCGTGCCGCTGCCCTATCGGGACTGGATGTGGTGGAACCCGCTCATCCATCCCATCGGGCTGGTGCGCAAGGGCATCTACAGCACCTATGACGCCACTTACGTGTCTTCGATCTTTGTGATGGCGGTCTCGGGTATAACGCTCGCGCTCGGGCTGTTGCTGCTGCGCCGGTATCACCGGGACATCATCAACTTTTGATGCGCCGCCCCGCGACAGAGCGTTTGAGCAGGTCCAGACCGCGCAGAAGGTGACTGCGCCTGCGCAGACCGTTCTGGCCATCTACGTGATAAGCCGCGAGAATGCCCGCCGCCTCTGCCCCCAACGGGATTTCGCTGAGTTCGTCAAAGTCTGGCACCATGTCAAAGGCCGGAACGCCACCCAGAAAATTGCGCGCAAGCGCCGCGTTCGAGTTTTCGCAGTTCTGCAACAGGCGCTGCCGCCGGATATGGGTGAGCAGAAATCGACGTTGCGGCACCCGGACCAGCCGGGGGGCAACCTCGAAGAAGCGATCCACCTCTTGCTGAACGAGCGGCATCGACAGCCCCCGGTCCAGCATCGCGCGCTTGAGATAGCGCGCAGGCTCTATCAGGCCGGTCGGCGGGCTGACGTTGTGATGTTTCGGCGAGGCAGAGCCATCGGGCAGCATATCCGCGAGATCAAGCGCCTCAAGAAACCGGCGCACGGCATGATCTGGCCCCTGTTCAGGTCGCAAGGGCACCGCGAGGACATTGTCATGCCCCACGATCCGGGCCCAGTTCAGCAGCATTGCGTTATAGTTCAGAACCTGTTTCTCGACGCGCTCGTCAAGCAGCGCCACGATTCCCCGGCGCCAATCGGCACCGCTTTTGACATGCTGTTTGTAATCGGATTCGATCCACAGATCCTGACGGCGAAAGTAACAGATCACGCCCACGTCAAAACCGGCCTGACGGATGCGCGCGACCAACTCTTGCGCGATAGCCCCGCGCGAGACACCAAAGAGATATTCGGAGCTCAGGATCACATTGCCATCGGAGCGCAGGAAGTGATCAAGCAGCGGCCACGCCCGCGCGGTGTCCCCCGTGATCAGAGCATTGGCCAGATGCGTGGCGTTTCCTTGATCGGGAATACGCTCTCCGGGGGCAAAGGTGTAATTGAACCCACGCCGGGCCAATGCCTCTGCCTGAGACGCGAGATAGGCCTGAATCGACGTGGTCGCACATTTCGGCATTCCGACATGCAGAAAAAGGCGCTTGGCCATGTTGATCGAATGCCCTCCATCAGGTCGGTCGCACCCTAGTCACCCATGCCGCGCCAGACAAGGCGCAAAACCACACCCGCGCGTTGCCAAGGCGGGCCCGGCGCATTAAGCAATGGGGGATGAACCTGGGCCAAAGGCAGAGCGCATGGGCTGGCGCGGCTATATTCACGATGACAGCAGGACGGTGTTCTTTTGGTCGCAAAAGGCGGCCTGCACCACGCTGTTCAACTTTCTCGCCGACAACATGCCGTCACGCCCCGCCAGAAAGCAGTATTTTCACACCAGTAGCGCGCCCTTTCGCGGCTGCGCCGAGGCGCTTGTGACGCGCAACTATCGCTCGGTCATTCTGGTCCGGCATCCGGTGACGCGGGTCATCAGCGCCTATTTCAACAAGTTCTGCATCTATCGCGGCAAACCGCTGCAAAGCCGTGCGGATCTGGAACCCTTTGCGCAGGAGCTTCACGATCTCTATTGCGCGCGCACCGGGGCGGATGCCAACGACAACAGCATGTCGTTCGAGGCGTTTCTGGACACGATCGCGCATCTGCATGCCAGTCGCCCGCGCCCCGAGAACCTGATCAACGGGCATTGGGAAACGCAGGTGCCCGCCTTTTACAAGGAGGTGGGCATCCATTACGATTACGTGGTTCACGTCGAGCGGCTGGATGTGGAACTGTCGCGGGTCGCGCGCAAGCTGGGGTTGCGGCATACGCCGCGCGTGCTCAACCGCACCCGCCTGCCGGAAACCCCGGTCGAGGGCTATCTTGGCAACCTGTCGGCGCGTCGGTTGAGCGAGATGAATTTCAACTATGACAACTTCATCTCGCCCGAAACACTGGCCACGATCCAGAGCATTTACGACATTGATTTCAAGACGCTCGGCTATCCGCTTGATCCACGTGAGGGGTTTCATGGCACTGGATGGACGGGTGTATTGAACCGGACCTTTCCTGCCTTGGGGCGCCTCACAGGAAGATGAAATCGTCCCGAGAGAGGCTGGCCGCCATCACATCATCGAGCAGGATTTCATGGCCCGCATGGCGCAAGAGCGTGCCCGCGTCGGTATCCTGAATGTCGAGCGCGAGAAAGCGCCCGGTCAGGCCCTGCCCCTCGATTCCGGCCAAGCGTATGCGGTCCTCTCCGATCTGAAAATCAACGATCACGTCACGCTCACCGGCGGTGAAGTCGTTGAAGACAAAGACATCGGCCCCCTCTCTGCCGATCAGCCGGTCATGGCCTGCCCCCCCGTTGAGCGTATCATTGCCGGGGCCCCCATCCAGCAGGTCATTGCGCCCGCCACCCGCCAGAAAATCATTCCCGGCACCGCCCAGCACGGTATCGTCGGCCTCGCCTCCGCCAATCTCATCATTGCCGTCGCCCCCGTCGAGCAGGTCGCGCCCCGGACCGCCGCCGATGCGGTCATCGCCACTGCCGCCGCGCACCGTGTCATGGTCGAAACTGCCCGCGAGCCGGTCATTGCCCGCCCCGCCGTCGAGCAGGTCAAGGCCCGGCCCGCCGCTCAGAATATCTGCACCGTCGCCGCCAAAGAGGGTGTCATCGCCAGCGCCGCCCCCCATCGTGTCATTCCCTGCCTGCCCGTCGAGCCGATCCGCCCCCAGACCACCCCCGATATTGTCATCGCCCAAGCCCCCGTCGATCAGGTCATTCCCGTCGCCCCCGGCCAGACGGTCGTTGCCCGCATTGCCACGCAGAGTGTCATCGCCCGCATTGCCCGCAAGCGTGTCGGCCTCGGGTCCGCCCGCGAGCAGGTCATCGCCCGCGCCCCCCACCAGCAATGCCGGGGCGACAGCGGGAAGCGGTGGCGGAGGGGGAGGCGGCGGCAGGCTCAGCGGAGGGGGGGCCACCTGCACCGGCCCCAAGGTCACGTCGAAATGCGACAGCAACGGCAAGAGCAGACCGGGCAGGTCCGTGACGGCAAAGGCCCCGCCCGATGCGTTGCGCAGGTCCAACTCTTCGGCCCCAAAGCGCAGCACGGCCCCCAAACGGGTCGGGGTAAAACCCAACTGCCCGATGTTGCGCAGCATCGGCCAGAGCGAGAGGTCAAGCCGATCCTCGCCCAAGGTGAAATCGGCAATCACATCGCGCTGCCCATCCGCCCGCAGGACGAATATATCCGCCCCCGCACCACCGATCAGCGTATCGGCACCAGACCCATCGCTGAGCGTGTCGTCGCCATCGCCACCATCGAGCACCCCGGCGCTGTTGCCGCGCGACAAGAAATCATCGCGCGCGCCGCCTTCGATCCGCGGGTCATTGCCGTGAAGGGCCACGCCCAACGAGTCCAAATCGACGCGAAAGAGGCTCAGCCCCGCCTCGCCCGAAGCCGTCACCAGAATGTCGATCCCGCCCGCCCGCGCCTGCGCTGCAAGGCCCGAGACACCGTTGAGGGCAAAGGCCGCCGCATCCGCCAGCGTGTCGAGATGCAAGAGCCGCCCCTCGGCGGTCAGGCGCAAGAGGCTAAGCCCGGCATCCCGCCCCGCGACCAGCACAAAAACATGCCCCTCCACTGTCACCACCTCGAGATGTGTGACCCCGGCGAACCGGGTCGCAAGCCCGTCGATGACATGATCCGCAACGTCAAGCACGCCCCCGGCACCGACGCGAAGCACGGTCAGGCTGGAACTGTCGGCGGCCGCGAGGATCAGAAAGGGGTGCCCGGCAATCTCTGCGGGGGCAAGCGCCGTGATTGTCTGCACCGGCAGGCTGTCATCCTGTCCAAGGTTGGCCACAGGCACAAGCCCACCCGCTTCCGTAAGGCGCAGAGCCGTGAGACCTTGCTCTTGCGCAGAGGCGGCAAAGACGAGCACCTCACCGGCGATCTCGATCAGGGCAAGGTCCGAGATGGTGCGCAGATAGAGCGTGTCGCTATCCGGCACCGTGATGCCGGCCTGCACGCTCTGATCCGGGCCAAGAACAAAGCTCGAGAGACCCTGACCATCAACGGCGGCGGCAATCAGGATATCGCGCCCCTCGAACCGCGCGGCAAGCAGGGTAGCACCCTGCGTCTGCACCGCACCCTGCCCCAGAAACCCCGGCACGCCGCTGCGCAGCCCGGCATCCCATGCCGCGAACAGATCGCGCAAGAGTGCAGGTGGCACGGCCCCTTGGGTATCCCCAACCGCAAGGGGCATGCGCGGCAGCGCTTCGTGAAACCAAAGGGCCTCGAGCAACGGGCCGGTTGCGGAGGCACGCACCACCCGGCTCTGACCGGCGGCGAAATCGGCAACGAGAAAGCCCCCGTCCGGCAGCGGCGTGATCGCCACCACCGCGCGCGCGACCTCGAAATTCGCCGCGCGACTCGTCCCGACATGCGTCACCCTGACCGCCATGTTCATCCACCCACTTCCCGCGTCCCCACGCGAGACAGAAGGTGGCAAACCAAGGCTGCCATGCGCTTAACAGATCATGGCAGCCTTGCGGCGTTTACCGAAAGTTAGAGGAAAATCGGCAATGCCCGATGTCGGATCACCACTCAGATAAAGGTGAAATCATCCACCGTGAGCAGCGCGGCGGCAATTCCCTCGACAAGGATGGTGTTGCCGCCCACGCTCATTTGCGCACCCGCTGCGGTATCGGTGATGTTCATCGCCGCCACGAACCCGGCCAGACCGTTGTTGCCATTGGTGATGTTCACCTCGCCCGTATCCGGATCAATCCGCCGGATCAGGAAGCGGTCCAGCCCATCCTCGAAATCGGTGATCACATCGGCATCGCCATCGACGAAGGTGCTGAACACGAATTGATCGGCCCCCGCGCCGCCGGTGATCAGGTCGCTGCCGGACCCGCCGTTGATCGTGTCATTGCCGATGCCGCCGTCGATCACGTCGTTGCGCCCGCCACCGGCAAGGAAATCGTTGCCGGCACCGCCAAAGATGCTGTCATCCCCTTCGCCGCCACCCACCCGGTCATTGCCGGCGCCTGCGTCAATCGTGTCGCGCCCCGTGCCGCCGCCGATGTCGTCCGCACCATCGCCCGCGTCGATCCGGTCGTTGCCAAAGCTGCCCGACATGCTGTCGTTGCCATCGCCCCCGGACAGCGTGTCATTGTCAGCCCCACCCGCCACTACGTCATTGCCCGCGCCGCCGGTGATGCTATCCGAGCCAAAGCCGCCGCCGATGGTGTCATCCCCATCGCCACCGTCGATGGTGTCATTCCCCAGCCCGCCGCCGATATTGTCATGGCCAAGGCCGCCCAAAACAATGTCGTTGCCGTCCGAGGCAGACATCCGGTCGTCGCCGTCGCCGCCATTGAGCAGGTCGTCCCCTAGGCCGCCCGCAAGCACATCGTCCCCGGCATCGCCGATCAGGGTGTCATTGTCATCGGTGCCCGTCAGCCTGTCCGGAAGTCCACCTCCGATCAGTTCCACGCCGACAGGGCCACTGATGTCCGCGATCACCTCGGCAACGCTGACGACCTCATCCAGAAACTGAATCCACTCCACGTCGATCAGCGTATCCGTGCCGAGGAGCGAGACCACCTGAAGCCCCTCTGCCACGACACTAAACGCGGCCCCGGCGCGCGTGACGGCACCCAGAACGGCCCAGTCGATCCCGGCACCGCCGATCAAGAGGTCATCCCCTTCTCGACCGTCAAGGGTGTCATTGCCGGTCAGCCCGTTGAATATCTCATCCGCGCTTGTCCCGTCGATGCGATTTCCAAGGCTATTGCCCAGAACCGTCAACTCTTCGGGATTGTGCAGGAGGGTCAGGTTCTCGAGGCCCGTGGGCATGGTATAGACCGCCACAGCCCCATCCTGCCTGCCATAAATCTCGCGGATACCCGCGATGTCATCGGCCAGAATATCGGGCTGCGTCAGGATCGAATTCATGATCGCATCGACGGTCTCGATATGCTCGAGCCCGAGCGCGTGGCCAATTTCATGGATCGCCAGCCCTTCGAAGAGCGGCACATCGAAATTGAGCGACCGGTCCACATCCAGAAGGATATCCCCGGCAATCGGCACCTCAAGCGGCGAGGGAAAGAACCCAAAGCCAAGCGTATTGCCCGGAATTGGGGCAAAGAAGATGCGGATATCGGGATCTATCTGGTCTCCGGCGGCGCCTCCGGGGTCCGCAACCTGAACAAATTCGACATTGCCGTATTGCGACCACGCGGCAAAGGCCATGCGCAGCGAAGCCTCGAAATCGAAGGTATAGACCGTAGCGGGATCGACCGAAAAGCTGGTGCCGGGCTCTTCATCGGTAAACCAATAAATATCCTGACCACTCGGCGCGATGCTCCAGGTCACGACGCCGCCTGTCGTGCCTGGCTCGTGCGAGCCCCATTTTGTGCCGCTGAGTTCCGGCATGACAGTGTTCTCCGATTCCAATTCTCGGTCTGGTTCAGGCGTGCTTGATACACGCCAGAGACCACAGTCGAAAAGATATCCTTTCGAGAACAAACACTAATGGTCGAGAAGACGCAGATAGAAGGCGAAAATGCTCTGCATGACCGCCTGCGACAGGATGTATCAAGTTGGGCAGGGCGACATGCCGTCAGCGAAAGCCGTGACCCGCCCCATGCCGGGCGGGCAACAATCGCGGCCGTTACAGGAACGTGAAATCGTCCACCGTGAGTTGCGCGGCGGTGATGCCCTCGACGAGGATTGTGTTGCCGTTCACACTCATCTGCGCGCCTGCTGCGGTATCAACGATATTCATCGCCGCCACGAACCCGGCG
>NZ_JAGPVV010000134.1 GCF_018066915.1 Roseovarius sp.
TCGATAGCGCGGTTCTGGATCAGCTCATGGCCGATGGCCGCGCAAGGCTGCGCCGCGTCGAGAACCGCGAGGATGCTTTTCGGGTGGCACTGGGGGGATTCGTGCCCGCGGATTATGCCGAGGTCAGAACCGAAACGGTGCGCAAAGCGCAGGGGTTCCTTAAGGAATCAGCGTTTCACATCAACATGATCGGGGTGCTGATGCCGACCGATCCGGCACGGCCGTTCCCACAGCTTGAGGGTGTTTTGGGCGCGGACAGCCCGGCCAATGCAGCACGTGAGGCACTGTCGGTGATCCGGTTGGATTGGCGGGCACTGGGGGATGCGAATGGCAATTGCGCGCTGCCCAATGCCACGGAACGGGTGTGGTACTGCCGATGAAACAGCTGTTGCAGATCATGCTTTTGATGAGCCTTTCAGGGCCGGTCGTAGCGCAGAATGCGGTGCTGGACCGGGCCTACGGCATCACCAAGCTCGACGGGTTCTGGCGGGCGACATTGGGAAGCGAAGCGCCCAACCCGGGCGCGTTCGAGATGTTCGAGACTGCGGCGGCTGTGCCCGAGCCGGTGCGCGAGCCAGCCGTTGATTTCGGCGTCCCGATCATTGGCGAGGTTGTTGGAGAGACCGCTCCCGGCGCGGACGGCCAGGGCGCCAGACTGGCCTTTCCAGTGATCCCCTTGAGCGATGAAGAGGCCGGGCCACTGATGCGGCGGCTGGCCTGGGCAGAGCTCTACTTGACGCGGGTGGGTTATTACGCCGAGGACCAAGAGGACTCGTCGGCGATGATCGAGGCGCTGGCTGCGAGGCAGAAGGCGGCGGCGCTCGAGGCCTATCTGATTACCGCGCGGCTCTACTTTGCGGCGCCAGACCTGACAGAGAAATGCACAAGGCTTATGCGGATGGCGGCGCTCGAGGACAGCGCGCTGGAGACGGGCGTAGCGGTCACACCGGCAGAGGGCTGGGCGGTGATGGAGCCGCTGAAGGTGGCGGCGGCCGAACGGCTGGGGGGATCGGCGCTCTCCGATCTGGTCTGCGCGTTCGAGCCGGTGCGGGGACGGGCCGAGACCGTTCGGCTAATCGAGGTGCGCGTAAGGGAGCGGATCGCGCTGGAGGCGCGGGCCAAGGTGGAGGACAGCCTGACGCTGCTCAACGCGGCGGCGGAGGAATTCCAGAGCCTCGTCAACGCGATGGACGTAGAGATTCTGACGGCGGAGATCCTCGAATTGGAGCGTGTTTTCGGCAATGCGGCAGCGAATATCCGTTTGGTGCAGAACGATCAGCTGAAGGCCGAAGAGACCATTTCAGAGCTGGAGGCGGTGGACCTTTCGGCGCTGAACCAGCCGGGCGAGATGTCGGAATACCAAGCGGCTCAGGCTCAGATGGCGGCGATGGTGGCACTCATGGACGGGGTGCTGACGGAACTGGCGGCGATGGCCGAACTCCTGCCGGATGATGGGCTGGCGGAATGCCGGGGGCTCGGGTCGGTCTATGACGCGCTGGATATGAATCGCGACTCCTTTGTCCTGTCGAGCGAAATCGAAGGACCTTACGTCGCCTGCCTCGCCCGCGCGCGTGCGGTGGTGGAAGCGGGCACCTCCCCAAGCCTTGAGACAGAGTTGATGGCCGAGCTTGCCCGCCATGTCGGCCAGATCAGCGCCAATTTGCTGGAGGAATTGCAATGATCCGACGCTTTTCCTTGATCCTTATCCTGGCTCTTGCGGCCGCCCTTTCGGGCCGGGGGGCAGAGGCGCAGCAATGCCTCGACGTCTCGGTGGAAGAGGCGCAGTTGCAGGCGGCCGAGCTGGTCACGTTGCTGCAGATCGCCACGTTTCGGGGCGACCTGAAATATATGTCAGACGTGGCGCCCGAGTTGGAAACCTATCTTGATAGCTGCGGGTCCGACCCCGGCGGGCGGCTGGCGCAGGTCTGTGGCTTTGAATGTCATCTACAACTGGCGCGCTACCGGCTGTTTCTGGCCTCCGACCTGCCATTTCTCTCCACCGCAGGCGTTCTGAGCCGCGATAGCACGCTGCTGTCGCCGCAGAATGCGCAGCAACATGCGGAAGACGGGATTGCGGTGGTCGAACGGGGGCTGAAACTGCTTGCCCGGCAACAAGGGAGTGGCGAGGAAGAGGACGCGTTTCGCACCTACACGCGACAGCTCGTGGGGCTGAGCAGCGTCAAGATCAGGCTGCGCATGACTGTGGGCGACACCTGGTATCAGACCATGAGTGAGGCGCGTGTCAAATCGCTGGGCTTTGCCGTCAGCGAGGCGTTGGAGGTGATCCCGGGCGCGTCGCTTGAGGATCAGCCAAACCTGCACAAGGCGCATACGCAATATGAGTTCGCGCTCTGGACCCTGATCGAGACCAAGACCGACATCCCTGCGGAACAGACCTATGATGATCTGCGCGCCGATCTCACGATCCTCGAAGGCGAGTTACAGGCAAGGATGGAGAGCCTGCGGCGGGGGATGATCTTTCTCAATATCGACCCGGTGGCGTTCACCACGATCCCCTTCGAGGAACTGCAACAGGCGCTCGACCGGACAAAACGCGATCTGGAGGCGGTCGAGGCGCGAATGGAGGCCATTGTGCGCGAATGGTCGGCGGCGTCCGAGGGGCAGGCGACGCGCGCCATCGATGAACGCCGCGTGGTACGGGGGCAAAAAGTCAATCTTCTCGCGCACCAGATCGGCAAATTGGAAACCGAAGCGCAGATCCTCACCGGCGACGTGCAGCAAGAGGTAAGCGCGCTGGATGCAGAGCTCGACACGTTCAGCCGACGCCAACAGATCAGAAATCTGGAGATCGCGTTGTCCACGAAGATCGCGGAATTCGAGAACCGCCGCCAGCAATTGCAGGACCGTCAGGCGCTCGATCTTATCGCGATTACCAAGGAAGCCGAGATCGAGCGGCGGGCGGAACTCCGTTGGATGCTGAGTTTTGAGATGACGCGGATGAACCTTGATCTGCAGGTGTCGTCGCTCGAAAGCCAGATCGGCGAATATGACCGGCAATTGGCGCGCAACCGGACGCAGTTGGAGACCTTGGCGCGGCAGCGGGCGATTCTGGAAACGAGGATTGTCGATGCGCAGAATTCCATCGAGGGCGCACAACAACGGATCGACCGGATCGACCTGACACAGGTGGATGTGCACGCGCTGCGGCGGAGTGTGATCCGCGAGGACATTTGCGGCGTTGAAAATCAGCTCGCGTTCATCGGTGAGACGCTGGCAAGCCCCTTTGTCCCCGCTCTGCCGGGCGAGGAACCCTGCAGCGTGGTCAGCCCATCTTTCACGCGCGTGCAATATCAAGAAACGATGTGCGGCACCGACAGCGAGCCGGGACTGCGCGCCAAGCTCAACGATGCAAGGATCCTCGGCCGGGCCTTCATGCTGAAATGCGTGATCGGCGACCCGGTGGAGCTGGCCGAGCTTGAGCCGATGGCCGAGGCCTCGACCCTGATCGACAGCGGGCTGAGTCTTGAGGACGAGCTGGACGCCGTGTCTTGCAACGGCTTTTCTCAAACCGAGGTGGATTTTGCCAAGGGCATCTATGACGCGGAAAAGGCGCTGTTGGAGAAGCAGCGGGTTGGGCTGGAACAGCAGCGCGACAAGGTGAACGAGCAGCTTGATTTCGTGACGGGCTGGGCGAGTGATTTTCAGAACACGATCCTGGGCCTGCAGACCGGGCTGGCCGTGGTGCAGGGCACCTACGCGGCGCTGGCTGCGGTGCCGGAAACCATGGTTGCCGCTGCGGGTATGGCAAGCGGCGTCTACACGACGATCAAAGTGGACAAGCCCGCCTATGCGGTGATGGAAGCGGCGCGCGTGACACTCAATACCGCGCTGGCATTCGGCAAGATCAACATCCAGACCGAAAGTCAGGTCCGTGCCTTTGCCACGCAGCTGACCAATATCCGCGAGGCGAATGAGCGGATTGATTTCGAGAAGGCGGTTAAGGCACTGGCGCTCCATCGGGCGCATTTCCAGTTGGCCGGGAAGCGGGCCGAGGGGCTGCAGGCGATCAAGGAGCTTGAGCTGCAGAGCTCGATGGCTGCGGTGGATTGCGACAATTCCCAGCTTGGCATTGATGAACAGGTCGCAAGGCTCAAGGCGCAGCACACCCGGATGTTGGCGACGATGGAATTGCAAGCCGAGGAAAACGCGCTTCTGGATTTCGATCGCTTGCAGCAGGAAGGGCTCATCGCGCGATATTTCAACGAGATCGCCATCCTGCAACTGGAACTGGAAAAGCTGGCGCTGAACGAGGCGCAGTTGAACGAGGACAACATGCAGTTGGGCGCGCTGGTGGGGGCCGCTCAGGGACGGATCGACCGGATCGAGATGACCCGCGCGACGGTCGAAGGGTTGGCCGAGGAGAGCCAGCAGGTGACCTCTGTGATTGCCGAGCTGCGGCAAAGACAGGCCAATCAGCAATTGGCGATTTCCAATTCCGAACTGGCCTTTGTCGAGGCGCGCATTCGCGGAGAAGAGGCCAATACCGAGCAATTGGTGAGCGCGCTTGAGGGCTCCATCGAACTGGTGGGCCAGCGGGAGGAGCTCAAGGCGCAGATCGAGCAGTTGCGGGCGAACATGCTGGTTCAGGTGGCCGAACAGCGCGAGGAGATGGTCAACCTTGCCAGCGAGATCGACGATCCGGACGAGCGGCGGCAGCTTTTCATCGCGAGCCAAGAGACACTGAGTGAGCTCTTGCGCGGGATTCCCGATTACATCTCGGCCAAGCGGACCAGCCTGACCACGGCGAACCGGCTGCTGCACCTGATGCGGCAACGCTATTCACTGGTGCTGGGCATCACCGGTCGGCGCGAGGATTACCCGCTGACTTACGTCAAGGATGCGGCGCAATTGACGGCGCTGGTCTCGGAGATCGAGGCACAGAGGTTTTTTGACGAAACCGAAATTCCGATCGAGGTGGCGCGTGTGGTGGTGCCGTCTCAATCGGGCTTCGTCAAGAAATTGGCGCTCGACGAGGAAGTGACCTTTGAAATCTCGCCCTTCGCGGGCAGTGACGACGCGATGCGCGAGGCCGGGTTCTTTGTCATCTGGGATGATAAGTTTCGCGAGCGCAAGACGATGACGCTGATCGATGTGTTGATCGGGGCGCAATACACCTGCACCGGCGCGCAGTGGAATACCTATACTCTGAGTCATCTGGGGTCCGGCACGATGTTCCGGCCACTGGCCGAAGGATCGCCCGTGACGGTGCCGGAACGGATCATCGGGCCGAGCAGGGGCGGGCAGCACACCTTCTACAACATGGCCGCAAATGAGGCCGATTTGAACCGGGTCCTGAGCTACTGGCAGTTCAACCGCTTTGCCGCGCGGAAATTCCCGCGCATGCCCGGGCCGCCGAACGATCAGGACGCGATCCTGCCGTTCCTCGGTGCGCCGGTTTACGGGACCTACAAGCTGGCCGTGAACCCCTCCGATTGCCCGTTTGAAGGCGCGGTTTTCACCCTTCTCTTCCTGTTTGCGAGCACGCCATGAGCCGGATTGCCCCCCTGACGGCGTTGGCCGTTCTGATCGCCGCACCCGTTGCAGAGGCTCGGGATGGCGCGCGCAATTCGATCGACGGCTACGTGATCGAACGTGCCGTGATCGGGGCAGCGAATTGCGAGGGCCCTGCGTTTGACGATGTGCGGATCGAGGCGTTTGAAAAAGGCGTCTGCCAGTTCCATCAGCCCGCCCGCTCGGCAGAGCAGCTGGACCGCGTCCTCAATCTCCTTAACCGGGCGCAGGTGCAGGGATTGCCGGTGGTGCATCAGCAATTGGCGGGGTTCCTGACCGGGCTGGGGCATTGCGCGACTGCAGAACGCCACCTCGAGACTTTTCGTGGCTCGGGCAACGCCGACCTGACCGCGCGCGACAATTTCTGCGCCGCGAGGATGCAGAGCCAGGCCGAGTTGAACGCTATCCGCTGGGACTTTGCCCTCTTTGACTATGCCGAGGATCTGGGCGCGCCGAATACGCTCGACACGCGGCTGGGCGAAATGGCTTCGTGTTATTCCGGCGTCCTTGCCCCTGGGTTCGACGCGGAATGCGGGCTGATCACCAATATCACAGAAACCGAGCTGAACGTTTTTGTCGACGAAGCCACCGATGCCGTTGTCCAGACCTATTTCACCGGCGTCGAGAGCCCCATCACGGCCATGTTCCAACGCAAGCGCGAGCGTGCCGAGGGCGTGCTCGAAATGGCGGGTGCGTCGATACAGGGGCTCAAGGATGGCGCCGCCGCGGTGAACGCGGAATACACCGCCTACCACAGCGCCTACGAGACAGAGCGCGACGCCAAGATGACGCCGATCTACGAGAATTACCGCGAAAGCATCCTGCGGGCGACGGCCATCCTTGATGAGTTCAACCGCTGGAAAGAAGGACTCTTCATGACCAGCGACAACGTCAACCTGTTGCCCAAGATCGTGGAACGCGGCGTGGAATTGACCGAGGAACTGGCCCGCGTCGAGACCGATGATTTTGCGGCTCGGGCGGGCAAACTGGTGGATGATGTGCGCGCAGTGGTGCAGTCCGAGGAAGAGCACCGGGCGCTGATAGGCCAGCTTTGCCGGGTGTATTTCTGCGAACTTGCCAGCCGCCGCCGGATGATTGCGACCCAGCATGTCTGCCGCCAGCCCGCGCTGACCAATAATCCGCTCTGCCTGAATGCGCAGGGCCAGATGAAGAGCGGCGATTTACAGGTGGACTTTGACGGCGCGCAGAGGATCGGAGTTGCCGATTTCTGCCGCGCTGCGGGGATTGATGATGTGTTCCTGACGGTGGGCCTGTCGCCGTCGACGGCGCTGACCTGCATGGGCCAGATGCCATGAGGCGCGGGGTGCTCATCACGCTGATCTGCCTTGTGGCAGGTGCCGCGCGGGCAGAGGAACCGGCGCTAGCGCGATATGTGACCGACGACAATGTGGATGTTTACGTGGCGCTTTTTGACGGGCAGGCGGTGGAACTTGCCGGTTGCGCGAGCGAAGGCGCAGCGAGAGCGCTGATCGAGATGCCGAATGCCCGGCCCATTTCGGACCGAACGCAGGTCGATCTGACGGACAGCGCGGCACTGGGCGCACATCCCCCGATCCCCTGCGATCCGCCACCTTTGGCCGAGGCCGCATGGCCCGGCAGCATGCCGATCTGGGCCGATCTGGCCGCAAACGGGCGTTACCTGCTGGCCGCGCCGAACGAGGCAGGGTTCTACGCGGTGGATGCGAAATGCGAGGCGATCAAGACCGCTTTGCGCATTCGCGAACGCACGCAAAGCACCGGGTTTCAAGGCTTTGGCCAGCCTGATCCGCTGGAGCTTCGTTTGACGATCAATTGCGGGCCGGGGGCAGATGCTGAGGGCCCGGTGGTCACCGATCCCGCGAGCGGGGTAGAGGGCTGGACCTTGCATAGTGCAGAGCTTTTCATGAGCGAGGCGGGGCTGCCCGATACGCTCTTTGTTGCCAGCGCCCCGATGGGCGAGGGGCGGGGATACCTGCCGATCCGGCGACTGGACGGGGTCGAGATTGCGCCCATTTTCCTCGAAGGCGGCGCAAGGCTGGAGGCGGCCAAGGCCGCTTTGCAGGTGCTCTTTGCGGTGCCCGCTGAGGCCATTGTGTCGCCCTTGGGTTTCGAGGCGCTGGAGGCGGTGCAATCGGCGCTCTTTGCCGACATCTGCACGCTGGATTGTGATGGATACGACCACGCGCACGGTTTCTTTGCCGTGCCGGGAATCGACGTCGCGCTGAGCTTCGAGGGCGTGGAACAGACGCCCGCTGCGCTGGACATTCTGGGGCGGGACCTGTCGGGTCTGCGTTTTGGCGACGGGCGGGCGCTCTGGCTGCAAGGCTGTTCGGCGGTGGCCGCTGCGCTGGGTATCGTGCCGGGCGAGGGCGATTGGAAATTCATGGTCCGGGCGGCACAGTCGGGGGCCGGTCAGGCGGCGGCGATGCGTTGTGACGCCGCGCGCGCGGCGACCTGCACAAGGGTGATCGGGCCGGACCTGCCACTGGTGCCGGAAGTGTTCGACGCCAGCGGACCCTGCGCTGGCAAGACGCGGCTCGTCGTGTATCTGCCCGAGGCGGTGACAGCAACCGCGCCGCTTGTGATCGACGTCGAACAGGGGTTTGCCGAGGTCGAGATCGCCCCCATGCCGGGGCTGGAACGGGCCATCTTGACGGTTCCCGCAGGCGCCTCCGGCGCGGCGTCGCCCTGTCTTTTGTCCTCACCCCGGGTGATGATCCATAGCCGAGGCGATCTCAGGCTGACGCTGCGCGACGTGACCCTGCGGCGGCGTCTGGCAGAGGTGCCGCAAGAGGCGATCGGGCTGCATGTCGATGGCGGCACTCTGGTCACCGATGGGGTGATCATGGTGGCCGATGGCGATGCCGGGCTGCCGCCGGAGCGGGGAATTTCGCTCTGTTCCGGTGAATATTACGCGCGGGCGACGCGGGTTCAGGCAGGCACCATCGCGGTGCAAGGGGCCGACAGTCGACTGGCGATCAGCGGGGTGCCGGGCGCGCCAACGACGCTGGGTTCGGCGCGGTATGCAATTTCAGCCTCTGCCGGGGCGGAACTGGTCCTGAGCGATGTAACGTTGACCGGGCGGGTGGGTGCGTCGCTTTTCAACGCGATCCTCGACGCCACGCGCCTGCGGTTGGTCAGCACTGATGCGCAGAGTGGGTCATCCGCTGCGCTTCAGTTTCGCGGCACTTCAGAGGCGCAGCTGATGCAATCGACGGCGCAGGGATTTGCCTGTGTCGGCACCTTCTGGACGGCGGGCAGCGCCGCCATCTTCACCCTGCCTGGTAACGATCTGACCGCGGATAATACCAGGCCCTCCTGCGGCGCGGGAACCATCCAGATATTCGAATGAAATGAGGGAATTAGACCCATGATGCTTCGCTTTCTCGTACCCGTATTCACCGCATTGGCGCTGGCCTTTCCCGCGAAGGCACAAGAGGTCAGCGTGGTGCTGGTCACTGACATTCTGGGCGACCGGCTGCATTACCCGGTGGTGATTTCCGAGGGGCGGGGATACCGGGTGCGCTGCGAGAGCCAGTCCGACGAAGAAACGATGATTGCCGCGTTGGGGTTCCTGATCCCTTCCAGCCAGATCATTGATCCGACCGAGCAAAGCATTGTCGATGCGGCCCCGGCGGAGAACCCGCTGCTTTGTCCAAGCTCGGAGAATTACCCGATCACGGTCTTTGCCGCGAACACGCCGCAGGGGCTGATCCATTACCTGCAATTCAAGGCGGATATTGGCAGCGATGCGGCCCATGACCGGATTTATATCCCCGGCTGTGCGGCCTTGGTAGAGGCGCTGAACCTTGACCTCGCCAATGCCACGCCGGGCGATCCGACACTGTTTTTCGCAGGCCGGATTCACGAGATTGCATGCCGGCCGGGGTCTGCCCCCATCCAGACGGCGCCCCAGACCTTTGCCGCCTGGTGCACCAAGGGAGACCTCACGCCGGAAGAGGAAGCGACAATGCGCGCGATCCTCAATGGCACGCCGGGCGGACCGGGGGCGTTGGGCAATGCGGCGGCCTGCAGGCAGGCGCAGGATTTCCTGACCGCGGTGACAAGCCGGAACCTCGACAATAGCGGCGCGCAGTCGCTGGCGCCGCTGGCGACACTGTCGCACCTGACCTCGCTGTCGCTGGCGGGCAACCAGATTTCGGATGTCTCGCCGCTGGCGGGGCTGACGGCGTTGCAGTTCCTGGACCTCAGCGACAACCGGATCGAAAACGTGGCCGCACTGGCCACGTTGGTCAACCTCACCTCGCTCGATTTGGGCGGCAACACGATCAGCGACCTGCGGCCGATTTCGTCGCTGCCGCTGCTGCAACAACTGTCATTGCCGGGCAATGTGCCGGACACCATCGCGCCTCTGCAATTCCTGACCCAGTTGACGGAACTGGATTTGGCGCAGAACGAGCTGACCTCGCAGGATATCGGGGTGCTGGTTGGGCTGTCGCAGCTAACGCTGCTTGACCTTTCCAACAACGAGATCGACGATTTCAGTGCATTGGCCAATTTTGGAAGCGAGGTGGAATTCAAGCTCTCGGGCAATCCGGCTTCCACCGGTGGGCCCACAGATTTCATCACCTTCTGCGTGCAGTTGCGCGATGAGCCCACCCAGACCGGGGCCACGATCCGCGCGATGATCGAAGTCACCGGGCAAAGCACCTGTTCTGGGGCGGCAACCGCGCTTAATTCCTCGAACGCGCTGACGATCAACGGCAAGACCCTGTCGGAGCTTGGACCACTCGCGACCCTCAGCCATCTGACATCGCTGAACCTTGCCGACAACACGATCACTGATGTCTCGGCGCTGGCCGCGCTGACGCAGATCATCACGCTTGATTTATCGAATAACGCGATCATTGATGTGCGGCCGTTGGCAGCGCTGGAGCGGCTGACCACTCTGAGCATGGCGGGCAATCCGGTGACCTTTGGCGACTACCTGTCGGCCTGTATCCTGCGCAACGAACCAGAAACGCTGAGCGAGGCGCATCTCACCGAGGTCGGCGCTCTTTTGACTGTATCGCAGGCGCAAACCTGCAAGTCATCGGAAAGCCGGCTTAAGACTATGTCGACGATCAACCTGCGCGACCGCGGGCTGACCACGCTGGATTACATCCGGGTGGCTGAAAGCGCGACGAACGTTCTGCTCGAAGACAACCCCGTTGGCGAAGTGAGCAACCTGCGGTTCCTACAACGGCTGCAATTTCTAGATGTCTCGAATACCGGGCTGGATGATGACGACAGCCTGCTGAACCTGCGCGAGCTGCGCAATCTCGACATCTCGTCGAACCCGATTGAGGAGCTTTGGGCTCTGCGCAACATGCCCGAGTTGCAATCGGTCAATTTCCGCGACACCCAAGTCCGCGACATCCGCGTTCTCGACGAAATACCAAACCTGCAAAACGCGACGATGTGGAACGCGCCGGTCGTGATGAATTCGATGCTGACCTATTGCCTCGTGCACCGGTTTCAGATCGGGATGCTGGGCGACACAAGGCGTACGGTGGATGCGATCATGGCGGTGGCCGAGGGCGCGGGCCAGAGCGGCCAGAATTGCCGCGGCGTCAACGACTGGGCGCGTGGCGTCACATCGTTGAACCTCAATGCCAAGCAGATCAGCAACGTCACGCCCATCGCCGGGATGCCGGAACTGACAAGCCTGCTTCTCTATGACAACAACATCAGGGATGTGCAGCCGATGCGGAACCTGCGCAAGCTCAAGACGCTGAATCTGGGCAAGAACCAGCTCAGCAGCGTTCCCATCGTCTTTTCGCAGGACCTCGAGAGCCTCTATGTAACCGAAAACCAGATCGTGAACCCAAGCGCGGTCAGCCGGTACTCCAAACTCAAGAGTCTCAATCTGCGCAAGAACCGCCTGACCGTGACCAGCGGGATTTCCGGACTGTCGCAACTGACGTTCCTCGACCTGCGGGACAACAGGATCGCGCAAGTCAATCAGGTCACTCCGGTGCTGGGCAAGAACCCCTACATCAAGGGCAACCCGGTCTGCGGGATGCAGAACACCATTCTGCTATTGGTGCAGCCCTGCCAGCGAGAGCCGCAATTCATCGTCAATTCGAATTTGTTCGATCCCAACTTGGTGATCCGACGTGAACTATTACAGCCGGTGCCGATCATCATCACGCCGTCAAACCCCTGATTGTCGATCCTACGTCCCAACCGAAAGGACCTTGTCATGACACGATTTTTCACAGCGATTTCTGTCGCCGCCATGCTCGCGGTCCTACCTGTGGGCGGGTTCGCCGCTGATGACAAATCCGCCTCTTCGGTGATCCAGCTTCCATCTGCGGGCGGCACCGTCAGCCAGGAGGAAGGGGCGTTCCAGCTCAACGCCAATACCGGGTCGGCCAACTTCTCGCTACCGCTGCCGGAGTTGCCGCAGCGGGGTAAATTCGGTCCGGGCCTGTTCCTGAGCTACAACCAGTTTGCGGGGGACAGCGGGTCGGGGCTGGGCGTGGGATGGTCCTTTACCGCGTCATCGGTGATCGTGAATCAAGATTTCGGCACCGCCATTCCGGGCAGAAAACCGGATGGCGATTTCTTTCACCGGCTGAGCTATCAGGGCGCGCGGCTGGTCTATCTGGGCGAGGTGGATGGTTTGCCGACCTATCGCCCGGAAGTGGCCGAGGAACAAATGGTGTTCGTGCGCCATGATGCGCCTTTCGAGGTGGTCGTGCTGGACCGCACCGGCGAGCAAGAGGTCATGACAATCCCCGCCGGGTTCGAGTTGCGCATGGCGGATGGCAGCCGGATGTATTTCTCTGGTGCCGAGGGTGTGGCGGAGGGCAATTTTGAAAGCGCCGAGCCCACGATTACCCGTTGGCCGCTTGTGATGAGCGTCAGCACCAACCGCAACGCGGTGCACTATGAATATGAAAAGCACGGAGAAAGGTCCTACCTGACCGGGGTGGCCTTTGCCGGGGGGCAAAGCCGTTACGATTTTGATCTGATCGACACCCGCGCGAGCCTTGTCAGCCATATCGCCGGAGTGCGGCAGCAGAACCCCAAACTCTACGGCAAAGTGACGGCGAGTTTCGCGGGGGATGTCTATGACCAGTGGTGCATGGCCTTTATTGGCCGGTCGCTGGAGGACAATACCAAATTTACCGTGCGCACCCATCCCGATTGCCAGGCTGTGGCCGAGGCCGACCTGGCGGGCAAGATCGACCCCAATTCGGTCAATGTGCTCGACCAGCTGCGGGCGGTCTATCGGTTTGGCAATACCGATGGCGCTGCACTTGGCGATGATACGCTGCGCTACCCTGACCTGCGGTTTGACTATTCGAGTTGGACGGCGGCGGAACTGGCCGAGCGGGAGCTTGTCTTTCCTGCGCCAAATCTGGCCTTTGCGGGGGATATTTCGCCGCAAAACTTGGAGCTTGCCGATCTGAACATGGATGCGCTGCTCGACGTGGTGCAAACCAGCGAGACCGAGGTGACGCAGGTCCACTTGGGTGACGGGGCGCTGGAATCCGCCTTCGAGACCTCGATCCCACTGGAGCTGACGCGCACGACGGCCTCTGGCCTGACGCGCGAGATCACGCCGAGGCTGGTTGAGAACCAGTTCCATTTCGCGGACATGACGGGTGACACCTATGCCGATATTCTGGAGGTCGAAGACGGCCTGCTGCACGTCTTTAACGGCAATGCGGCGGGGGATTTCCCTTATATCGGGCGGGCAATTCCATTGGACGGGATTTCGCCGACGCTGTTCTCTGACGGCAATGGCCGGTTTGTGGATGTGAACCTCGATGGTCTCAGCGACATCGTCGCAACGCGGCTCGATGCCAATGGCCGGACCGAGGCGCTGATCTACCTCAACCTCACCCGACGGCAGCCGGACGGGGGCCATGCGATCAACTTCGCCCGAGTTTCCAAGGTTCTGCCCATGGACAGCCAGGATGGGGGCCTCTTGGGCCGCCAGTCCACACGGCTGACGGATGTGAATGGTGACCGATTGCCCGATCTGGTGACGATCAACGTCGCCGACCAGGGCTTTTGCATCTACGAAAACCAAGGCAACATTTTCAGTCGCGAGGCGGGTGCGCCGCTCTGGGGGGATGCGCGCCTGAACGACCCAAAATGCGGGGCAGGGCGGTTCACCGCGATTCAGGGCATGAGCCCGTCCGACAACGTGCAGTCAATGTGGTATGTGGATGCCAATGGCGACGGTGTGCGCGACTTTGCCTCGATGGGAAGCCGCACCGACGAAATTCAGATATGGCTGGGCTTCGGCGATGGCAGCTTTGCGGATGAGAGCCTGCGGCTGTCGCTGAATGCTCGGGTGCAGGTAGGCAATGCGCCCAATTCCTTCCGCTCGCGCGTGGCCGATCTGGATGCGGACGGGCAGGCGGAGATCATCGTCTTCCAACAGGCCAGTGGACCAGAGATCGCGCCGGTCGTGGTGATTGATTTCAACCGCACCACGGAGCTGCAATTGGTCAAGGCCAATCTGCTGACGGTGGTGAGTTTCGAGAGCGGGCGGCGGCACGACATCCGCTATGCGACCTCCACAGACGAGATGCTGCGCGACCGCGCAGCGGGGCGCGAAACCGCGACGCTGCACTTTCCGGTTGTGGTGGCGAAACAGATGGTCACGTCCGAGGGCGCCGCGAGTGCGGCGCGACGCGATGTGCAGGTAGAGGAATACTTCTATCACAAGCCCTTTTATGACGTGATCAACCGCCGCTTCATCGGCTTTTCCGAGGTCGAGCGTGTCACCTATGGCGACGAATTCGTGGGCGGGGCGGATACCCAGAAATCCTCGATCGCTTTCGAACAATACTACGCCTTTGCCGATGTAACAGCCGATCTGCACCTCGCTGGCAAGCTGCGTATCCGGCAGACCTACGCAGTCGATGCCGATCCAGTGCTGCTTGCCGCAGCCGCCGGGTCCGCTTCGCTCGACCCGAACACGGCGGGGCTGCATTCGCTGTCCACCGCGACTCGGGCACAGAAATTGCCGACGCCCGGCGCAATGCTGTCCTGTGAAAGCAATACATGGGAGACTTCGCCCACTGGCATTGCCGATGTCAGCTGGCTGCGCAAAACCGAGGAAAGGTTGACCGCCGCGGCGGGGTCACAGCATGCCCAGGACACCAGCGATACGGAATGCGCGAACCCGGTCAAGACGCGCAGCTTCGCGGAATTCGACGAATTCAATTATGCGGGCCGCGAAACCGAAACCGTGGTTGAACTGACCGGCCCAGAGGGCCAGGTCATGCCCGGCTATGTGCGGGTGACGGAAACCGATTACGCAGAGGCGCGCGCCACGTTGGCGCCGCTTGGCATCGTCAACGCCGCTTCGGCGCGGCGAACCGTGTCGGGCACGCGCCTTCTTGCGCGGGAACGCTTCACCTACCTGCCGGAAAATGGAGGGCGGCTTGGGATGCGGGCGATCGACGTATTTTCCAGTCTGGTGGATGTTCCGGCAGAGATTGCCGACCGGCACAGCGCCACCCACACGCTGCTCAAGAACATGGCCTATGACAGGTTCGGCAACGTCGTGGAAATGTCCGACAATCTGTCGAAAATCGAAGGTGTGACCTTTGACGAAACCGGCACGTTGCCGACGGCGCATACCAAGTTCCACGGCTCAGACGACAGCCGCAACCAGGTCACCACGATGGCCTATGATGGCGGGATTGCCGGTCGGTTGTCTGGGCAGACCACGCCGCTGGGCATGGAGATCAGCTACGAATACGACCCGCTGGGCCGCAAGCTGCGCGAAGTGAGCGCGGATGGGTCGGAAAAACGGTATGCCTACCGCTTTGGCCTGGATGGCGCGCCTTCGATGATCCTGACCTCGCTTCGTCGTTACCCCTCCGCCGAGGGCGCGCCGGAGGGCGAAAGCGAATTCGTGCGCTCGCTGGCCGCCTTCAACGCGCGGGGCAATCAGGTGGCCGAGATGGAGGATGTAGCCGAAGGCGGTGTCCGGGTTTTCAAATACTCGGAGTTCAACCGCAACGAGTTGCTGACCTTCCGCTGGACGCCGTACCTGACAGAATCCATGCCGGATGTAGAGGCCGCCTTTGACTCTGAACAGGTGCCGGAACCCGAACGTCGGCACGGCAACGCCTATCGCTATGACGGGCTGGGCCGGATGATCGAGGAAACGCACCCGTCGGGCAAGCGTTCCACACAGAGCTATGCGCCTTGGGGCATGACGACACTCACCACCTACGAGGACCAGCACGGGGGCTCCATGGCGGTTGAAGAGCACCGGCTGGTCAACGATGTTGGCGTCCACGCGGTGATGATCGGCAATGCCCGTGGCACCACGCTTGTAACCCGGTTCGACCGCGATGGCTTTGGCTATCTGACCGCGATCCGGCTGGCGGGCGAAGAGGCGCCGCGGCGGTTCCGCTTCAACTCCGTGGGGGATATGGAATTCCAGCAGATCCCGGGGCTGGGCACGCATTACTACTTCTACGATGAACGTGGCAGGCAATGGTCCAAGGCGCGGATAGCCGAGGATGGCACCACCGATGTGATCGCCTTTGAGTACGACCTTCTGAATCGCAAGCTGGTGGAGAAGGTCAATGGCGAGGACCGAATTCGGTACGCCTATGACGTGACCGAGAGGTTGGAGGTTGCGGCGGCCTTCGACACCCCGATCCAGATGCCTCTGGGCAAACACACCCGGATTGAGGTCATCGACCCTAACGGGCGGCATGACAGCATCCAGAGATTTGGCTGGGATGCCAACGGCCGCATGGTCCAGAACGAGATCGAGATCGCGGGCGAGGTGTTCGCCGAAAGCTTTCACCAGACGCTTGACGGGCGGATCAATCGGGCCACAGGGCCGGGCGGGCTTGGCTATGACTTTTCCCTCGGGCCGGACCGGAACCTGCGGCGGGTGGCGATCACCCATCCCGATTTCAGCGGACCGGAAACGGTGATCGAGGAAATCACCTACAACCCCGAAAGCCGGATTGACCAGATTGCCTATCGCGCAGGGGCCGTGACCGAGCTGACGTACAACCGCGAAACGCTCTTCCTCGAAGAAATCGTGACGCGGACAGGTGACGGCATGGCCTTGCAGGACATCTCGATGACCTTCAACGGCAATGGCTCGATCACCGAGATCGTGGACCGTCTGGCGGCTGGGCCTGCGCCCGCACATGGCCATGTCGACCGGTCTGGCACCTTCCACTACGACTTCCGCAACCAACTGGTGCGGTATGTGCGCTACGGCGAGGACGCGGCGTTCGAGTATACCGAGGCCGGGGCCTTTGCGCGGAATGACGAAATGGCGGCGGGGGAAGCCTTGGTGCGGCCCACGGGTGCGGATACGGACCTGATCCCGGTCGGGGCCTCTGCTGCGCCCTACCGCTTTGACGGCTTTGGCCAGTTGGCCACAAGTCCGAAGGTGACGGCGACGGTATTCGACGCCTATGGTCGGCTGATCCGGGCGCAGACCTTGGAGCATGACGTGTTCTTTGGCTACGACCAGACCGGGCGGAGAACCTACAAGGAGGTGGTGCCGCTCGACGATGTAGAAGCCGGGGAGCTCTACCTCTTCCCCACCGAAACCTTCCATCGCGGGCCGAAGGGGGACGAGAGCTTTGTGAATATCGGCTCCACCCGCTTGGTGCGGATGGAACACGGGACGGGGCGCTGGTTCTATTACCTCAAGGACCACCTGGATTCCTCGGATTACGTGATGACGAGCAGCGGTGTGCCGGTGGAACAGATGCTCTACCGCGCCTATGGCACGGAACATCAGCCCGAGGTTCTGTCATCCGATTGGGCCAGCCACGAGGCGGCAGTCGCCGACGAAAAGCCGCGTGAAAAGACGCACCACCGCTTCACCGGCAAATATCTCGATGATGCGACGGGGCTCTATTATTACGGGGCACGCTACTACGATCCAGCGCTGGGACGATTCATCTCGCCCGACCCGCTCTATCTCAGCGACCCCGAACGCTGTGTAGGCAACACGATCGGCTGCACGCTCTTTGCCTATGCCAACAACAACCCGATGTCGTTCATCGACCCCACAGGGCTGGAAGGCATCGTGCAGGGAGATGAGGCCTACAGGCGGCAGGTCGAGGAAAGCCTGCAACGCATCGATCCCACCGCGCGGGTGGATATGGAAACCGGCGAGATCAGCCAAAGCTGGCTGCACGGGCTTTGGCTCGACATCAAGAGCTTCTTTACCGGTGAGACCAATTTCGACACCGGTCGAGAACTAGTGAGCCGCATCGTGGAGGACCCGCAGACCACCACCATCAGCTACCAGGCCAATGCGGCCGGAGGGCAGCGGGCGGATGGTCAGCCCTTCACGTCGAGCACGCCGGGTGATATCAACCTTGTCTATGACCCGTCCTACCTGCCGGCGCTGCCAGAATATGACGCGGCCACGGGCACGGTCTCCTACGAGGCGCCAGATCCCGGCGTGGTGTTGGGCCATGAGCTCATTCACGCCACTCACGGGATGCGCGGCGATGTGGGGTCGGCAATCGTGAACTACAGCGGTCTGGACGGATCACCGCACACGGAGTGGCATGAAGAAATCCGCACCACAGGTGTGGGTGGCGTGAACAGCCCTGACGACATCACCGAGAACGACCTGCGCGAAATGCTCGGGATCAACCCGCGCAACCACTACTAGCAGGCCGCGCGCCGGAAATGGAGGAGCGGCGCCTGTGCCACTCCCGGGAAAGGAGTTAAACTATGTCGAGAACCTCAACCAAGGGCCGAAATTGGGTTGCAGCGGCGCTGATCAGCGCGGTGGCGCTCGGACCCGGCACAGGAGAAATGGCCATGGCGACCCCGCTTGCAGAGCCTTTGGAAATCCCCGCGGAATTCCTGTCTGACATCGACGGTGCGCCGGATTGGCTGCGGGGTGCGATGGCTGGCCTCGGGGCGCCCGAAGGCTGGTCGATGACCCGTGACGCCATTGTCGTGAGCGAGGTTGAGGCGCTGCGCGCCGTCAACCGCATCCGTGCCTTTCGCAAGGCCGTCAGAGGCGGCACCGGGGCGACGTGGCTGTCTCTGCCAGTGGCGGACGAGATGGGCGAACTACGCGACTGCGTGACGCCTTGGGCGACGCAATTGATCCCCGACCTCGATGCCAATGATTTCGGCCAGAGCTTTGCGCTGTCGATGCTGCGCACCGATGTACCTGAAGCATGCCTGATCGACGCGGGCGCCGATGATCCTTGGTCGGGGTCCGACCGCGCCACCCTGCGCAGCTATTTCGACGATGCAGGCGACCTTATGGTCGACCATGTAAACCTCAACGAAGAAAGAGTGTTCGTCCGCGCCCTGATCGATGCAGGCTATCTCGTGACCAAAGGCAGCGTGTCCGGACGGCTGCGCGTGGAATAGTGCGCGACCCCGCCTTCCGGCACAGGCCGTCCCGGCGGCCACGCAGACTGATGAAGTGATCTGGACCGGCGAGAAGACTTTTGATTTCTCCGACTGCAGAACGCACGACATCACCCGCATAACCGTGCGCGGCCCCCTGACGCTAGTCCACGGCGAAGACCGGAACGCCTTTGTCCTTCTCAACAATCCCGGCTGATCAGTGTGTCAGTTCTCGATGGAGGTCAACACAATTGGCGCAGAGTGACACCCAGATCAGACACCCCCGCCGCCATCCGCGCCGGGGGGCCATGAACGTTGCTGTTTCGCTTGTGTCCCGGCGATGTCAGTCAGGATCAATCCATCACGCTTTCCGCTCCTGTCTCTAGCGCGTAGCGTTCTGCACCAGCGTCGTGATCCGGCGCACGGCGACGCGGCGGTTCTGGCGTTCCGCCTCCTGTGTGGGGACCTTGAGGTAACTTTCGCCATAGCCTTGGACAACCATGTTCTCCGCAGGCACGTCGAAATACTCGGCAAAGGCCAGCGCCACGGATTCGGCACGTCGATCCGACAAGAGCAGATTGTAGCCGGGTGCCCCTACGGCGTCGGTATACCCCTCGATCAGGAACAATTCGGTCGGATTTTCGGCGATGATATCGCGCATCAACATGCCCATCTCGCGCAGCTTTTCCGCCTGGGACGGTTGGATCGCCGAAGAGCCGGTGGCGAAGGTGACATTCTGCAGGTTGATCACCGGGCTCAGTTGCCGGACCTCGACGGTCTCGCGCACTTGCCTCAGGCTGAAGGTGCGCCCGATGTCACGCTGGTCGGCTGCAAGCAGGGCACGTCGCAGCGCGTCACGGTCGCTGGCGGCCTGATAGTCATAGGACTCAGGTCTTGGCTCTGGCAAATCGCGAACCACCACCGGCTCAAAACTACGGGTATCATCAAAGAGCAGATACTCGCGCCCATCGGGGTCAATCTGAACCCGTCGCAGCACCCGCCCCGTGGCGTCGCGAATTGTGACGATCTCAGAACCATCGGCGCGCATCACATTGCTGCGGGTTGATCCGTCACGGAAGCGCTCGGTGCGAACTTCCGATCCGGGTTGGCGCAAGAGGGCATCGTCGTCCTTGAGAATTTGATAGTCGTTATTCTCATCGACAACCACAACCCGGTCGCCGGTGTTCGACTCGACCCGTTTGTTGTTCAACACAAGCGCGCCCACCGCAGCCGCGCCAAGGGCGACCAATCCGGCACGTTGCAAATTGCTCAGCCCGTTGTTGTTGTCGGACCGGGCAGCGGTGGTTTGTGTGCCTGCGCTCGCCGCGTCTGGAGTGTCAGACTTAAACTCTTCGTCGCTGGACCGGCTTGTTTCTTCTGTCACTGTCTCGGTCGTCACCTCAGAAGAGGTTTCTGTCTCTGTATCGGCGGCAGCGGCTTGGGAGGAGTCGCTCTCGGTGACGGGGAGCGCGGTTTCAACGGATTGCTCACCTTCGGCTTGCAGCGCGGTCTCTGCGTCGGCAGCGCTGCTTTCGCCCGTCTTGGCCTCTGCTTCGGCTTGCGCGGCTGCTTCCGCGTCAGCGGCGCTTTCCTCGGCCGCCTTGGCTTTCGCGGCCTCCGCTTCGGCTTGCGCGGCGGCCTCCGCTTCAGCAGCCTTGGCTTCTGCAGCTTGCGCTTCCGCCTCTACTGCCGTCTCCGCCTCAGCGGCGCTGCCTTCACCGGTCTTGGCCTTTGCGGCCTCTGCGGTCTCTGCGTCGGCCTGTGCCTGCGCCTCCGCGGCCTCGGCTTGCGCCTCGGCGGCGGCCTCTGCTTCGGCAGCCTTGGCGTCTGCAGCCTCGGCTTTGGCCTGCGCGGCGGCCTCGGCTTCGGCTTGCGCCTCGGCGGCGGCCTCTGCTTCGGCAGCCTTGGCGTCCGCAGCCTCTGCTTCTGCTTGCGCGGCAGCTTCGGCTTGCGCGGCGGCTTCGGCTTCCGCCTGCGTGGCGGCCTCTGCTTCGGCGGCCTCGGCAGCTTGCGCTTCCGCCTCTACTGCTGTCTCCGTCTCAGCGGCGCTGCCTTCGCCGGTCTTGGCCGGCGCCCCGGCTTGCGCCCCAGCCCCTGCTTCGAGTTCAGCAATGTGAAGATCACATTTCAGCGTGTCCAGGATCTGCGCCTCGGCGCAAATCTCTTCACGAGACTGCGGCGGCGCCCCTTCTGCGGCCTGTGCGTCCGAGTTGGATTGTGCCAGCGTCGGATAGGGCTGAAGCAGCGACAAGGCGATTACAATCGCAGTGGTCGATCTCAAAGAATTGCCGGTCATATCGTTTCCTCACGTTATCAAAGACAGTAAATCCGCGCAGAGCCACTCCGCTTTAACAGAGGACCCTGCGCCCTACCCGTCAAGACCGGGCTGCGGCCCTGTGCCGGATGTTTCAGTGCATGGGCGATTGCCAGCCGATCTCCGTGCTCTTTTCGGCAAGGAGGCGCTCTTGAGAACGGCAAACGACATAAAGCATTGAAAACATGCGGCACGGCAGACTCAACGCCACAGGCGCAATTTCTCAGCAGAAGCTTAGAGCAGACGGGTTTCCCTGTCGCTGATGCAAGTTAGTGCCGGGCAGCACGAGAATTCCAAAGAAACTGGCGATCCCGGGAGGACTCGAACCCCCAACATCCTGATTAGAAGTCAGGTGCTCTATCCGGTTGAGCTACGGGACCGCTGGGCAGGCTCTTAGCGCGCCAAGGCCGCAAGATCAAAGCCTAATCTTGCGCAGCGAACGGGTCATGCGCATAGCCGACCCCCGCCAGATAGAGACCATGGGGCGGGCACACCGGGCCACAGGCGGCGCGGTCGCGGGCCTCAATGGCGGCGCGCACCTGATCGGGCTGCCAAGAGCCTGCGCCCACGCGCTCCAATGTGCCCACGATACTGCGCACCTGATTGTGCAAAAAGGACCGGGCGCGGAGGCGGAAATGAATCTCGGTTCCGGCTGGTCCGGGGTGCTCTGAAATCTCTATCGAATCCAGTGTCTTGACCGGGCTGGCCGCCTGACAAATGGTCGAGCGGAAGGTGGTGAAATCATGCATCCCGATCAGATGCTGCGCGCCTGCGCGCATCGCGTCGATGTCGAGTTTCGGGCGCACATGCCAGACCCGCCCACGGTCAAGCGTGACGGGCGCACGGCGCGACAGGATACGAAAGAGATAACGCCGCTCGGTCGCTGAAAACCGCGCGTGCCAGTCCTCGGATACGCGCTCGCAGGCGGTGATTGCGATGGGCAAGGGCTTGAGGTGATAATTGAGCGCCTCGGATAGGCGAAACGTGCCCCAATCCCGCCCCAGATCGCAATGCGCCACCTGCGCCAGCGCATGCACGCCGGCATCGGTGCGCCCGGCTGCGGCGATGGTGTGGGGGCCAGGCTCGATCCGCGCCAAGGCGGCCTCGATGGCGCCCTGCACCGACGGGTGCTCGACCTGTCGCTGCCATCCGGCAAAGGGCGCGCCGTCATATTCGATCCGAAAGGCATAGCGGGGCATGGGCGGCGTGTCTTGTTTCTACACTGGGGTTCATCTGGCCCGAAATACCTCGGGGGTCCGGGGGCAGCCCCCCGTCTGGCGCAAGTCTCAGTAATCGGGGTTGCCGCCCTGTTGCCACGACTTGACCAGATTGCCAAAGCGGGTGAACTGCGCCTCAAAGCTCAATTCGACCGTGCCGATGGGGCCGTGACGCTGTTTGCCGATGATGACTTCGGCCTTGCCATGCAGGCGCGACATCGCCTCTTGCCACTCGGCCATCTTGTCCATCTCGTGATCGCCCGGTTTCTCGCGTTCCTTGTAGTATTCTTCGCGGAACACGAACATGACGACGTCGGCATCCTGCTCGATCGAGCCTGATTCGCGCAGATCCGAGAGTTGCGGGCGCTTGTCTTCGCGGCTCTCGACTTGGCGGGAAAGCTGCGAGAGCGCGACGACGGGAATATTAAGTTCCTTGGCTATCGCCTTCAATCCCATGGAAATTTCGCCAATCTCCTGCACCCGGTTGTCGGAAGACCCGCGCACAAGCTGCAGATAGTCGACGATGAGGAGGTCAAGCCCATGGGTCCGCTTGAGCCGCCGCGCGCGGGCGGCAAGCTGCGAAATCGGGATCGCGGCGGTGTCGTCGATATAGAGCGGACAGGATTCGAGCGTCTTGGCTGCCTCGACAAAGCGGCGGAACTCGCTTTCGTCCATATCGCCCTGACGGATCTTGTGTGAAGAGATTTCCGAAGCCTCGGCCAGCACCCGGCCTGCCAATTGTTCGGCGCTCATCTCGAGCGAGAAAAAGCCCACAACGCCGCCATCCACAGCCCCCTCAGAGCCATCGGGCAGGGTGCCGCGGCGATAGGCCTTGGCGACGTTGAAGGCGATATTGGTGGCCAGCGACGTCTTGCCCATCGACGGGCGACCAGCGAGGATAAGGAGGTCGGATTTGTGCAAACCACCCAGTTTGCTGTCGAGATCGACCAGCCCGGTCGAGATGCCCGCCAACCCGCCTTCGCGCTGATAGGCGGCGTTGGCCACGTTAACAGCGTCCGTTACCGCCTTGAGAAAGCTTTGAAATCCGCTCTCTGCCTGACCCTGTTCAGCCAGTTGATAGAGCTTTTGTTCGGCCTCGACGATCTGATCCTTGGGCTCACTGTCGACATTCACGCGGGCGGCCTTGCCCGCAATGTCATGGCCGAGTGATATCAGCGCGCGGCGGATCGCCAGATCATAGATCATCTGCGCATAATCACGCACCGCGAAGGTCGAAATTGCGGCACCGGCCAGTTTGGCCAGATAAGCGGGCCCGCCAAGCTCTTTCAATCCCTCATCATTTTCCAGAAACGCGCGCAAGGTCACGGGCGAGGCGAGGTTGTTCTTGGCGATGCGGGCGGCGGCGGTCTCGAAGATGCGGGCATGCACCGGGTCGTAGAAATGCTGCGGCCCGATGATGGCGGCGATGCGGTCATAGACATCGTTATTGATCAGGATCGCGCCAAGGAGTTGCTGTTCGGCCTCGATCGAATGCGGCACGCTTTCGGCGGATTGAATCTCTGCTCCGGTCGGATTGAAAGCGGTGATCTCGTTCATGCCTGCGGTTCCCGTTTGTCGGTCTTCTTGCTGCGCCTGTTCTAGGCGAAGCCCCGCCCTTGCGCCACTTGTATAAGTCTGTGGACGTTTGGCGGGATAAGCCGGTGGATAGGGGCGACCCATAAGAGGGTCGTCCGTATCCTGTGCCCACAGTGTTCTAGCCTACCACATCTGGCGGCGATTTGCGATTCGAGAGGCGGGATATCCCCAGCCCTTGGGGACAAGTTTATTTCTTGTGTGCTGCCTGCCACTTACGCGGATCGCGCAGGAATTCTTCGACCGCGTTCAATGTTGCGGCATCAAAAATCGCCTGCGCACGCGCCTCGGCCAGAACGTCCCACCAGGTGCAGAGGTGATGCAGCACGATACCGTGATCGCCCAAGGTGTTTTCGGTTTCGGGGAATATGCCATAGTAAAAGATCACCGCCGTATGCCCACACGTGGCCCCCGTTTCCCGTATGGCATCCACAAAGCTGAGTTTCGATCCGCCATCAGTGGTCAGGTCCTCGACCAAAAGCACGCGTTGACCCTCGGTCATGGCCCCTTCAATGCGGGCGTTGCGCCCGTAGCCCTTGGGTTTCTTGCGCACATAGGTCATGGGCAGGGCCATGCGCTCGGCCACCAGTGCCGCAAAGGGAATGCCTGCTGTCTCGCCGCCTGCGATGTTGTCAAAGGCCTCGAACCCCGCGTCGCGCATCACGGTGACGGTGAGAAAATCCATCAGGGTCGAGCGGATGCGCGGGTAGGAAATCAGTTTGCGGCAGTCGATATAGGTGGGCGAGGGCAGGCCGGAGGCCAGCGTAAAAGGCGTCTCGGCGTTGAAATGCACAGCGCCGATCTCGAGCAACATGCGAGCGGTCAGGCGGGCGATTTCATCCTTGGGCGGGTAGGTGGCGGGGATCATGGCGTGGTCCTTGGGTTGGGCGGTTCGCCGAAGGGTCTTGATGCCTCCGGCGGGAGTATTTTCGGAACGATGAAGCTCAGTTGACGCGCCAATGGAGCGCAAATCCGGGGTCAAAGACGGTGACGGGGCCGTCGCCCGTGTCGATCTTGGCAGGATAGGTCACGGCATCGCCCTTGGTCAGGGTCAGCGTGGTCTCATTGGCGGGAAGGCCATAGAAGCCGGGA
>NZ_JAGPVV010000137.1 GCF_018066915.1 Roseovarius sp.
GTGATCGAGGTGTTCCAGCATGTCGCAATCTACGCCGGGGTGCCCGCCGCCAATCACGCGATCAAACTGGCCAAGGACACCTATGCAGAGATGGAAAAGGACAGACCATGACCGCCACCGACCTCTTTCAGCGCGACCGCACATGGCACCCGCCCGCCCTCACGCCGGATTATAAAACCTCCGTCGCCCGGTCGCCCCGTTTCGCGCTCCTGTCCCTTCAGACCTCGGCCAGCGAACTGACCGGGCCAACGTTCGGGCACAACGACATCGCCCCACTCGACAATGACCTCATCCGCAACTACGCCCATGGCGGCGATCCCATCGGCGAGCGTATTATCGTGCATGGCCGCGTGCTCGATGAAAACGCCCGGCCTGTGCCCCATACGCTCGTGGAAATCTGGCAGGCCAACGCAGGCGGGCGGTATCGCCATAAAAAGGACAGCTACCTCGCGCCGATTGATCCCAATTTCGGCGGCTGCGGTCGCACCCTGACCGACGAGAACGGCTATTACACCTTCCGCACCATCAAACCCGGTGCCTACCCCTGGCGCAACTGGGTCAACAACTGGCGGCCCGCGCATATCCATGTCTCTGTTTTCGGCACAGCCTTCGCCCAGCGCCTCATCACCCAGATGTATTTCGAGGGCGATCCGCTCATCGCCAAATGCCCCATCGTCCAGACCATCCCCGACCCCCGCGCCATCGACCAACTTGTCGCGGCGCTCGACATGAATGCCTCCGTCCCGCTCGATGCCATCGCCTACAAATTCGACATCGTGCTGCGCGGCACCCGTTCCACCTATTTCGAAAACCGACCCGAGGGGAATTGACCATGGCCCAACCGCTTGACTACCTCAAGGAATCTCCCTCGCAAACCGCCGGTCCTTACGTCCACATCGGCCTCGCCCCCGGCGACGCAGGCTTTGACATCTACGCGCAGGAACTTGGCCGCGACATCGCCGGTCCCAACGCCACAGGCACGCCCATCACCGTCACCGGAACCGTCACCGACGGCACCGGGGCCCCGGTCAAGGACGTGCTGATCGAGGTCTGGCAGGCCAATGCCGCAGGCGTCTATCCCGGCGCTGGCGAGGTCGAAGAGGGCTTTCGCGGTTGGGGCCGCGTGGTCCCCGATTTCGACACCGGGCAATTTCGCTTTGCCACCGTCAAACCCGGCCCCGTCATGGGCCGCAACGCCCGGCCCATGGCGCCGCACCTCAACCTCTGGCTGGTCGCGCGCGGGCTAAACGTGGGCCTCAACACCCGGATGTATTTCGGCGATGAAGCGCAAGCCAACGCCGCCGACCCGGTCCTCAACCTGATCGAACAAGCCCAGCGCCGCGCCACCCTCATCGCCCGCGCCGATGGCTCCACCTACCATTTCGACATCCGCCTTCAGGGCGAGGCCGAAACCGTGTTCTTCGATGTCTGAGGCCGCCATGTCCAACCCCTGCATCCTTTGCGTCGCCATCACCGGCTCGCTCCCCACCAAGGCCAACAACCCCGCCGTGCCGATCACGATTGCCGAGCAGATCGAGAGCACCCACGCGGCGTTCGAGGCCGGCGCCACCATCGCCCATTGCCATGTGCGCGACGACGCAGGCAAACCCACCTCCGACCCCGAGCGGTTCGCCCGGCTCAAGGAAGGGTTGGAGCAGCATTGCCCCGGCATGATCATCCAGCTTTCCACCGGCGGCCGCTCCGGGGCCGGGCATGAGCGCGGCGGCATGCTGCCGCTCCGCCCCGATATGGCCTCGCTCTCGGTTGGCTCCAACAACTTCCCCACCCGCGTCTATGAAAACAGCCCCGATCTCGTGGACTGGCTCGCATCCGAAATGATCGCCTATGACGTCAAGCCGGAAATCGAGGCCTTCGATCTCGGCCACATCATCCAGGCCTGCACCATGGCCAAGGACGGACGCCTGAAATCGCCCCTCTACGTGCAATTCGTCATGGGCGTGAAAAATTCCATGCCCGCCGATGAACGCGTGCTCGATTTCTACATCGAAACCCTCCACCGCCTCGCCCCCGATGCCCAGTGGTGCGGCGCGGGCATCGGCCCCGCGCAGCTTACCCTCAACGAATGGTGCATCGCCAAGGGCGGCCATACCCGCACCGGGCTCGAAGATAACGTGCGCCTTGACCGCGACCGCCTCGCCCCCTCCAACGCCGCCCTCGTGCGGCGCGCGGCGGACCTGTGCGAGAAATACGAGCGTCCCGTCGCCACATGGCAAGAGGCGCGCGCCATCCTCGGGCTGAGGCCCCCGGCATGACCCGCTTTGCCCGGCCCCAGGACGTCACGCTGCATTACGACCACCACAGGGGCGACCCCGCCCGCCGCGCCATTGTCTTCGCCAATTCCCTCGGCACCGACCTGCGCATCTGGGACGCGGTGCGCCACCAACTGCCGCCCGAAATCCCCACCCTCGCCATGGACAAGCGCGGCCATGGCCTCAGCGAACAGGGGCCCATCACCATCGCCACCCTTGCCACTGACCTTGCTGCGCTGATGGATCATCTGCACCTCTCAGACGCCCTGATCTGCGGTGTCTCGGTGGGCGGCATGATCGCGCAATCGCTGGCGCATCAGCGCCCCGATCTTGTGGCAGGGCTGATGCTGTGCAACACCGGGGCACAGATTGGCACGGCAGAGGCATGGAACATGCGCATCAACACCGTCCAGACCAGCGGCATCGCGGCCATGGCCGACGCCATTCTTGAGCGTTGGTTCGCCCCAGATTGGCGCGCCGCCCATCCCGTGGCGCTCTCGGGCTGGCGTCAAATGCTGATCCGCACGCCCGTCGATGGCTACGCCGCCACCTGCGCCGCAATCCGCGACGCCGACCTCACCGCCAGCACCGCGCGCCTGCGCCTCCCCGCCCTCTGCGTATCCGGCGCACAGGACGGTGCCACCCCGCCACCGCTGGTCGAGGCGCTGGCCAAGATGATCCCCGGCGCGCGCTACACCTGCCTCGACGGTGTCGGCCACCTGCCCTGCATCGAGACCCCCGATCGCCTCACCCCGCTCCTGCGCGACCTCTACGGGACGCTCCCATGACCGGCGTTTTCGATCACCCTTGGCTCGGCGCGCTTTTCGGTGATCCCGAAATTGCCGCGCTCTGGTCGCCCCAGACCCAACTCAACCATATGCTGCGGTTCGAGGCTGCATGGTCCCGCGCCTTGGGTCATGTCGGGCGCATCGACGCAGGCACCGCCGAAGAAACCGCCCGCCATATCCTCGGCATCACCCCCGACCTCACGGCGCTGGCCACCGGCACCGCCCGCGACGGTCTGCCCATCCCGGCCCTTGTCAGCCTGCTCAAGGCAACCGCCCCCGACCCCACCGCCGTGCATCAGGGTGCCACATCGCAAGACGTGCTCGACACGGCGCTTGCCCTCACTCTTCAGGCGACCACCACACTCCTCGATCAGCGCCTCACCGCTCTGCAATCGGCATTGGAAACCCTCGACCACCGCTTTGGGGCCAACCCGCTCATGGGCCGCACCCGGATGCAGGCCGCCATGCCCATTCGCGTGCGCGACCGCCTGCGCCCTTGGATCACGCCGCTCGCGGCCCATCGCACCCGCTTGGCCCGCGCGACCGACGGTGTCGCGCTCCTGCAGTTCGGCGGCGCTGTGGGCGACCGCGCCGCCATGGGCACCGATGCCCCCCGCATCGCGGCGCATCTGGCCAATGCCTTGGGCCTCGGCAATCCGCCCGCCTGCTGGCACGCCACGCGAGAGGGTCTTGCCGAGTACGCAAGCACCCTCTCGCTCATCTCCGGCACGCTCGCCAAGTTAGGACAGGACGTGGCCCTGATGGCGCAGCAAGGCTTCGACGAAATCCACCTCACCGGCACCGGCACCTCCTCGGCCATGCCGCACAAGCAGAACCCCATTTTAGCAGAGCTTTTAGTGACACTTGGCCGCTTCAACGCGGTGCAGGTCTCTGCCCTGCATCACGCTGTGATCCACGAACAGGAACGCTCGGGCACGGCTTGGGCGCTGGAATGGATGGTTCTGCCGCACATGGCGCAGGCCACAGGCCGCGCCCTCACCGCCGCATCAGAGCTCTGTCACGCCGTGACCCACATCGGCCTCAGAACTGCACCGCCGCCCGAAACTTGACGCCCGCCCCGCCATCGGGATGGCGCAGCCGCAATTCCTCGGAATGCAGCATCAGGCGCGGGAAATCCCGCGCCGCCCCCTGCGCATAGAGCGGATCGCCCAAAATCACATGGCCCAGCGCCAGCAAATGCACCCGCAACTGATGGCTCCGCCCGGTCTTGGGGCTGAGGCGCACCCGGCTCTCCTCGTCGCCCGCGCGCAGCACCCGCCATTCGGTCAGGGCCGCGCGTCCGGTCTCGTGACAGACCTTCTGCAACGGACGATTGGGC
>NZ_JAGPVV010000163.1 GCF_018066915.1 Roseovarius sp.
CCTTGATCTGCACCACGCCCTTGGCGAATTCATCGCCCCCGGCGATGATCGCCACCGGCGACCCACGCCGGTCGGCGTATTTCATCTGATTGCCGAAATTCTTGGGATTGCCGAGGTAGACTTCGGCGCGGATTTTACCCTTGGAGGGGTCGTTGGGGTCGATGTAGGCGTTTCGCAACTCGCCGACCATCGCCTGATAGTCTGCCATCCGCTCGCGGTCCATCACGGTCACAACCACCGGGCCGCGCTCTGCGCTGCCGATCTTGCCCTTGGCATGCAGCGCCGCAAGCAGGCGATCCACCCCGATGGACACCCCCACCGCCGGCACCTGCTGCCCGGTAAAGCGCGCGACAAGGTCATCATAACGCCCACCGCCCGCCACGCTGCCAAACTGGCGCGGGCGGCCTTTCTCGTCCGTTATTTCAAATGTCAATTCCGCCTCGAACACCGGGCCGGTGTAATAGCCGAGGCCACGCACGACAGAAGGGTCAATCACGATGCGGTCGGGACCATAGCCTTGGGCGGCGAGGAGGGTGGCGATTTCTTCGAGTTCGCTCACGCCCTGCGTGCCCATGTCCGAGCCTCCAACCGCTGCGCGGAGGTTGGCCAAGGTTTCAGCATTCGAAGGCCCGCGAGAAGTCAAAAAGAGAAGAACTCTTTCTGCTGCCTCCTCGGTTAGGCCGACACCCTCAATGAATGCACCCGAACTGTCTTTTCGACCGTCGGTCAGCAAGGCCTTGACGCCCTCGCGGCCAACTTTATCGAATTTGTCGATCTGGCGAAGGACGTCAGCTCGCAAAATCTGCTCGATGTTCCTCCTGACCATTTCGGCATAAAGAGCCTCTGCCGCTTCACCGATTGTCATTGAGCGAGGATTACGAAGAAGGTCTTCACTCAACCCAATCGCCTCCAACACCCCATTCAGCACCTTCCGGTTATTCACCCGAACCACATAGTCGCCGCGTTCGATGCCGACCTCTTCCAGCGCATCGGCCAGCATCGCGCAAATCTCGGCATCCGCCGCCATCGACGCCGTGCCCACCGTATCCGCATCGCATTGATAGAACTGGCGAAACCGCCCCGGTCCCGGCTTTTCATTGCGCCAGACTGGTCCCATCGCATAGCGCCGATAGGGCGTCGGCAGATCGTTGCGGTGTTGCGCATAGACGCGGGCCAAGGGCGCGGTCAGGTCATAGCGCAACGCCAGCCATTTCTCATCCTCGTCCTGCCAGGCAAAGACGCCTTCGTTGGGCCGGTCCACGTCGGGCAGAAACTTGCCCAGCGCCTCGACCGTCTCCACCGCACTCGATTCCAGCGCGTCAAAGCCATAGCGATGATAGACCCCGGCAATCGCATTCAGCATCGCGGCGCGCGTCGTCACCTCGGCGCCGAAATAATCGCGGAACCCTTTGGGCGTCTCGGCCTTGGGGCGGGGCTCTTTTTTGGGCTTGGCCATGGCATGCGTCCTTGCGGCATAGGTGCGGCATCTGTCGTGGCGCGGTCTAGCCCAAGGGCAGCGTCGGGGCAAGGCGGCTGCGCGATTGACCAAGGGCGCATCCGCGCGTAATGCCATGCCATGACCGAAATCGAAGAAAAACTGGCCCACCTGATCCGCGCGGTCGATGACCTGTCGGATGTGATCGCACGCCAAGACCGCGAAATCGACCGCCTGCGCGTCCGAGTCGAGATGCTGCTCGCGCGCGAGGCCGCACGGCAGAGCGAGAGCGATGGCGGCGTGATCTTGGGCGACGAGCGCCCGCCGCATTATTAGATTTCTTCCACCATCACCACCCCGGTGAGGCTCTTGATCGCGCCCTTGATCTGCGGCGTCACCGGATACTCCGCGCCGCTGTCGATCTCGACCTCGCCGGGCAATCCCGCGCCCATCAGGCAGAAATGAATCGGGCCGGGGCGCGCGCCGCGCGCGGCTTGGCTGGCGCTATGCAATACGGCAGCCACAGACCCAATCGCCCCCGGCTGATCCACGAAAATCCGCAGACCCACAGCACCCGCCCCAGCCACCATCCCATCAATCGGCTGCACCGCGCGGCAGAGCAATTTCAACTGATCCGCTTCCATCGTGGCCTCGGCGGTGATGACCACCTGCGCGCCGGTTTCCAGAAACTCGCGGCATTTCTCGAGCGTGTCCGAGAAAATCGTCACCTCATAACCGCCGGTCGTATCGCTGAGCTGCGCAAAGGCAAAACGGTTGCCGCGCGCCGATTTCCGCTCTTGCCGCCCGGCCACAACCCCGGCCATCTTGACCAGCGCCGGACCGCGTTCGGCCTGCGCTGTCACCTCGTCCAGCGTTTTCACATCCCGCCGCCGCAACACGGTCATGTAATCATCAAGCGGATGCCCCGAGAGATAGAACCCCACGGCCTTGAATTCCTCGTTCAGCCGCTCGGCGGGCAGCCAATCATCAACCGGGGCAAGACGCGGCTCTGGCAGGTCATCGCCCGCCTCGCCAAAGAGCGAGACTTGGCTCGAATTCTTCTGCTCATGGATCGCCGCCGAATAGCTCATCAGCGCCTCGATACTCTCGAACACGCGGCGGCGGTTGCGGTCGAGCGCATCAAACGCCCCGGCGCGCGCCAGCATTTCCAGCGGGCGCTTGCCCACCCGCTTGAGATCGACCCGCTGCGCCACATCATAGAGCGTGGCAAAGGGCCGTTCGCCCCGCCCCGCCGTAATCAGCTTCATCGCCTCGACACCCACATTCTTGAGCGCGCCCAGCGCGTAATGCAGCACGCCATCCCGCACATCGAACGTGGCCTCAGAGCGGTTGACGCAAGGGGCGGCCCAGTCCAGGCCCAGCCCCTTTTTCACCTCTTGGAAATACACTGCCAGCTTGTCGGTCAGGTGAATATCGCAATTCATCACCCCGGCCATGAACTCGACCGGGTGATTGGCCTTGAGCCATGCGGTCTGATAGCTGACCACCGCATAGGCCGCCGCGTGGGATTTGTTGAACCCGTAATTGGCGAATTTCTCGAGCAGGTCAAAGACCTCGCTGGCCTTTTTCTTGTCGACGCCATTCTCCATCGCGCCCTTCTCGAATTTCGGGCGTTCCTTGGCCATTTCCTCGGCGATTTTCTTGCCCATGGCGCGGCGCAAGAGGTCGGCACCACCGAGGGAATAGCCCGCCATAACCTGCGCGATCTGCATCACCTGTTCCTGATAGACGATGATGCCTTGGGTTTCTTCTAGGATGTGGTCAATCGACGGGTGGATCGACTCGAGTTCCTTGAGACCGTTCTTCACCTCGCAATAGGTCGGGATATTCTCCATCGGGCCGGGACGATAGAGGGCCACAAGCGCCACGATATCCTCGATGCAGGTCGGCTTCATCCGTTTCAGCGCATCCATCATGCCGCTGGATTCCACCTGGAACACCGCCACCGTCCGGGCGCTCGCATAGAGGCGATAGGATTTTTCGTCATCGAGCGGGATCGCCCCGATGTCATACTCGAACCCCGCGGGGGGCTCGTAAAGCACGGTGCCATCCGACGCCACATTGAGCGGGCGGCCTGTCTTGCGGATCATGTCCACCGCATTCTGGATCACTGTCAGCGTCTTGAGGCCAAGAAAGTCGAACTTGACCAGCCCCGCCTGTTCCACCCATTTCATGTTGAACTGCGTGGCGGGCATGTCCGAACGCGGGTCTTGATAGATCGGCACCAGCTCATCCAAGGGCCGGTCGCCAATCACCACACCTGCGGCATGGGTTGAGGCATTGCGCAACAGCCCCTCGACTTGCTGCGCATAGGTCAAAAGGCGATCCACGACCTCTTCATTCTTGGCCTCTTCGCGCAGGCGCGGCTCGTCGGCCAAGGCCTTTTCGATGCTCACCGGCTTGACGCCCTCGACCGGGATCATCTTGGACAGCCGGTCCACCTGCCCATAGGGCATTTGCAACACACGTCCGATGTCGCGCACGGCGGCCTTGCTCAGCAGCGCCCCAAAGGTGATGATCTGGCCCACCCGGTCGCGGCCGTATTTCTCTTGCACATACTGGATCACCTCCTCGCGGCGATCCATGCAAAAGTCGATGTCAAAGTCGGGCATGCTGACCCGCTCAGGATTCAGGAACCGCTCAAAAAGCAGGCTGTAGCGCAGCGGATCAAGGTCGGTGATGGTCAGCGCGTAGGCCACCAGACTGCCTGCCCCAGACCCCCGCCCCGGCCCCACCGGGATCGCGTGATCCTTGGCCCATTTGATGAAATCGGCCACGATCAGGAAATAACCCGGAAATCCCATGCCCTCAATGATGCCCAGCTCGAATTCCAGCCGCTTTTCATACTCCTCGACCGGGGCGGCATGGGGGATGACGGCAAGACGGGCACTCAGCCCGGCACGCGCCTGACGGCGCAGTTCCTCGACCTCGTCATCGGCGAATTTCGGCAGGATCGGATTGCGCTTGTAGGCCCCAAAGGCGCAGCGCCGCGCGATCTCGACCGTGTTTTCCAAGGCTTCGGGCAGATCGGCAAAGAGCGCTGCCATCTCGTCTTGGCTTTTGAAATAATGCTGCGGGGTCAGGCGGCGACGCGGCGCGCTCTGATCGACATAGGCGCCATCGGCCACGCAGAGCATGGCATCATGCGCCTCATACATATCCGATTTCGGGAAATAGACATCGTTGGTCGCCACCAACGGCAGGCCCATGGCATAGGCCATCTCGATCAACCCACGCTCGGTCAGGCGCTCTGCCTCGGGCGCGCCCCCGTCACCGGGATGACGCTGTAACTCGACATAGAGCCGGTCGCCGAACGCCTGCGCCAACCGCTGCATCAGCGCCTCCGCCGCCGGGCGCTGACCGCCCTGCAAGAGGCGCCCGACTGGTCCATCAGGCCCCCCCGTCAGGCAGATCACCTCCTCGGCATGCTGCCCCAATTCGCTCAGCGTCACATGCGGCAGGCTGCCGTCGCCCCGCAGGTAGAGGCAAGAGTTGAGCTTCATCAGGTTCTCATAGCCGCGCTCGCTCTGCGCCAGAAGGACGATGGGCGCAGGCGGCTTGGCACGTTCTCCGGGGGCGAGGCTGAGATAGGCCAGATCGACCTGACAGCCCATGATCGGCTGCACGCCAGCCCCCTGCGCACTGACGGAAAACTCTAGCGCGGCAAACATGTTGTTGGTGTCGGTCACGGCCACGGCGGGCATGCCGGCGGACACACAGAGACCGGGCAGCTTCTTGAGCCGCATCGCCCCTTCCAGCAGGGAATATTCGGTATGCACCCGCAGGTGAATGAATCGGGGATCAGCACTCATGCCCGCCACCCTAGCCCCGGTCGCGGCTGAACAAAAGACTTGCCAAACCGCCCGCCCCCAGCTTTCATCAGTCCACGACAGGCAAAGCCCGCCGCCTTCTACGCCGCATCGAAGGTCAGGCACCCAAGGGCAGACATAGGTAACGCGGCGGGCATCGGCTCATGACCCTCACGTTTCTTCTGAATGGAGAGAGCGTGGCGCTTCGGGATGTGACCCCGACGACAACCCTGCTCGATTGGCTGCGCGAGACGCGCGGTCTCACCGGCACCAAGGAAGGCTGCAACGAAGGCGATTGCGGTGCCTGCACGGTGATCGTCAGCGACGAGACCGGCGCGCGCCCGCTCAACGCCTGCATCCTGCTCTTGCCGCAACTCGCCGGGCGCGCGGTGCGCACGGTCGAGGGGATCAGCGGCCCCAAGGGCGAATTGCATCCCGTGCAAGAGGCGATGATCGCGCATCACGGCTCGCAATGCGGCTTCTGCACACCGGGGTTCATCACCTCAATGGCCTGCGCGCATCTCAATGGAGAGCGGGATCACGACCGGGTTCTGGCGGGCAATCTCTGCCGCTGCACGGGCTACGCCCCGATCCTGCGCGCCGCCCGCGCCGCCGAAACCGCACCCATTCCCGCCTGGATGACCGAAGATCGCGATGTCATCTGGCCGGAAATACCTTCGGGGGGGGCCGCAGGGCGGGGGGCAGACAGCCCCCCCACGTCGCTGCACCCCCAGAGCGCCGATGAGGCCGCGCGCCTTTATGCCGCCTACCCTCAGGCCAGCTTGATCGCAGGGGCCACCGATGTGGGCCTGTGGATCACCAAGCAGTTGCGCGACTTGGAGCTTCCGATCTTTCTGGGGAACTGCGCCGACCTGAGCGAAATCGAGGTGTCGGATACGGAAATCCGTCTTGGCGCCGGGGTTACAATCGCGGCGCTGATGCAGGCGATTGCCCCCTATCACCCCTCCTATGCCGCGATGCTGCGGCGCTATGGCTCGGAACAGGTGCGCGCGGCGGCGACGCTGGGGGGCAATATCGCCAATGGCTCGCCCATCGGCGACAATGCCCCCGCGCTCATTGCCCTCGGGGCCACTCTGCACTTGCGCCATGGCGATACCCGCCGCCAGATGCCGCTCGAGGCGTTCTTTCTGGGCTACGGCCAGCAGGACCGCGCACCAGGCGAGATGATCGAGGCCATCAGCCTGCCCCGCCAGCCCGACCGCCTGCGCTGCTACAAAATCTCGAAACGCTTTGATCAGGATATCTCGGCTTTGCTGGGTTGCTTCAACATCACCGTGGCCTCAGGCCAGATCACCGCCGCGCGGATCGCCTTCGGCGGTATGGCGGGCATCCCGAAACGCGCACACGCAGTCGAAGCGGCACTGATTGACCAACCGTGGACCGAGGCCACGATCACCGCCAGCCATGCGGCATGGGCGCAGGATTTCGCGCCGCTGTCGGATATGCGCGCCTCTGCCGACTATCGCCTGACCACCG
>NZ_JAGPVV010000169.1 GCF_018066915.1 Roseovarius sp.
GCTCTCCGTCGCCGCGCAAGAGCCCGTCGGTGTAGTCCATCAGCGGGCGCACGTTGCGGGGAAAGCGCGCATAGAGGTCCATCAGATGCGCGGGGTTGGGAAGGCTAGGCAATAGGGGCATGGGCACTCTCCTGTGATGGCGGGACCATCGGACAGGATGGGGCGGATGAAAACCCCTCGCGCTTTGACGGTGCGATCACAATCCGGTGCGCGGGGGCATGCGGGCCACCGGTGCATGACAGGGGCAGGTGACGAGGTGATCGTTGACCATGCCCACCGCCTGCATGAAAGCATAGGTGATGGTCGGGCCGCAGAACTTGAAGCCGCGTTTCTGCAAATCCTTGGAAAGTTTTACGGAAATATCGGTCTGTGCCGGAACCTCGGCCAGAGAGCGCCATTGGTTCTGAATGGGCTGCCCGCCGACATAGTCCCAGAGGTATCGGTCAAAGCCCTCGCTGGCCTCGATCTGGGCCCAAGCGCGGGCATTGCCGATGGTCGCCGCGATCTTGCCCCGGTGGCGGATGATGCCCGGATCGGCCAAGAGGCGGGTGATGTCATCTTCGCCCCATGAGGCGATCACATGCGGGTCAAACCCTTGAAATGCCGCGCGGAAATTCTCGCGCTTGCGCAGGATGGTGATCCAGCTCAGCCCCGCCTGAAAGCCATCAAGAATGAGCTTTTCCCAGAGCGCGCGGCTGTCATATTCGGGCACGCCCCATTCGGTATCGTGATAGGACAGGTAAAGCGGATCGTCACTGACCCAGCCACAACGCTCCATGGTTTTCCCCCTCTGCAACGGCAGATGCGCGCGTTCGATCAAAGGCGCGCCTTAAGCGATCCTTAAGCCATCTGCCCCAATTTGAGAACAGGCGTTCCGGAGGGGCAAATGGGACAAAAACACAAATGGGCCGATATTCCGGCGGGGTTCGATACCCCGCTGTCCTACGCGGTGTCGGCGCGGGACCGTTCGGTGGTCGACATGGTCAATCAGGCGGTGCATCACAAACAGGTGCTGCTGGCCTATCAGGCGGTGGTGCCTGCGCGGCAACAGGACCGGCCTGCGTTCTACGAGGGGCTGATTCGCGTGCTCGATGCCACGGGGCGGGTGATTCCAGCCAAGGATTTCATCACCCAGATCGAGGTGACGGAAACCGGGCGGATCATTGATTGTCTGGCGCTGGAAAAGGGGCTGCGCACGCTGATCAACTATCCCGATCTGCGGCTGGCCATCAACATGTCGGCGCGTTCGATCGGTTATTCGCGCTGGATACGCACACTGAAAAAGGGGCTGAGCGACGATCCCACCATCGGCGAGCGGCTGATTCTGGAGATCACCGAACATTCGGCCATGCTGGTGCCCGAGCTTGTCACCGGGTTCATGAAGGATATGCAGGCGAGGGGAATCAGCTTTGCGCTGGATGATTTCGGGGCGGGCTATACCTCGTTCCGGTTTCTCAAGGAGTTCTATTTCGACATTCTCAAGATCGACGGACAATTCGTGCGCGGCATCGCCACCGATCCCGACAATCAGGTGCTGACCGCTGCCCTCGCCAGCATCGGCCAGCAATTCGACATGGTGACAGTGGCCGAAAGCGTCGAGAAGCCGGAGGATGCCGCCTATCTTGCGGCGCTCGGGATCGATTGTTTGCAGGGCTATTACTTTGGGGCGCCCACGGTGCGACCGCCCTGGCTTGACACCGCCCTTGACCGCGCCATCGCTTGAATGTGACACTCCGTCCGTTGCCGCAATGCGGCACCTACGATATGACGCCGCGTAACGGCGGAGATGACAGCGGGGATGTGCATGAAAATGTGACACCCCTGTGCCATGCTCCGGCCCGGGCAAATCCTGGTGGAGGACACAGATGACCAATGTAGTAATCGCATCCGCAGCACGCACCGCTGTCGGATCCTTTGGCGGCGCATTCGCCAATACGCCGGCGCATGATCTGGGTGCGGCCGTGCTAGAGGCGGTTGTCGCCCGCGCGGGCATCGAAAAGGGCGAAGTGTCCGAGACAATCCTGGGTCAGGTGCTGACCGCCGCACAGGGCCAGAACCCGGCGCGTCAGGCGCATATCAACGCCGGTCTGCCGATTGAATCCGCAGCCTGGAGCATCAATCAGGTCTGTGGCTCGGGTTTGCGGGCGGTGGCGCTGGCGGCGCAGCACATCCAACTGGGCGATGCTGCCATTGTCTGTGCCGGGGGTCAGGAAAACATGACGCTGAGCCCCCATGCCGCCTATCTGCGCGCCGGTCACAAGATGGGCGACATGACCTATATCGACACGATGATCCGCGACGGTCTCTGGGATGCGTTCAACGGCTATCACATGGGCCAGACCGCCGAGAACGTGGCCGACCAGTGGCAGATCACCCGCGAGATGCAGGACGAATTCGCCGTGGCCAGCCAGAACAAGGCCGAAGCCGCGCAGAAGGCCGGCAAGTTCGATGACGAGGTGATCGGCTTTACCGTCAAGACGCGCAAGGGTGACATCATCGTCGACAAGGATGAATACATCCGCCACGGGGCCACCATCGAAGTCATGCAGAAGCTGCGCCCCGCCTTTACCAAGGATGGCTCGGTGACGGCGGCCAATGCGAGCGGTCTGAATGACGGGGCAGCGGCCACGTTGCTGATGAGCGCCGATGAGGCCGAGCGTCGGGGCATTGAGCCGCTGGCGCGGATTGCGTCCTATGCCACCGCCGGGCTTGATCCGTCGATCATGGGCGTGGGTCCGATCCATGCCAGCCGCAAGGCGCTGGCCAAGGCCGGGTGGCGGGTTGAGGATCTCGATCTGGTCGAGGCGAACGAAGCCTTTGCCGCGCAGGCCTGTGCGGTCAACAAGGACATGGGTTGGGACCCGGCCATCGTCAACGTCAACGGCGGCGCGATTGCCATCGGCCACCCGATTGGGGCCTCGGGCTGCCGGGTGCTGAACACGCTCTTGTTCGAGATGAAGCGTCGCGATGCCAAGCGCGGGCTGGCCACGCTCTGCATCGGGGGCGGCATGGGCGTCGCGCTCTGCGTCGAGCGTCCGTGAGGCGCGCGGGCGCGGTCTGAGACAGGATCAAGGGCACCCCAAACGGTGCCCTTTTTCATGTCGCGCCGAAAATAGCCGCGTCGCAGAAAATTTATCGCGCAACAATATTGCGCAATACGATCCAAACCGATAACCAAGTTTCAACGCACCAGCCATATTGGAGGATATCATGGCAAGAACCGCACTCGTCACCGGGGGCTCTCGTGGAATCGGCGCCGCCATTTCCAAGGCGCTCAAGGAGGAGGGCTATACCGTCGCCGCGACCTATGCCGGCAATGATGAGGCCGCCGCCAAATTCACCGAGGAAACCGGCATCAAGACCTACAAATGGAACGTGGCGGACTATGACAGCTCCAAGGAGGGGATCGCCCGCGTCGAGGCGGAATTGGGCCCGATCGACATCGTGATCGCGAATGCCGGCATCACCCGTGATGCGCCGTTCCACAAGATGACGCCGCAACAATGGAAAGAGGTGATCGACACCAATCTCACAGGCGTGTTCAACACCGTGCATCCGGTCTGGTCGGGCATGCGCGACCGTGGCTTTGGCCGGATCGTGGTGATTTCCTCGATCAACGGGCAAAAGGGCCAGTTCGGTCAGGTCAACTATGCCGCAACCAAGGCGGGCGATCTGGGCATCATCAAGTCGCTGGCCCAAGAGGGCGCGTCCAAGGGCATCACCGCCAATGCCATCTGCCCCGGCTATATTGCGACGGAAATGGTCATGGCCGTGCCCGAAGCGGTGCGTGAAAAGATCATCGGCATGATTCCCGCAGGCCGTCTGGGCCAGCCCGAGGAAATCGCGCGCTGCGTGACGTTCCTTGTGTCCGAGGATGCCAGCTTTATCAACGGCTCGACCATTTCGGCCAATGGCGCACAGTTCTTTGTCTGAGTGACGCGCTCTTGTCAGGGAAAGCCCGCCCGGTGGCGGGCTTTTTCATGTTCGGGGGGCGGCGAGCGTGCCGCGAAAGCAAAGCTCTGTCTCGAGGCAGACAGGTGCCGGGGCCGCGCCACCGCCGACCATGTCGACCAAGAGTTGCGCCGCAGCGCGCCCCATTTCACGGTGCGGGACATGCACGGTGGTCAGGGCCGGATCGACCACGGTCGCAATCTCGATATCGTCAAAGCCGGTGATCGACACATCCTGCGGCACAGTGAGGCCAAGCTGGCGCGCCATCTGCAAGGCGCCGACCGCGAGCACGTCATTGCCACAGATTACGGCGGTGGGCGGTGTGGGCAGGGCCATGAGCCGCGCCATCGCCTCGGCCCCGTTGGCGATGCTGTAGGGGGTTTCGATCAGCTCCAACGCGGCGGGATCAACGCCATGGTCGCGCAAGGCATCGCGCACCCCGGCAATGCGGTCACGGGCGCGGTCATTGCCCATCGCAACTGCCGAAATCATGCCGATATGGCGATGACCAAGGCGCAACACCTCATCGGCCAAACCCGCCATGGCGCGGCGATTGTCAAAGCCGATCGAGGGGCGCGCCTGTGCCGGATCAAAGGCCCAAGAGACCAGCACCGGCACGCCGCGTTGCGCGAGAAAGGCGTAGATGCCGGGGTCGCGGTCATGGCCGATGAGCAAAAGTGCATCCGCGCCGCGTGCCACAAGGGTGCGAATCTGATCCGCCTCGATATCGGGGCTGTAAGAGGAGGAGGCCACCAGAAGCGTCTGGCCGCTGAGGTGCAATTCCTCCTGAAAGGCCTGAATGGCGCGGGCAAAGATCGCGTTTTCCATCGTCGGGATGATCGCGCCGATGGTGCCGGTGCGCCGTGCGGCAAGGGCGCGCGCGCCGAAATTGGGGGAGTAGCCAAGGCTTGCGACCGCACTCAGAACCCGGTCGCGCGTGGCCGTCTGCACCTGCGCGGGCGAGTTGAGACAGCGCGAGACAGTGGCGGTCGAGACCCCCGCCACCCGCGCGACATCGGCCAGCGTGGGCAGGTTGGGAGCGGTGTCGGAGAGGCGTCGATTCATCCTGTGGCCCGAAGCATTTGTGGTGGACTCTGCCCGTCTGTAACGGGATTTTGGAAATATAACAGCTTGCGTGAAAATATGTAAGCGCTTACATTTCTCTCGAATCGTCGGCAAATCCGGCGAGAGGGAGGGCCGCATGTTCCTGTTTGCCGCATTGATCCTGTTTGGCGCCTTTGGCGCGAATGTGGCGTTAGGCGCCTTTGGCAATGCCGCGTTTCTGACAGGTGTGGGGGAGATGCTGCTGCTCTTGGCGGCGGTCGTGACCTTTGTCGTCGCCACGTTGAGGAGCGAGGCGGCGCGCAAGCAAGAAAAATAAATCAGATCTCAGGGAGGAGACAAGAATGACTGAAGAAGCAAAAGACCTTGCGTCCGAAGAGCGGCGCAATTTCCTGAAACTGGCCACCACCGGCAGCTTTACCGCCGCGGTTGTCGCGGCGGCGGCGGGCACGCTCTGGTCATCTGAGGCGAGCGCGCAGACCGCCAATGAAGAGCGCGAGCGCGAGGCGGCGGCGGAGCATGTGATGACGCTGGCCACGGAATATGTGGTGGGCACCACACGCAGCTATCCGATGATGCAGCTCGACGTGAAAGAGAACTTGCAAAACGCCTCGAACGGCAAGATTTATGTCAAGCTCGCCCCCGGCGGGCAGTTGGGCGTGGGTTCGGCGCTGGCGCAAAAGGTGCAGGGCGGCACGATCAATGCCGGGCAATTCTCGCTCTCGAACTTTGCCCCCTTTGCCCCGGCGGTCGACCTGATCAACATGCCCTATTTCTGCGGGGCCAATCAGCGCTTCGTCAACCTCGTCACCTCGGACATCTGGAAGAAAGAGGTGAATGCGCTGGTCGAGGCGCGCGGGTTCAAGCCGATGTTCTATTTCTGCATCGACCCGCGTGTGATGGCCGTGCGCAAAGGCGGCGGTGGGCCGATCATGACGCCGGCAGATTTGCAAGGGGTCAAGTTCCGGGTGCCCGGTTCGCAGATGCTGCAACAGTTCTACCGCATGGGCGGTGCCAATCCGACGCCGGTGGCCTGGGGTGAGACGCCTTCGGCGATCAAGCAGGGCGTGGCCGATGCGCTCGACCCGGCGGTGGGCGCGCTCTATGCCTTTGGTTTCAAGGATATCCTGAGCCACGTCACCTTTACCCAAGCGGTGCCGGACAGCCAGACCTATGCCTGCAATCTCGAATGGTACAACACCCTGTCGAGCGATGTGCAGGAGGCGATCGAATGGGCCTCTGAAATGAGCTTCCATCAGAACCTTGCCAAGGTGCCGTCGTCGCGCACCTATGCCATGGCCGAAATGGCCAAGTCGGGTGTGGAATTCCATTCGCTGAGCGCCGAACAACTGGCGGAATGGCAGGAAACCGTGGGCTATCAACGCTCGGAGTGGGACAGCTTCAAGACCGAGTTGGCCGGGTCGATGGAGACCTTCGACAAGCTGGTCGAGGCGGCAGGCACCCAAGGCAAATACTACGTCCACGACGCCTGACGCCGGAAACACCGGGCGCGCGCCAATCGCCGCGCCCGGCCTTTGCAAGGATGCTAACGAGAGGAACAGGACCGCACCGCGCGCCCTGAACCGGAGAGGTTTGACATGCTCAGCACACTGGACCGCAATCTGGAGCGATGGGCGCTTCTGATCTTTTACATGATGCTGGTCGTCACCATGGCGATCGAGGTGATCCGGCGCGAGGTGTTCGCCTATTCCTCGGTCTGGGGCGAAGAGATCGTGCGCTATGCGTTCATCTATCTCGCGTGGATCGGGGCGGCGGCGGCGGTGCGCGAACGCGCCCATATCCGCATCGACGTGATCATGCATTACGTCGGGCCGCGCATGAAAGCGGCTCTTTACATCCTCGGTGATCTGGTGATGGCGGCGGTGGCGATTGTGGCGCTCTACTGGTCGTGGGAAACGGTGCTGGTTTCGGCCAAGTTCGGCTCTGTCAGTGCCGGGTTGCGGGTGTCGATGGTGTGGTTCCTGCTGGCGGTGCCGGTGGGCTTTGGCCTCATGCTCTTGCGCCTTGTGCAATCCTTCCTGCGTGATCTGCGCGCCCTTCGTGACGGGACCCCCGTTCACGAAGGCAATCAGCTATTCGATTAAGGGGGGCGCGCGTCATGTGGAATACATTCTCGCAAACCGTCGATCTGGGCTGGGATTTTTACGGGCCGGTGATCCTATTCGTGGTGCTGGTGGCGCTGGCCGTCCCGGTCTGGGCCGCGATCGGATCGGCGGCGATTGTCATGCTGATGTGGTCGGGCGCGCTCCCGCTCAGCCTTGTGGGCGAGAGCCTCTTTGACGGGATCGACGCCTTTGCGCTGACCGCTGTGCCGCTCTTTATCCTGACGGGCGATGTGCTGGTGCGCACCGGGCTCAGCCGCAAGTTTCTGAATGTGGCGGAGGCGCTGACGCAGTTTGCAAAGGGCGGTTTCGGCTCGGCCACGGTGCTGGTCTGCGGCATGTTCTCGGCCATCTCAGGCTCGGATGCGGCGGGGGCGGCGGCGGTGGGGCGGATGACCATCGACCGGCTGGTGGAATCAGGCTATCCGCGCCCCTATG
>NZ_JAGPVV010000177.1 GCF_018066915.1 Roseovarius sp.
CGCGCCGTGTCACCGTCAACTCGCCACCCGAGAGCAGCAACACAGGTGCCGCCCCCGGTGCCAGCCCCGCCTGAACCTCACGCGCCAGCGCGGCATGATCGCGCGCCACATCGCGCGCCTCGCCCTCCAGCGCATCACCCAGAATACGCACGCTGATCCCTTCGGCCCGCGCTACCTCTGCCGCCGCCTCCAGCGATTGCACAGGGGCGGCATAGATCACATTCTTAACCCGGCTGAGGCGCGCATCCTCTGGCGCCACAACGCCGCTTTGTCCAGATAGCACCGCCTGCGCCGACGCCGGCAATTCAATCCCGTAGCGCGCCACGATCCCGAGCGCCTCTGCCGTCGTGCTGGCCTCGCCCACCGTAGGCCCTGATCCGATCATGCCCGGATCATCCCCCGGCACATCGGAAATCAGCAGCGCATGCAGATGCGCCGGATAGGCCGCCGCCGCCAATTGCCCGCCCTTGACCCGGCTCAGATGTTTGCGCAGCACGTTCATCTGGCCAATCGGCGCGCCCGACGCCAAGAGCGCGGCATTGACCGCCTGCTTGTCCGCCAGCGTCATCGCGCCCGCAGGCTGCACGAGCAGCGACGACGCCCCGCCCGACATCAGCGCCAGCACCATATCGCCCTCGCCCAATCCCTCGACCAGCCGCAGCATCCGCGCGGTGGCCGCCAGCCCGGCGGCATCCGGCACCGGATGTGCCGCCTCGACAATCTCGATGCCCTGACAGGGCCGCGCATAACCATAGCGCGTGATCACAAGCCCCTCGCAGGGGCCCCAAGCCGCCTCGACCGCCTCGGCCATGCGCGCGCTCGCCTTGCCCGCGCCGATCACCACGACACGGCCCTCAGGGCGCGCGGGCAGATAGGGGGCAAGGCTCTGCATCGGGTCGGCCACGGCCACCGCCCGGTCAAAGAGGCGGCGCAACAGGGTCTGGGGATCGGTCATGTTTCTGGGGTCTCCGCGTCAGTCGCGCGCACCCTATCGCGGGGCGCAGACCTGCGAAAGCCCCTCAGGACGCCGCACGCTTGGCTTCTCGCGCCAGATGCTTGGCATAAAGACGCGGCGCCAGCACCCGCTCATAAATCAGCGACGCCACCTGCCGCAGCCCCGGCAAGGCCACGATCCGCGCCGCCCAACGATAGCGCGGCAACGCAGCCCAGAGCGCCGCAAACGCCTCGACACCCGAGAGCACGCGCCCATCCTGCCGCACATGCAACCGCCGCGCGGCCTGATCGGGATCAATGCCCCAGTGCTCAAGACCACCGGCGTTGAGGTCTTGGACTGTGACAGGCAGGCCCTTGGCCTCCACATACCCCGCATAATGCGCAATCTCGGCCCGGCAGACCGGGCAGCGGGCATTATAGAGCACGTGGGTTTCGTGGGTCATGTCGGGCCTCCTGAGCTAGGGAGGTAGGGTGAGAGGGACACAGGGGAAGAGGCGCAGAATGTCGCGCCCCTGCCCCAAAGCGCGTCAGGCCCGCGCCACAACTTCGCGCGTAACCAACGCCCCATAGACGCCGCCAAGCACAGCCCCGAACACGACATGCATCACCAGCGTCATGACCGGCGCCATCATGCCAAGGCTCATGCCGAAGACTCCGACCCCCGCCATGGGCATCATAACCACCATCATGATGAGCCAGGCCCCGATGGCGAAAAGGACACCTCTCACCCAGAATTGTTTGCCCGGCAGACTGGTCTGCACCACAGCAAAGCCACCCCCCCAGAGAACAACGCCGATCATGAAATGGACAGCCCAGGCCAGCGCCGCAGAAACGCCCATCATCGCGGCGATCATGGCAATCGGATCGAGACCCGGCATCAGCCCCATGGCCCCTTTCATCAGCATCATCAGCGACATCACAACTGTCGCCGCAAGACCAGCAAGCATTCCTTTTCCCACGTTGGACATGACAATTCCTTTCAAAGTCGTTCTCTAGGCGAACGTGCGATGAACACCCCAACCACCCTCTAGTTCCGTCCGCTCGCGGCCAAGACCAACACGATTACGTGATCACTGGTCTGGTCAGACCGCGATCGAGGCATTGGGGGAAAGGTTTTTATTAACTAAATCAGTTGATTAATATGATCCGTCCGGCTCGGAAACGGATGCCGATAGTTGGGTTTGGCATCCGTTGGGGCCAATATAATACAAGCCCTACTTGCGGCCCGCTCGGTAGGTGAAACCCACCATCCTATCCCCGTCATTCCCGCGAAAGCAGGACTCTCCAACGTGACAAGAGATCCTCGGATCAAGCCCGAGGATGACGAGAAGGGGGCGCAATTGGAGCATCTCAAGGGGGCCGAAACTACTCCCCCAACCGTCCCCACAAATCATACTCCCCCGCCTCGTCCACCACAACCGAAACGATATCGCCCACGGCGATCCCATCCGTCCCCTCATCAATAAACAGGTTCCCGTCGATCTCAGGCGCGTCGGCTTTGGTGCGGCAGGTGGCGATGCCATCGGCGTCGATCTCGTCCACGATCACGTCCATCCGCTGCCCCACCTTGGCCGCCAGCTTGGCCTCGGAAATCGCCTGCGCCTTTTCCATGAAGCGATCCCAGCGCTCTTGCTTGACCTCTGCCGCCACATGATCGGCCAAGGCGTTTGACCGGGCGCCTGCGACATTCTCGTATTGAAAACACCCCACCCGGTCCAACTGCGCCTCATCCAGCCAATCGAGCAAAGTCTGAAACTCCGCCTCGGTCTCGCCCGGATAGCCCACGATAAAGGTCGAGCGCAGGGCGATCTCGGGGCAATCCCGCCGCCATGCCGCAATCTCGTCCAATGTCTTGGCCGCCGCCGCAGGCCGCGCCATGCGCCGCAATACCTCGGGATGCGCATGCTGGAACGGAATATCCAAATAGGGCAGCACCAACCCCTCAGCCATCAGCGGAATGAGGTCGCGCACATGCGGGTAGGGATAGACATAATGCAGCCGGACCCATGCGCCCAGTGACCCCAGATCGCGCGCCAGATCGGTGATATGCGCGCGATGCCCCCGCTCTTCGGCATGGCGGATGTCAACGCCATAGGCCGAAGTATCCTGAGAGATCACCAAGAGTTCCTTGACGCCGCTTTCCACCAGCTTGGCCGCCTCGCGGATCACCGCATGGGCCGGGCGGCTCTGCAACTTGCCGCGCATGTCGGGGATGATGCAGAATTTGCACTTGTGATTGCAGCCCTCGGAAATCTTGAGATAGCTGTAATGGCGCGGCGTCAGGCTGACACCAGAGGCGGGCAAGAGATCAATGAACGGATCGGGGCTGGGCGGCACCGCCAGATGCACGGCATCCAGCACCTGCTCATATTGATGCGGCCCGGTCACGGCCAGAACGCGGGGATGCACCCCGGTGATATACTCGGGCTCTGCCCCCAGACACCCTGTGACAATCACCCGGCCGTTCTCGGCCAAAGCCTCGCCAATTGCCTCGAGGCTCTCGGCCTTGGCACTATCGAGAAAACCGCAGGTGTTGACGATCACCGCATCGGCCCCGGCATAGTCGGCCGAAATCCCATAACCCTCGGCGCGCAACCGCGTCAAAATCCGCTCACTGTCCACCAACGCCTTGGGACAGCCAAGGCTGACCATGCCAATGGTCGGCTGGCCCGCGCGGGGCGTGTCAGTCAGACGCGCACGCGGCGCGAGATCGGGGCGGAGGTTGGGCGGGTTCTGGGACATGCGCGCGATATACTCTGCCCCCGCCCGCCCGCAAAGCCCAAAAGCGGTTGCCCCCCGCCACCCCACACGCCTAGACTGTGCCCGAGTGGAGCAGGCAAAGGGGGCGATGCCATGCGGTGGCTGTTTCGACTGTTGGGGCTGGTCATGGTCATGGCCGCCATCATCCTTGGCGCGCTCTTTTTCCTGCCGGGCGAACGCATCGCGCGCATCGCCGCCGACCAGATCACCAAGGCGACCGGCCGTCAGGTCACCATGTCCGGCGACACCAAGATCAGCTTTTATCCCATTCTCGGCGTGTCCACGGGCGCAGTCGAAATCGCCAATGCCGACTGGTCCGACGCAGGCCCGATGCTGCGCGCCGACAGTCTCAAGATCGGGGTGGAACCGCAGGCGCTCTTTGGTGGCGACATTCGCATCACCGGGCTCGAGGCGGTCAATCCCGAGATCCGGCTGGAACGCGCCCGCGACGGGCGGGTGAATTGGGAACTGGGGGTCGAGGGCGTGGCCCCCTCCGGGCAATCGGATGGCACCCTTGCCACCTCGAACCGGCTCGCGCTCACCCTCGACCGCGCGCTCATCACCGGCGCCAGCCTCAGCTATACCGATCACGCCACCGGCACGGTGCAGGCGTTCCGTAACATGGATTTCGATCTGCGCTGGCCCGATTACGACGGCACCGCAACCTTTGAGGCGGTGCTGCGTCAGGGCAGCGCGCCCGTGACCCTCTCAGGCCATCTCGATCAGGTCGGGCAATTCATCGACGGGGCGGTCACGGCCCTCTCGGCGCGGCTATCGGGACCGGGGGGCAGCGTGGCCTTTGCCGGGCGCGGTGGCGCGCAGCCGCAACTCCAAGGGCGGCTCGACATCGACCTTGACGATACCGATGCCTTTCTGGCAGCACTTGGCCTTGACCGGCTGGACCTGCCCCGTGGTTTTGGTGCCAGCGTCAAAGGCGGCACCGACCTCACGCTCACCGACGCGCTGCAACTCTCGCTGCGCAATCTCGCGCTCAACTTGGGCGGCAATGCCATCGCCGGGGCGGCGGATATTTCCCTTGCGGGCGATGTGCCGCGCATCAACGCCCAACTCAACGCCGGTGCGCTTGACCTCTCGCAGTTCGCAGGGGCCGACAGCAATGGCACGGCCAGCCCCGACAGCGGCTGGTCCAAGAGCGCGATCGACGCCAGCGCCCTTGCCCTCGCCAATGGGGAAATCGCGCTCATCGCCGACAGCATCAATCTGGGCGATCTGAAACTGGGCAAGACCCGCAGCCTGATGACACTGGACAATTCCCGCGCCGTGTTCGAACTGCGCGAATTGCGCGCCTATGACGGGCTCGTCACCGGGCAATTCATCGCCAACAACCGCTCTGGCCTCTCGGTCGGGGGCAACCTTGCGGTGAGCGATCTCAACCTCGAGCGATTTCTGACCGATGCGGCGGGCATCACGCGCTTTGCCGCCGCAGGCAGCGGCGAGGTAGAGTTTCTGGGCGTGGGCAATTCCGTGGATGCGATCATGCGCTCGCTCTCGGGCAAGGGGGCCTTGCGCACTGGGCGCGGGGTGATTTCCGGCTTTGACCTCGACCGGCTGATGCGCGCGGGCGATGTGACGGGCGGCACCACGATCTTTGACGCGATGACGGCAAGCTTTACGATGAATGGCGGCAACCTCATCAACCAAGACCTCGCCATGCGCCTGCCGCTCGCCCGCGCCTCGGGTCAGGGGCGCATCGGGCTTGGGGCGCGCGACATCGACTATCTCTTCACGCCCGTCCTGCTCGAGGGCGACAATTCTCGCGGCCTTGCCATCCCGGTGCGCATTGAGGGGCCATGGGCCAACCCCCGAATCAAACCCGATCTGGAAAAGGCGGTGCGCATGAACCTCAAGGCCGAGCGCGACAAGCTGGAGCAAGAGGCCAAGGACCGGCTGGAACGCGAACTGCAGGAACGGCTGAACCTCGCCCCGCAAGAGGGCCAGAACCTCGAAGATGCGCTGCGCGAAAAGATCGAGGACAAGGCCGCGCGCCAATTGCGCAAGCTCTTCGAGTGAGGCGCGCGCAGATTTGAGTATTTTTGGAACGATGAACGAGGGGCCGCGCCCATGAGTGAGGTCAAGGCGCAGTATGAGGCCTATCCCTATCCCGCCCGCGATCCGGCGGACGAGGCCAAGCGCCTGATCACCGGCTCGCCCTCGCATGTGCTGGAAATTGACCATTTCCTCTTTCAGGGGCGGCGCGACTGGAGCAAACCCTTGCGCGCGCTCATTGCGGGCGGCGGCACGGGCGACGGGCTCATCCAACTGGCGCAACAGATGAAGGACGCAGGGCGCGCAGCCGAGATCACCTATCTCGACCTCTCCACCGCGTCGCGCGCCATTGCCGAGGAGCGCGCCCGCGTGCGCGGCCTGAGCGGTATCCGCTTTGTCACCGGCAGCCTGATGGACGCGGCCAGCCACGGCCAATTCGACTATATCGACTGCTGCGGCGTGCTGCATCATCTGCCCGACCCGGCGGCGGGATTTGCCGCGCTCTTGGCGGCGCTCGCGCCCGGTGGCGGCATGGGGTTCATGGTCTATGCCCCCTATGGGCGCGCCGGGGTCTATCCGCTGCAAGAGGCGTTCGGCGCGCTCTACGCAGGCCTGCCGCCCGAGGCGCGCCTCAGAGCCGCCAAAGAAGTGGTGATCACCCTGCCCGACGGGCATCCGTTCAAATCCAACCCCAATCTTGGCGATCACAAGGACAGCGACGCAGGCTTTTACGACCTGCTCCTGCATTCCCAAGACCGCGCCTTTGATGTGACAACGCTTGTGCAGACGCTTGATCAAACCGGCTGGGCGCTCTCGGGCTTTGCCCTGCCGGTGCTCTATGATCTCAGCCGCATCACCGCCGCGCCCGATCACCTGAGCGCAACCGCGCGCATGGCCGTGGCCGAAAAGCTGCGCGGCACGATCAAGACGCATGTGGGCTATGCCATCCGCGCGCGCGAGGGGCGCAGCCCCGCAATGGGCCGCGACCGCACCCTCATCCCACATCTCAAGGGCCTGCGCGCGCCTGACCTTGCCCGCGCCATTGCGAGCGGCCAGACGCCCAAACTGCGATTCAACGGAATCGAGGCGCGGCTTGCCCTGCCAAAAGAGGCGGCCCCCCTTCTGGCCGCCATCGACGGGCGGCGCAGCCTGACAGAGATCGCGCAGGCCACCGGCACTGATCCCATCGCCTTTGGCAGCCTCTGGGCGCGGATCGAGCGCGATTTGGCCGATCACGGCCTCCTGCTCTATTCCAGCATCCTGCGCCCATGAAAAAACCGCCGCCCGGAGACATCCGAACGGCGGTTTCTATCTCGATGCAAACCGGCTCAGGCGGCCAGCGCACCCTTGGCTTGGTCCACGATGGCAGCAAAGGCTGCGGGCTCGTGCACGGCCAGATCGGCCAGAACCTTGCGGTCCACCTCGACCCCGGCCAGTGCCAGACCGTTGATGAAGCGCGAGTAGGTCAGCGATTCATCGTGGGCGCGCACCGCCGCGTTGATCCGCTGAATCCACAGCGCGCGGAAATTGCGCTTGCGGTTCTTGCGGTCGCGGGTCGCGTATTGGTTGGCCTTGTCGACGGCCTGTGCGGCCACCTTGAAGGTGTTTTTACGGCGGCCATAGTAACCCTTGGCGGCCTTGATGACTTTCTTGTGACGGGCGTGGGTGACAACCCCACCTTTGACGCGTGACATATCCTAAATCCTCCTTAGCGCGCGTAGGGCATCATCGGCTTGATGATCCCTTCATCAGGCCTCGACAGCGTGGTCGTGCCACGGGCGTTGCGGATGAATTTCTTGGTACGTTTGATCATGCCATGGCGCTTGCCGGCCTGTGCGGCCACCACGCGGCCAGAGGCCGTCACTTTGAACCGCTTTTTGCAGCTCGACTTGGTCTTCATCTTGGGCATTTCCGGCTCCTCTTGTAGGTCGGTAGAACCACACGACTCGGCATGCCACATCTGGCCGGTCCTGCGGGATGAGCGCGCCGTATACGCGGCACCACGAGTTTGTTCAAGAGGGTTTGCGCGCCGAATTTGCGCCGCTCACCCAACATAGCGCGCGATCACGCGCACCAGCACCTCGGGCAGGTCACCGAAACTGTAGCCGCCCGGCTTGTGGCTGATCGCCCAGACCACCAGCCCGCCCGACGCCATCAGCGTAAAGGCCGCCACGCGCGGCGGATGCCCTTCGGAAAAGGCCGAGAGGATCGAAGGTATGGAAAACACCCCCAGCACCATGCCAATGGCCATCGCCAGATCAGGGTCCATCACATACCTCCGGAAAATACCTTGAACTCAACAGCCCGAGTTTAACCCGGATCGGTGGCGTAAATCAAACTTTCCTGACATGGGGCCACACGCAGGATATTGGTCGTGCCCGGCATGTTGAAGGGCACGCCCGCAACAACCACGATCTGATCGGCTTCGGTCGCGTATCCATGCGCCCGCGCCGCCCGCGCGGCATTGATCACCGCCATCTTGAAGCGCGTCAGTTCCCCGGTCATGACACAGGTCACACCCCAGGTCAGCGCCAGCCGCCGCGCCGTGCCCAAGAGACTGGTCAGCGCCAGAATCGGCACACGCGGCCGCTCGCGCGCGGTCAAGAGAGCGGTTGTGCCCGATTCCGTATAGCAACAGATCACCTTGATATCGGCGGTCTCCGCAATCTCGCGCGCAGCGGCGACGATGCCGTCGGCCACGGTCTGACGGTCCACCCGGCGGCTCGCTTCGATCACCTCGCGATAGGTCGGATCGCTCTCGACCTCGATCGCCACGTTGTCCATCGTGCGCACCGCCTCAACGGGGAAATGCCCCGCCGCCGATTCCGCCGAGAGCATGATCGCGTCCGACCCTTCATAGATCGCGGTCGCCACGTCCGAGACCTCGGCGCGCGTGGGCATCGGGCTGTCGATCATCGATTCGAGCATCTGCGTCGCCACGATCACCGGCTTGGCCGCGGCCCGGCAACGCCGGATCAACCGCTTTTGAATGGGCGGCACATTCTGCACCGGCAATTCCACCCCCAGATCGCCGCGCGCCACCATGATCCCATCGCTGACCGCCAGAATCTCGTCAAACCGCTTTACGCCCGCAGGCTTTTCGATCTTCGACATGATCGCAGCCCGCCCCTTAACCAAGGCCCGCGCCTCGGTCACATCCTCTGGCCGCTGCACGAAACTCAGCGCCAGCCAATCCACCCCCAGATCACAGATGAATTCCAGATCCGACAAATCCTTTTCCGACAGCGCCGCCAGCGGCAGCACCACATCGGGCACGTTCACGCCCTTACGATTCGAAATCGTGCCGCCCGCGATCACCTCGCAATCGGCATACTCCGGCCCACAGGCGGTCACGCGCAGACGGATTTTGCCATCATTGACCAGCAGGTTCGCCCCCGGCTCCAATGCCGCGAAAATCTCGGGGTGCGGCAGGCAAACGCGGCTAACGTCCCCCTCAGCCTCGTTGAGATCAAGCCGGAACGCCGCCCCGGCGATCAATTCCTCTTCACCCTTGGCAAAAACCCCCACGCGCAGTTTCGGCCCCTGCAAATCGCCCAGGATGGCAATCGGGCTGTCCAGATCTTCCTCGACCTGCCGGATGATCCGGTGCCGTTCGGCAATATCGGCCTGCGTGCCGTGGCTCATGTTGAGACGAAACACATCCGCCCCCGCCTCGTGCAGCGCGCGGATCGTATCATAATCAGACGAGGCCGGGCCCAGTGTGGCCACGATCTTGACATTGCGGTTGCGTCTCATCTCATGCGTCCTTCATCTCTTGTATCGTCGGCAATGTTAACGCTAACACCGCCCTTTCGCGCCTTATCGCGCAATTCACATTGTCTCGCAACTGTTCTAAAGGACGATGACAGGAAAAACCAAGCCAATGATGTATCACCCTTTTCAGATTGACGGGCAGGACCGCCCCGAACGCTGGCTCGTGACCTGCGATCACGCCAGCAATTGCGTGCCGGATTTCGTCAACGGCGGCTGTCTTGGCGTGGCCCCCGCCGACATGGCCCGCCATATCGCCTATGACGTGGGCGCCGCCGGTGTCACCCGCGCGCTCGCAGAGGCGCTGAATGGTCCCGCCATCCTCAGCAATTTCTCGCGCCTCGTGATCGACCCCAACCGGGGCGAGGATGATCCGACCCTCGTGATGCGCCTCTATGACGGCACCATCATTCCCGCCAATCGCCACGCCGCGCCTGAGGATATAGAGCGCCGCCTCAACCGGCTTTACCGTCCCTATCACACCGCGCTGGCCGAATTGGCCGCGCGCCGCGCCGATACGGTCATTGTCTCGATCCACAGCTTCACGCCGCAATTGCGCGGCCGCCCACCCCGGCCCTGGCATATCGGCCTGCTCTATGCCGCCGATGCGCGTCTGGCCAAGCCGCTTCTGGCGCGCCTCACCCAAGAGCCTGACCTTTGCGTCGGCGATAACGAGCCTTACACCGGCCATCTGCCCGGCGATGCCATCGCCCGCCATGCGATTGCCTATGAGCGGCCCAATGTGCTGATCGAATTGCGCAACGACCTGATCGAGACCCCCGCGCAACAGACCGCTTGGGCGCTCCGCCTCGCCCCCATCCTGCAAGAGGTCGCGGCCCAGACCGGCCTCTGACCCATCCCTCAAAGGAGAGTGACCATGGACGACCAGACCAGAATCGAGCTTGAGGCCGCCGCCTTTCGTGCCCTGCGCGCGCATCTGATGGAAAAACGCCCCGATGTGCAGAATATCGACATGATGAATCTCGCCGGTTTCTGCCGCAACTGCCTCAGCCGCTGGTATCAAGAGGCCGCCAACGCCCGTGGCATCGAGATGTCCAAGGACGACGCGCGCGAAATCTTCTACGGCATGCCCTATGACAATTGGCGCGCACAGCATCAGACCGAGGCCAGCGCCGAGCAGAAATCCGCCTTCTCCAAATCCTTCGCCGAGAATGTCGGCCCCAAGGACTGACCGCACCTTTCATCGTTCTCCAAATACTCAAATTCCCTGCGCCCGAGAGGACACGATGACCGCGCCCTACCGCCTGCATTACGCCCCCGACAACGCCTCGGTCATTGTCCGCCTCACGCTTGAGGAATTGGGCGTGCCCTATGAAACGGCGCTGCTGGAACGCTCGAAACAGGCGCACGCCGCCCCCGCCTATCTGGCGCTCAACCCCGGTGGGCTGATCCCCACGCTCGAAACGCCCGAGGGGGCGATTTTCGAAACAGGCGCGATCCTCCTTTGGCTTTCCGACCGGCACGGGCGGCTGGCCCCTGCCCCCGATGCGCCCGCGCGCGGCGATTTTCTCAAATGGCTCTTCTACCTCGCGAATACCGCCCACACCGCCCTGCGCATGAGTTTTTATGCCGAGAAATACGTGGGCCATGACCGCGACGCGCAGCACCTCTTGCGCAGCACGATGCAGGCGCGTTTTGGCGATTGTCTGGATATCCTCGAAACCCGCGCCGCGCCGTGGTTCTCGGCCCAAACCCCCTCGGTGCTCGATTACTACCTCGCCTGCCTGATGCGGTGGCGCGCGCTCTATCCCGAGGGCCTGCGCGGCAGCTATGACGCAAGCGCATGGCCGCGTCTGCACGCGCTGCTGACGCATCTCGAATCCCGCCCCGCAACCCGCCGCGTGGCCGCCGCCGAAGGCTTGGGCGCGCGCCCCTTCACCGCGCCCGATTATTGCAATCCGCCCGAGGGCAGCGCCACCTGATCCGATCACATGGCAAGGAGCCACCCTTGAAGCGTCGCTTTCGGACAAGTAGATCAAGGGGCAAGCGGCGATAAGACCCGCAATCAGGGAGCGCGCCTTATGTTTCTATCCGTCTTCGATATGTTCAAGGTGGGCATCGGCCCCTCCTCCTCGCATACGATGGGGCCGATGGTCGCCGCCGCGCGTTTCTTGGATAAAATGCGCGCCTCCCCCTTCCATTACGCCGGGTTGCGCGGCTCGCTGCATGGCAGCCTTGCCTTTACCGGCGTGGGCCATGCCACCGACCGCGCCACGATCCTTGGCCTCGCGGGCTTTCTCCCCGACACCTATGATCACGACCGCGCCGAGGCCACGCTGGAAGAAATCCGCGACAGCCACACCGTCACGCCCCCCGGCCTGCCCGCGCTCAAATTCCACCCCAAGGAAGACCTGATCTTCGATTTCGGCCCCAACCTGCCCGGCCATGCCAATGGCATGATCCTGATGGCCACCGACGCCCAAGGCGATGTGATCCTGCAGGAAACTTATTATTCCATCGGCGGCGGCTTTGTGCTGACCGACGCGGAACTGGCCGCAGGCAAGGCCACCGACGACGGCACGCCCATCCCCTACCCGTTCAAATCCGCCGCCGAAATGCTGGAAATGGCCGAACGCTCGGGCAAGAGCATCGCCCAGATGAAACGCGCCAATGAGGTCGCGCGCGGCGGCCCGGAAAATCTGCGCTCTGGCGTGGCGCGCATCTGGCAGGTGATGAACGACTGCATCGAACGCGGCCTCAACGCCGAAGGCATCCTGCCCGGCGGCCTCAAGGTCAAGCGCCGTGCCAAGGGCATCCGCGACGCGCTCGTGGCCGAACGCGGCACCAACCTCACCGCCCCGCACAAGATCAACGACTGGATGAGCGCCTATGCCATGGCGGTGAACGAGGAAAACGCCGCCGGTGGTCAGGTCGTGACCGCCCCCACCAATGGCGCGGCAGGCGTGGTGCCGGCGGTGATCAAATACTGGCTGGAGCATGTGCCCGGTGCCCATGAAAACCAGATCGAGGAATTCCTGCTCACCGCCGCCGCCATCGGCGGTCTGGTGAAATACAACGCCTCCATCTCGGGGGCCGAGGCAGGCTGTCAGGCCGAGGTGGGCAGCGCCGCCGCCATGGGCGCGGCGGGGCTTGCGGCGGTCTTGGGCGGCACCCCCGCCCAGATCGAAAACGCCGCCGAAATCGCGCTTGAGCATCACTTGGGCATGACCTGCGACCCGGTGCGCGGTCTGGTGCAGGTGCCTTGTATCGAGCGCAATGGTCTGGGCGCGATCAAGGCGGTCTCTGCCGCCTCTCTCGCCCTGCGTGGTGATGGCACCCACCTCGTGCCGCTCGACGCCTGTATCGAGACCATGCGCCAGACCGGCCTCGACATGAGCGAGAAATACAAGGAAACCTCTTTGGGCGGTCTTGCGGTCAATATCCCGAATTGTTGAGGGGACAAGTCGCCCCAATCTCCAAAGCGCGGAATCAAGGTGCCGCAGGCACCGCCGCGCAGCGCCCGTCCGCCCCCTCGGGCGGGCGCTTTTGCAACGTTTCATCTCAGCAAGAACGCGGAAGACTTGGCAGGCATAAATTGCCTATCATATCTGTTGATGCACCCACCCGGCGGACAGGCACCGCGCGGCTCTCCGCTTGGGTCCAAAGGTCACAAAACCTCCAGCACCGCCTCCGGTGGCCGCCCGATCACGGCACGCACAGCACCAATCGCAATCGGCCGCTCGATCAGGATCGGATGCGCCGCCATGGCCGCCAGCAAATCCTCTGCCGCACTCTCGCGCGCCAATCCCAGCGCCTTGAACTGCGGCTCGCAGGGCCGCATCATCTCAATCGGCGCAACACCCAACAGCGCCAGAACACGCCGCACCTCTGCCACACTCGGCGCCTCCTCCAGATAGCGCCGCACCACCACATCCGCCCCATGCTCCTGCAACAGCGCTAACCCAGCCCGCGATTTGGAACACCGCGGATTGTGCCAGTAGGTGATCAGAGCCATGCGTCCCGCCCGGTGCCCACCGCCTCGGCCACGCTGCCAAACCCATCGCGCGCCAAGAGCCGCTCCAGCCCCCGCGCGATCTCGGTCACAAGCGACATCCCCTGATACACCAGCGCCGAATAGAGCTGCACCGCCGTCGCCCCGGCGCGGATCTTGGCATAGGCCTGCTCTGCGCTGGCAATCCCCCCCACGCCAATCAGCGGCATTTCTCCGCCCGTCAATTGCGACAGCCGCGCCAATACCCGCGTTGATTTCTCAAAGAGTGGCTGCCCCGACAGCCCCCCCGCCTCAGCCTTTGCTGCACTCACCAGCCCCTCACGGCCCAGCGTGGTGTTGGTGGCGATAATCCCGTTAAGGCCCGAGGCCCGCGCCACATCGGCGATTTCGCTCAATTCCACATCGCTCAGATCCGGCGCGATCTTGAGAAAGACGGGGATCGGCTGTGGCAACCAATCGCGCGCCTCCATGACCCCTTTCAAGAGGCCCATCAGCGCCTCTGCCCCCTGCAACTCGCGCAGTTTCTCGGTGTTGGGGCTGCTCACATTCACCGTGGCGAAATCCAGATGCGCGCCGCAATGCGCCAGAACGCGGGCGAAATCCTCGGCCCGGTCGGCGCTGTCCTTGTTGGCCCCAAGGTTGAGGCCGATCACGGCATCCTTTGGCCGCGCCGCCAACCGGGCCGCCGCCGCCTCCATCCCGAGATTGTTGAACCCGAACCGGTTGATCACCGCCCGATCCTCGCTCAGCCGAAAAAGACGCGGGCGCGGATTGCCCGGCTGCGCGCGCGGCGTGACCGCCCCCACCTCGATAAACCCAAACCCGGCGCGGCTCAGCGGCCCCAGCGCCTCGGCGTTCTTGTCAAACCCCGCCGCCAACCCCACCGGATTGGGCAGGCGCAGCCCCGCCAGATTGGTCCGCAGCCGCGCGCTTGTATGCGGCCCCGGCGTGGGCACCAGACCCAGTTGCAACGCGCGGAGCGCCAGACCATGCGCCCGCTCCGGATCGACCCGGTGCAAGAGGCCAAGACCCAGACGCTCCATCCCGCTCATTCCAGACCTGCCGGAAACTGATGCACGCCCGCCACCAGTGGCAGGGGCTGTGCCCATGCCACATCCGACAGGCGCATCTCGCGGTAGAGATGCGGAAAGAGCGCGCCGCCGCGCGACGGCTCCCATTTCAGAGCGTCACCCAAGCGGTCCACCTCCACCGCCACCAGCATCAGGCCCTCGACCCCGGCGAAATGCTTGGCCGCTGTCTCGGCCGCCTGTTCAGCGGTGGAAAAATGCACATAGCCATCCGCCACGTCCACCGGCGCGCCGACACTCTCGCCCGCCGCCCGCAGTTGGGCCCATTCCGGCCCGCGCAATATCTTGTATATCATCATAGAGGCGTGATGCCTTGGCCCCGCCCGCGCGTCAAGCGATGCTTGAGGCCCGCGCCCCAATCGGCTAGGCAGAGGGTTCGACCACGAAAGGGCAGCCCATGGCATTCACCATTGCAATCGACGGTCCCGCTGCGGCGGGCAAGGGCACCATCGGGCGTGCCTTGGCCGCGCATTTCGGCTTTGCCCATCTTGATACCGGCCTGCTCTACCGCGCAACCGGGCGGCGCATGCTCACGGGGCTCGACCCGGTCGAGGCGGCGCACTCCCTGCGCCCCGAGGATCTCGACGCCGACGACCTGCGCACCCCCGACGTCAGTCAGGCCGCCAGCCGCGTGGCCGCCATCCCCGAAGTGCGTCAGGCGCTTCTCGATTTCCAACGTGCCTTTGCCCGGCGCGCGGGCGGGGCCGTGCTCGACGGGCGCGACATCGGCACCGTCATCTGCCCCGAGGCCGAGGTCAAACTCTACGTCACCGCCTCCGATGCCGAGCGTGCCCGCCGCCGCCATCTGGAACTGACCGGCAAAGGCCATACCGTGACCCTCGACGAGGTGGCCCAGGACCTGCGCGAACGCGACGCCCGCGACAGCGCCCGCGCCACCGCCCCCCTCAAACCCGCCGAAGACGCGGTGCAACTCGACACCTCCGAGATGACCATCGAAGAGGCCACCGCCCGCGCCATCGCCATCGTCACCGCCGCCCAAGGCTAGGGACCCTCCCGGCAAGATATCGCCCATCCGGGTTGCATGCCCGGCCATGGCCCTTAGGTTTGTCTGCAACAGGCCCGCCCTGTTGCAAACGCAAACCAGAGCCGAAAGGAGGCAGCATGTCCTTCCAAAAGACACTGACCGCATCCACCACCGCCATCGCCTTGGCCCTCGCCGCGGCCCCGATGACCGTCTTCACCGCCCAGAGCGTCGCGGCGCAAGAGGCCGGGGACTATTCCGCGCAAGAGCTTGACGCCTTCACCAATGCCCTGCTCGAAGTGGCCAGCGTGCGCGAGAAATACACCCCCCTCCTCCAGAGCGCGGAAACCGAGGATCAGCAGGCCGCCATCGTCGAAGAGGCCAACGCCGAGATCACCGAAGTGATCGAAGCCACCGACGGCCTGACCATGGACAGCTATCTCGAAATCGCGCAGGCCGCGAGCGAGGATCAGGCGTTGAACCAGCGCATCGTCAAGCGCGTTCAGGCCAAGGACAAAGCCCTCCAGTAACCTGTGACCCACCGGGGGCACTCCTGCCCCCGGTTCCCTCACCCTTTGACTGGAACGACCCGGAGATATTTGCGATGACCCGCCCCCTCGCCTTGGCCGCCTGCCTCATGGCATTGGCCAGCCCCGCCCTCAGCGATTCGACCGAACTCAGCGATACCGGCTCTTGCCCCGGCTGCGATCTGACAGAAGCCGCCTTTGCCGGTCAGGCATTCATCGGGGCCAACCTCACTGGCGCCACGCTTGAGGATAGCGACTTTTCCACCACTGACCTCTTTCTCGCCCAGTTGGACGAGGCCCGCGCCGACCGCATCAACCTGCGCGATGCCTCGCTCAAGGCCGCGACCTTTGTCGGCGCATCCCTGCGCGACGCCGACTTTCGCGGCGCGGACCTGTCCGGGGCCCGGCTCAAGGATGCCGACATCACCAACGCCCGCTTTGACGGGGCGATTCTGTGCAACACCGTGATGCCCGACGGCGAACTCAGCCGGGAAGGCTGCCGGTAACGGCCCCGCTCTGATCGCTGAATCCCGACAGGCTTGATTATCCCGCCAAGCCCCTGTATACGCGCGCCTGTCACCATAGGCGAATAAGGCCACAGGACAAAGGGATCGAGCAGGGTCGGAACCACCGGCCCTCTTTGTTTTGTGACCCGCCCGACCAACGAAACCCTGAAAGACCGGCGGAGACAACCGCACGGCCAGAAAACCGTTAAAAGGAAACCAGAGACCACATGGCTCAACATACATCTATGGAGGAATTCGAAGCCCTCTTGAACGAAAGCTTCGAAATGGACACACCCGAGGAAGGGTCTGTTGTCAAAGGCCGCGTCATCGCAATCGAAGCGGGACAGGCCATCATCGACGTCGGCTACAAGATGGAAGGCCGCGTTGATCTGAAAGAATTCGCAAATCCCGGTGAGACCCCCAACATCGCCGTCGGCGATGAGGTCGAAGTGTTCCTGCGTTCCGCCGAGAACGCCAAGGGCGAAGCCGTGATCAGCCGCGAGATGGCCCGCCGCGAAGAGGCATGGGACCGTCTTGAAAAGGCTTATGCTGACGAAGAGCGCGTCGATGGCGCCATCTTTGGCCGCGTCAAAGGTGGCTTTACCGTCGATCTGGGCGGTGCCGTGGCCTTCCTGCCCGGCTCTCAGGTCGATGTCCGCCCCGTGCGGGACGCCGGCCCGCTGATGGGTCTCAAGCAGCCGTTCCAAATCCTCAAGATGGACCGCCGCCGGGGCAACATCGTCGTGTCGCGCCGCGCCATCCTCGAAGAAAGCCGCGCCGAACAGCGCGCCGAGGTGATCGGCAACCTGACCGAAGGCCAGACCGTCGACGGTGTGGTCAAGAACATCACCGAATACGGCGCCTTCGTCGATCTGGGCGGTGTGGACGGCCTCTTGCATGTCACCGACATGGCATGGCGTCGCGTCAACCACCCCTCCGAGATCCTGACAATCGGCGAAACCGTCAAGGTGCAGGTCATCAAGATCAACAAGGACACCCACCGCATTTCGCTGGGCATGAAGCAGCTTCAAGAAGATCCGTGGGATCTCGTGGCCGCCAAATACCCGCTCGAATCGGTGCACACCGGCCGCGTGACCAACATCACCGATTACGGCGCATTTGTTGAGCTGGAGCCGGGCGTCGAAGGTCTGGTTCACGTCTCGGAAATGTCCTGGACCAAGAAAAACGTCCACCCCGGCAAGATCGTTTCGACCTCTCAGGAAGTCGAAGTCATGGTGCTGGAAATCGACGGTGCCAAGCGGCGCGTGTCGCTCGGTCTCAAGCAGACCATGCGCAACCCGTGGGAAGTGTTTGCAGAAACACACCCCGAGGGCACCGAGGTCGAGGGCGAAGTCAAGAACATCACCGAATTCGGTCTGTTCATCGGTCTCGAAGGCGAGATCGACGGCATGGTCCACCTCTCGGACCTCAGCTGGGACGAGCGCGGCGAAGACGCCATCCAGAACTACAAGAAGGGCGACATGGTTCATGCCGTCGTGTCCGAAGTCGACATCGAGAAAGAGCGTATCTCGCTCTCGATCAAGGCTCTGGGCGGCGACAAGTTCTCCGAAGCCGTTGGTGGCGTCAAGCGTGGCTCGGTGATCACCGTGGCCGTGACCGCCATCGAGGATGGTGGCATCGAAGTGGAATATGAGGGCATGAAGTCCTTTATCCGCCGCTCCGACCTGTCGCGTGACCGTGCCGAACAGCGCCCCGAGCGTTTCTCGGTCGGGGACAAGCTCGACGTGCGCGTGACCAATGTCGACGCCAAGACCCGCCGTCTGGGTCTGTCGATCAAGGCCCGCGAAATCGCCGAAGAGAAAGAAGCCGTCGAACAGTATGGCTCGTCGGACTCGGGCGCGTCGCTGGGCGACATCCTCGGCGCAGCCCTCAAGGGCGACCGCTAACCAGACCGCAACCGGCACCCCGCCGGTTGCTGTTTGTCAGACACGAAACGGCCCCACCGATCCGGCGGGGCCGTTTTGCGTTTGGAGGCTCCAATCTCGTGTCGACCTGCATCCGTTGCGCTGCGCGGGGTGCTTGGGATCAAAGCCAATTTTATCCCCCCTCAACTCTCCTGCCGCACCGCCCCGACAACCGCCTCCATCACCTGATCCAGCACCGCCGGATTGAGCGCCTCTGCCATCACCCGGATCATCGGTTCCGTCCCCGAAGGACGCACCAGCAACCGCCCATCGCCGCCCAAGAGCTTTTCTGCCGCCGCCACGGCGCTTTGCACCGCATCCGATCCCATCGGGTTCTTGCCCTTGGCAAAGCGCACATTGATCAGCTTCTGCGGCACCGGTTCGAACACCTGCGCCAGACGGCTTGCCCGCTCGCCGGTCTCGATCATCGCCGCCAGAAATTGCAACGCCCCGATCAACCCATCCCCAGTGGTGGCATAATCCGTCATCACGATATGGCCCGACTGCTCTCCGCCCAGATTGTGCCCGCCCGCGCGCATCGCCTCGACCACATAGCGATCCCCGACCGCCGTGCGCTTGAGCGTGATCCCCTGCGTCTCCAGATGCCGCTCGAGCCCCAGATTGGACATCACCGTCGCCACCAGCGTATTGCCCGCCAACCGGCCTTCCTTGGCCCAGCGCGTCGCAATCAGCCCCATGAACTGATCCCCGTCAGCGATCCGGCCCTGTTCGTCGATCAACACCACCCGGTCGGCATCGCCATCCAGACAAATGCCCAGATCGGCCCGCGTCTCAAGCACCCGGCGCGCAGCGGCCTGCGGCTTGGTCGATCCGCAATCGAGGTTGATGTTGAACCCGTCCGGCTCCACCCCCATCGGGATCACCTCGGCCCCCAATTCCCAGAGAACCTCTGGTGCGGTGCGATAGGCCGCGCCATTGGCGCAATCGAGCACGATCCGCAGCCCCTCCAACCGCCGCCGATGCGGAAAGGTGGTCTTGGCATATTCCACATAGCGCCCGCGCGCGTCCTCGATCCGCTTGGCCCGGCCAATATTCTCGGGCGCGGCCAGCCGCGTGCCCTCATCCAGCAGCCGCGCAATCCCCGCCTCCGCCTCATCGCTCAGCTTGTAGCCATCCGGCCCAAAGAGCTTGATCCCGTTGTCAGAGGCCGGGTTGTGACTGGCCGAAATCATCACCCCCACATCGGCCCGCAAACTATGCGTGAGATAGCCAATCGCCGGCGTCGGCACCGGCCCCAGCAGAAACACGTTCATACCCGTCGAGGTGAACCCGGCCGTCAGCGCATATTCGATCATATAGCCCGACAGCCGCGTGTCCTTGCCGATCACCACGCGATGCTCCTGCTTGTCGCGGCGGAAATACCGCCCCGCCGCCGCCCCCAGCCGCAGCGCCACATCCGCCGTCATCGGCCAGCTGTTGGCCTGCCCCCGGACCCCGTCCGTCCCAAACAGCTTTGCACCCATCGTGTCTCTCCTTATCCACCTAACGCCACAGGCGTGCCCGTTTTCCCCTACAGGACCCCGCAACGCGTTGACACACCCGATTCGACCACCAATACAGTCAAATCCAGAGGTTTTGCGTCAAAGGGCATGTAACATGAAAATTGCGATGATCGGAACGGGCTACGTGGGCCTTGTCTCCGGGGTATGTTTTTCCGATTTCGGCCATGACGTGACCTGCGTCGACAAGAACCCCGACAAGATCGCGATGCTCCTGCGCGGCGAGGTTCCGATCTTCGAGCCGGGGCTTGACGCCCTCATGGCCAAGAATGTCGAGGCCGGTCGCCTCCGCTTCACCACGGACTTGGCCGAGGCCATCGACGGGGCCGAGGCGGTGTTCATCGCCGTGGGCACCCCCACCCGGCGCGGCGACGGGCACGCCGACCTCAGCTATGTCATGGCCGCCGCCGAAGAGATTGCCCGCGCCGCCAAGGGCTATGTGGTGATTGTCACCAAATCCACCGTCCCCGTCGGCACCAACCGCGCCGTCAAGAAGGTGATCAAAAAGGCCAACTCGAGCCTCGATTTCGATGTCGCCTCCAACCCCGAATTTCTGCGCGAAGGGGCGGCCATCGACGATTTCATGAAACCCGACCGCGTCGTCGTCGGCGTCCAGACCGACCGCGCCGCCGAAGTCATGGCCGAAATCTACCGCCCGCTCTACCTGCGCGACTTTCCCATCGTCACCACCGATCTCGAATCCGCCGAGATGATCAAATACGCCGCCAACGCCTTTCTCGCGACCAAGATCACCTTCATCAACGAAATCGCGGCCCTCTGCGAACGCACCGGCGCGGATGTGAAACAGGTCAGCCACGGCATCGGCCTTGATGGGCGCATCGGCAACAAATTCCTGCACGCAGGCCCCGGCTATGGCGGCTCCTGCTTTCCCAAGGACACGCGGGCGCTTGCCCGCATTGGTCAGGACCACGGCCTGCCCATGCAGATCACCGAAAAGGTCATCACCGTGAACGAGGAGATGAAGCGCCGAATGATCGACAAACTGCTCGATCTCTGCGACGGCTCCTTCAACGGCAAGACCATCGCCATCCTCGGCGTCACCTTCAAGCCCAACACCGATGACATGCGCGATGCCCCCGCGCTCACCATCATTCCCGCCCTTGTCGGCGGCGGCGCGCGCGTACGCGTGACCGACCCTCAGGGTCAGCGCGAGGGCGAGGCGCTCTTGCCCGGTGTTGTCTGGCACGACGACCCCTACAAATGCGCCAACAAGGCCGATCTCCTGGTCCTGCTGACCGAATGGAACGAATTCCGCGCCCTCGACCTCAAACGTCTGGCGCGCAAGATGACCAGCCCCCGCATGGCCGACCTGCGCAACATCTACTCGGTCAAGGATGCCAAACGCGCGGGCTTCATCGCCTATGACAGCATCGGCCGCCCCGCCTATCGCCATGACGCCACCCCGCAACAGGACTGAGCCAAGATGACCGACACCCCGAAAACCGCCGCCCCGAAAACCGCCGTTGTCACCGGCGCCGCCCGCGGCATCGGCCTTGCCACCACCCGGCAGTTTCTGGCCCAGGGCTGGCGCGTGGTGATGATCGACCGCGACGCGCCCGCGCTGCAAGAGGCCGCAAGCGCACTCTCGGGCGTTGATCCGGTGCTCTGCGATGTCTCAGAGCCCGATCAGGTGGCGCGCATGGCCGCGCATGTGACCGCCACCGCCGCTTCTGTCGATGCCCTCGTCAACAACGCCGGCGTGGCCGATTTCGGCCCCCTTGCCGAAACCGATTTCGCCCGCTGGCGCACCGTGATGGAGACCAATCTCGACGGCGTGTTCCTGATGTCTCAGGCGCTCCGCGATGCGCTCTGCGCGGCGCAGGGGGCCATCGTCAATATCGCCTCCATCTCGGGCCTGCGCGCCTCGACCCTGCGCGTCGCCTATGGCACCTCCAAGGCCGCCGTCAAACACCTGACCCTGCAACAGGCGGCAGAGCTTGGCGAATTCGGCGTGCGCGCCAATTGCGTCTGCCCCGGCCCGGTCGCGACCAAGCTCGCCATGGCCGTGCATACCCCCGACATCATCGCCGCCTACCATGACGCGATCCCCCTCAACCGCTATGGCAGCGAGGATGAAATCGCCTCTGTCATCACCTTCCTCTGCTCTCCAGCCTCCAGCTATGTCACCGGCCAGATCATCGCCGTCGATGGCGGGTTCGAGGCCACCGGCATCGGCCTGCCCGCTCTGCGCGGCTGAGGCGCGCAAGAAAAACCCGCCCCGGATCACTCCGAGGCGGGTTCATGTTGCCCGTCAAGCCCGGGACGCGCATCAAAAGACGCAAAGATCGGGCAAATTCTTACTTCTGCGCCGCCGTCACGATGAACTCGACCAGATAGTCCGGCGTCGCAAGCTTGGCCTCACCGGCCGCGCGCGCGGGTGTGTGGCCCTGCGGCACCCAAGCATCCCAGACCGCATTCATCTCGGCAAAATCCTTCATATCGGCCAGCCAGACGATGGTTTGCAGGATGCGCGTCTTGTCGCTCCCGGTCTCGGCCAACAGCGCATCGACCTGCGCCAGACAGCTTTTGGTCTGCTCGGTCACGTTGTCGCCGGGCTTGCCAACCTGGCCTGCCAGATAGACGATGCCGTTATGCACAACCGCTTGGCTCATGCGGGGGCCGGTATGAAGACGGGTAATCTCACTCATGGGATGTCCTTTCAGATATGGTCCCGCCCCTTTTAGGCAGCCCGACCAACCCGCGCCAGTGCCAATCGCTACATCCACCACCGCGCCCGGTCATGCCGCGCAAGCCAGCCGCTGACGCTGAAATGATCCCGCCGGATCAGCAGAACCAGCGCGATGAAGGCCGCCAACACCGCCAGATCAATCACTTGGTTGCGATTGACGGGAAATCCCCGGTCATTCACGGCGAAAGGGTCAAAGAACCCTTCCCAGCGCCGCGTCACGGTAAAGAAATGCATGATCAGCAGGCTGCCATAGGAAAAGTATCGCAGCACCCCCAGCGCCACCAACAGGCACAGCACAATCTGCGCGCCCCCGGCCAGATACACTTGGCTCAGGCTCACGTCGATCTTGTCGATATTGCGCGCAAGGTCCTGATATTGCCCCGGCGTGATGATCTTGTGCGCCGCCCAGAGGAAAATGAACCACGCCAACCCCAGCCGCAGCACCAGAACCGCCAGCGCATCCAGCTTGTCCTGCGGTGACAGAATGATTTTCTCGTGCAATGCCATATGAACCAATCCCCGTTCCAAACACCTTCTGGCTAACGGCATGGACTCGCACATTCAAATCACAGCTTGGCGAAGAGTGTGTCAGGCGCGCGTCGCCTCCGCCACTCCTGCGCCCTCTCTGCCTGCCGCCCTCTGTCGCCGATGGTCCTCCTCTGTCCTTGATCCGCCGCGCAAGCGGCCTCACGCCCCATGCGCCGCGCGACTATCCTCGGGCGCCTCGTCCCGCTCATTCATACCGTAATCCCGGATCACGCTGACCACGCGCAGCCGGTAATCATCAAACATCACCTCGCGCCCGGCCTTTTGCGCACCGCGATGTGCCGCCAATTGCCGCCACCGGATCACCGCCGCCTCATCCTCCCAGAACGACAACGACAAGAGCTTGCCGGGGTTGGTCAGGCTCTGAAAGCGCTCAACGCTGATAAAGCCGGGGATCGCCTCGGCCAATGGCCGCATCTTGGCCGCCATTTCCAGATATGGCTCCTTTTGTCCCTCACCGGGGATCACCTCGAATATTACTGCAATCATCTCACGCCCTCCCGCTTGGCTGCGCCGTTTCCCTTGGCCGCGCGCCTTGGCTCTATGCCTTGACCGCTTGCCTTGGCTGCCAGCCTTAGCCTATTCCTGCGGCTCTCCGCCACGGCTTCCACGGCCTGCTGCCCCAGCAATCCGCTTCGGCGGCATGTCTCTGCCACGGCTTCCACGGCATCCCGCCTCGGCCTTCCGCTTGGGCGGACCCTCGTCGCCGCGACAAATTCCACCGGCCTCATCCGCTTACCAGCTTGAGGAAAACGCGGTCCTCGCGCAACAAAAACCGCTCGCGCTGCGCGAACGCATAATTCTCGCGCCCCAGCGGATCATCGGCCAGCCGCGCGCGATAGGTCTCATACGCCGCCAGAGAGGGGATGTTATAAATGCCATAGGCCAGCGTGCTGCTGCCTTCATGCGGGGCATAATAGCCGATCAGATCCGCCCCACAGCGCGGGATCGCCTCGCCCCAGTTGCGGGCATACTGTGCAAATGCCTCCTTCTTGGTTGGATCAATATGATAGCGAATCACACATGTGAGCATGTCAGGCACTCCTTTCCAAATGGTTGCAGCCCCCGATCTACCCGATTGCGCGGCGTTAATGCTTCGGCTACTATCGAACTATGAAAACAGGTCCCGACATCGCCCGCATTGCCGCCCTCATCGGCGACCCGGCCCGCGCCAATATCCTCACCGCCCTGATGAGCGGCAAGGCCCTGACCGCCACCGAACTGGCGGCCGAGGCGGGCGTGACCGCACAAACCGCCTCCGCCCATCTGGCGCGGCTGGAAACCGGCGGTCTCGTCACCCAATCGCGGCAGGGGCGGCACAAATACACCCGCCTTGCCTCGGAGGACGTCGCGCATCTTCTCGAAACCCTGATGGGCTTTGCGGCCGGAGCAGGCCATCTGCGCACCCGCCCCGGCCCCCGCGACCCCGAGTTGCGCCGCGCCCGCGTGTGCTACAACCACCTCGCGGGCGACATGGGCACCCGGATGTATGACAGCCTGCGCGCCCGTGGCTATCTCCACCACGATGACACGACCCTCACGCTCACCGACAGCGGCCACCGCTTCATCGCCACTCTCGGGCTTGACGTGACGCGCCTTCCCTCTCCCCGCACGCCCCTCTGCCGCGACTGTCTCGACTGGTCCGAACGCCGCGCGCATCTGGCCGGGCGTCTGGGGCGCGGCCTGCTCACGCATATCGAATCTCAAGGCTGGGCAAAGCGTGTCTCCGGCACCCGGATCGTCCGCTTTTCCCCGGCGGGCACAGCCGCGTTTGACAGCCTCTTTCCCGCGCCCTGAGCGACCTTACAAAATCCCCTGACAGACCTTACAGAGCTTACAATTCCACGCCACGCCCCAAACCAGACCAGATTGCAAGGATGATAAGTCCAGTCTAATCTGTCCCCATGGCGATTCCGGTCGAAACCTTCTTTCTTGCCCCCGAGGCCGAGGGCACGCTTCAGGCGCAGATTCAGCAGATGATCGCGCAGGGCATCCTGTCAGGCCGCTTTCGCAAAGGCGAGAAACTGCCCTCCTCCCGCAAACTCGCCGCGCATCTGGGCGTCAGCCGCATCACCGTGACCTTGGCGCTCACCGAGTTGCAGGCCAATGACTACCTCGCCTCGCGGGACCGCTCTGGCTACTATGTCTCTGAAAACGCACCAGAACCTCCGGCGTTCACCGCGCCCGCGCCACGCGGCGACACGATTGACTGGTCCCGCGCGCTTGGCCGCCGCTTCACGGGTGGCGACACGCCCGAAAAGCCGCAGGACTGGGCGCGCTACCCCTATCCCTTCATCTATGGCCAGACCGATCCAGCGCTCTTTGACCATGCCAACTGGCGTCACTGCGCGCTTCAGGCCCTTGGGGCCAAGGATTTTCAGGCGCTCACCGCCGATTACTACGATCAGGACGATCCCAAGCTGATCGAGTTTATCGCCCGCCACACTTTGCCGCGCCGCGGCATCATCGCGCAACCCGATGAAATCCTTGTCACAATGGGCGCGCAGAACGCTTTGTGGCTGACCGCGCAGGTGCTTTTGACCCAACGCCGCACCGCAGCCATCGAAAACCCCTGCTACCACGCCCTGCGCGACATTCTCATGCAATCCCGCTGCCATCTGATGCCGGTGGACGTAGACCGCGACGGTCTGCCGCCCGAAAACCTGCCCGATGCGGCCGACGTGATCTTTACCACGCCCAGCCATCAGGCCCCCACCAATGCCACCATGCCCCTAGCACGGCGCAAGGCGCTGCTCACCCGCGCCGCCGAGATGGAGGCGCTGATCGTCGAAGATGACTACGAGTTCGAGGTCTCCTTCCTCCGCGCCCCTCTCCCGGCTCTGAAATCTCTCGATACCGAGGGGCGGGTGATCTATGTGGGCTCCTTCTCCAAGTCGATCTTCCCCGGCTTACGCCTAGGCTATCTTGTTGGTTCCAAATCGTTTATCCGCGAGTGCCGGGCCCTGCGCGCCTCGGTTCTGCGCCATCCGCCGGGCCATATCCAACGCACGGCGGCCTATTTCCTCTCGCTTGGGCACTACGACAGCCTCGTGCGCCGGATGGGTCAGGTCTTTGCCCGCCGCCGCAGCGTGATGGAGAGCGCACTGGCCGAACACGGCCTCGACATCGCCGGGCGCGGTGTTTTTGGCGGCTCTTCCATCTGGATGCAGGCCCCGGATCACATCGACATGGGCCAGATCGACAGCAGCCTCAGAAAATCGGGCGTGCTGATCGAACCGGGCCACCCGTTCTTTCACGGCAGCGACAGACCCCGCAATTTCTACCGCCTCGCCTATTCCTCGATCCCCTCGGACCGCATCCCGCAGGGGATTGCCCACATTGCCCGGGAATTGGCCTTGACCCCAGAGTTGACGCCACAGGGCTAGATTGGCACTCTTTGTGTTTTTTTTCATAGGCTTGGATGTGCCGCGATCGCCTCTCAAAGATAATGATCCAATACATATCCTCGATTTTTGATACCTGAGTTCTCATTTTTAAATTACTCTGGTCTTACCCTACATCACCTTCTGGCCCTAGAAGTAACCCTCACAGACCGCTAGTTTCGCTTGAGATATCCCCTTAACCGCCACCGCGCGCCCGACCCAGAGGACCCAGCCGATGAAGATGACCACCGAAGAGGCCTTTGTCAAAACCCTGCAACTGCATGGAATCCAACACGCTTTTGGGATCATCGGCTCTGCCATGATGCCGATTTCGGATATTTTCCCCAAGGCCGGGATCACCTTTTGGGACTGCGCGCACGAAGGCTCTGCCGGCATGATGGCCGATGGCTACACCCGTGCCACCGGCAAGATGTCGATGATGATCGCCCAGAACGGCCCCGGCATCACCAATTTCGTGACCGCCGTCAAAACCGCCTACTGGAACCATACCCCCCTCCTCCTCGTGACCCCGCAAGCCGCCAACAAGACCATTGGTCAGGGTGGCTTCCAAGAGGTCGAACAGATGAAACTGTTCGAAGACATGGTCGCCTATCAGGAAGAGGTGCGCGATCCCACCCGCATCGCCGAAACACTCAACCGTGTGATTCTCAAGGCAAAACGCGCCTCTGCGCCGGCCCAGATCAACGTGCCCCGCGATTTCTGGACGCAAGTGATCGACATCGAATTGCCCGCCATCGTCGAATTTGAACGCCCCTCCGGCGGCGAGACCGCGATTGCCGAGGCGGCCAAACTTCTGACCGAGGCCAAGTTTCCCGTCATCCTCAACGGGGCCGGTGTGGTGTTGGCGGACGGCATCGACGCCTCGCGCCAACTGGCCGAGCGTCTCGATGCCCCGGTTTGCGTGGGCTATCAGCACAATGACGCCTTCCCCGGCTCGCATCCGCTCTTCGCCGGGCCCTTGGGCTACAACGGCTCCAAGGCGGGGATGGAACTCATCTCGCGCGCCGATGTCGTGCTCTGCCTTGGCACGCGCCTCAATCCCTTCTCGACCCTGCCGGGCTATGGCATCGACTATTGGCCCAAAGAGGCCAAGATCATTCAGGTCGACATCAACCCCGACCGCATCGGCCTGACCAAGAAAGTGACCGTGGGCATCGTCGGCGACGCCAAAAAGGTCGCCACCTCGATCCTCGCCAAATTGGGCGAGAGCGCGGGCGACACCGACCGCGCAGACCGCAAGGCTCTGATTGCGCAGACAAAATCGACATGGGCACAACAGCTCAGCTCGATGGACCACGAGGATGACGATCCCGGCACCACCTGGAACGAGCGCGCCCGCGCCGATAAACCCGATTGGATGAGCCCCCGCATGGCATGGCGCGCGATCCAATCCGCCCTGCCGCGCGAGGCGATCATTTCGTCCGACATCGGCAACAACTGCGCCATCGGCAATGCCTATCCGTCGTTCGAAGAAGGCCGCAAATACCTCGCCCCCGGCCTCTTTGGCCCCTGCGGCTATGGCCTGCCCTCCATCGTGGGCGCGAAGATCGGCTGTCCGGATGTTCCCGTGGTGGGCTTTGCGGGCGACGGCGCCTTTGGCATCGCGGTCAATGAACTGACCGCCATCGGCCGCTCGGAATGGCCCGCCGTGACGCAGATCGTGTTCCGCAATTACCAGTGGGGCGCTGAAAAGCGCAACTCAACCCTTTGGTTTGACGACAATTTCGTTGGAACAGAGCTGGATCAGCAGGTCAGCTATGCCGGGATTGCACAGGCTTGCGGCCTCAAGGGTGTCATCGCCCGCACGATGGAGGAACTGACCGACGCGCTCAACACCGCGATCAAGGACCAGATGGAGCATGGCAAGACCACCCTCATCGAGGCCATGATCAATCAGGAACTGGGCGAGCCCTTCCGCCGCGACGCAATGAAAAAGCCCGTGGCCGTCGCCGGGATCAACCCCGCCGACATGCGCGAGCAGCAGGTCTGACCCATGTCGAGACCCGGCAACAGCGATCTCATTCTGGTCCTGAATGCCGGGTCATCCTCGATCAAGCTTGCCGTTTTTGACGGCACGCTCACCCAAATCCTGACCGGGATCGCCGATGGGATCGGCGGCCCCGGCACCCTAAAACTGGGTGATGTGAAAACTGCTCAGGACTTCCCTGACCACGCCACAGCCCTGCACGCCATCCTGCAAGCACTTGAAACCCAAGGCTTTCCCATCAATCGCTTTGCCGCCGCCGCGCATCGCGTGGTGCATGGTGGCACCGCACTGACCCAGCCCACGCGCCTCACGCCTGCGGTGCTGACCGCGATCAAAGCCTGCACGCCGCTTGCCCCGCTGCACAACCCACACAACATCGCCGCGATTGAAACGCTGTCCGCGCTTGCCCCCGAACTGCCGCAGGTGGCCGCGTTCGACACCGCCTTTCACGCGAGCAACCCCGAGGTCGCCACCCGCTACGCCCTGCCGCCGCAGATCGAGGCGCGCGGCATCCGGCGCTATGGCTTTCACGGCATCTCCTATGCCTCTTTGGTCGACAGCCTGCCCGCCCTGACCGGCACGCCCCTGCCGGCGCGCCTCTTGGCCCTTCACCTTGGCAACGGCGCGTCGATCTGCGCCATTCGTGACGGGCAATCTATCGCCACATCAATGGGTTACTCGCCCCTTGAGGGGCTGACCATGGGCACCCGCACCGGCATGATCGACGGCAACGCGGTGCTGCGCTTGGCCGAGGAGGATGGCATCGCGGCCACCCACACGCTTTTGAACAAGGAAAGCGGGCTGCGCGGCCTCTCAGGCGGTCTCTCGGATATGCGCGCGCTGCTCGCTGACCCCTCCCCGGCAAGCGCCTTCGCGGTCGAGCATTTCTGCTACTGGGCCATCCGCCACGCCGGATCGTTGATCGCCGCAATGGGGGGCCTCGACGCCGTGGCCTTTACCGGCGGCATCGGCGAAAACGCGGCCCCCGTGCGCGCCCGGATCATGGACGGACTGGCCTGGCTCGGGGCGCAGATCGACGCCCGCGCCAATGCAACGGGCGCAACCCGCCTGCACGCCCCCGGCTCGAACATCGCCTGCTGGATCGTCCCGGCCCAAGAGGAACGCATGATCGCGGGCGATGCACAGCGCCTTCTATCGCACGAATGAGGCTTCATATCGGGAAAACAGACCTGTAAATTCGGAATTTCCGAGACATGTTTTCAGGAAATGAAAACAAACGAGAAGATGGTCGCGAACTGGTGCTTTCTGCCATAACGTGACGCCGACGGAGGAAAAGGCCAGCCATGACACATCAGCCCCGCATCGACACTTCGCCGCATGTCTCGGATGAGGTGCGCAAAACCACCTGTTACATGTGCGCCTGCCGCTGCGGCATCAATGTGCATCTCAAGGGCGGCAAGGTTGCCTATATCGAGGGCAATCGCGATCACCCAGTGAACAAGGGCGTGCTCTGCGCCAAGGGCTCGGCGGGTATCATGCAGGTCAACGCCCCCTCGCGCCTGCGCGCGCCGCTCAAGCGGGTCGGCCCCCGTGGCTCGGGCGAGTTTCAGGAAATCTCTTGGGACGAGGCGCTGCAAATCGCCACTGACTGGCTCGAACCGATCCGCCATAACGATCCGTCCAAGCTCGCGTTCTTCACAGGGCGCGATCAATCACAGTCTTTCACCAGCTTTTGGGCGCAGAATTTCGGCACACCCAACTATGCCGCACACGGCGGATTTTGCTCGGTCAACATGGCGGCGGCGGGTATCTACACCATGGGCGGCGCATTCTGGGAATTTGGCCAGCCGGATTGGGATCATACCAAGCTTTTCATCCTCTTCGGCGTGGCCGAAGACCATGACAGCAACCCGATCAAGATGGGCATTGGTCGGATCAAGGCGCGGGGCGCGCGCGTCATCGGCGTGAACCCGATCCGCTCGGGATACAACGCCGTGGCCGATGACTGGGTGGGCATAACCCCCGGAACAGATGGACTTTTTATCCTGTCTCTCATTCACGAACTGATGCAGGCAGGCAAGATTGACCTCGATTACCTCGCCCGCTACACCAATGCCCCTGTTCTGATGAATGCCGACCCCAAATCGCCCGAACACGGGCTTTTCCTGCGTGACGCCGATGGCAAACCACTGGTGATCGACCGCAAGACCGGCCAGCTCACCGCCTTTGACACACCCGGAGTGCGTCCTGATCTCAGCGCCACATATGTGGCCGACGGCATCACGCATCGCCCTGTGATGCACCTGATGGCCGAACGCTATCTCGATCCGCAATATGCCCCCGAAGCGGTCTCGGCGCGCTGCGGCATCACCCCTGACAAGATCCGCCGCATCGCCGCCGAAATCGCCCGCGTGGCCTTTGACGAGGCGATCACGCTCAACCACGAATGGACCGATTTCCGCGGCGAGACCCATCAGACCATGACCGGCCGCCCCGTCAGCTTTCACGCCATGCGTGGAATTTCGGCCCATTCCAACGGGTTCCAGACCTGTCGCGCCCTGCATGTGCTGCAAATCCTGCTCGGCACGGTCGAAGTGCCCGGCGGTTTCCGCTTCAAACCGCCCTATCCCAAGCCCATCACCGCCCATCCCAAACCGCATTGCGGCGTGCAGCCCGATTGCCCGCTCGACGGCCCGCACTTGGGCTTTGTGCGCGGCCCCGAGGATCTGGCGCTCAAGCCTGACGGCACGCCCGCCCGCATCGACAAGGCGTTTACCTGGGAAAACCCGATGTCGGCGCATGGGTTGATGCATATGGTCATCTCCAATGCCCATGCCGGTGATCCCTACAAGATCGACACGCTTTTCATGTACATGGCCAACATGTCGTGGAATTCCTCGATGAACACGCGCGGCGTGATCGAGATGCTGACGGACAAGGATGAGAGCGGCGCCTATGTCATCCCCCGCATCATCTATTCGGATGCCTATAGCTCTGAAATGGTCGCCTATGCCGATCTGATCCTGCCCGACACCACTTATCTGGAACGCCACGACTGCATCTCGCTGCTGGATCGCCCAATCTGCGAGGCGGATGCCGCCGCCGATGCGATCCGCTGGCCGGTGATCAAACCCGACCGCGATGTGCGCGGCTTTCAAACCGTGCTGGTGCAACTGGCCAATAAACTGAAATTGCCCGGCTTCACCGCCGAGGATGGCGCGGCCAAGTACACCGATTACGCCGATTACATCGTCAATCACGAGCGTAAGCCCGGAATCGGCCCGCTCTCGGGCTTTCGCGGCGACGGCACAGAGACCGGGCGCGGCGCCCCCAATCCCGAGCAGCTTGACCGCTATATCGAGAACGGCGGCTTTTTCGTCAGCCACATCCCCGACGGCGCGCAGTATTACAAACCGTGGAACATGGCCTATCAGAACTGGGCCGTCGGCATGGGCCTCTTTGACACGCCGCAGCCCTATGTGTTTGATCTCTACGTTGAAACCATGCGCAAATTCCAACTGGCCGCCGAGGGGCATGGCACCCGCCAGCCCCCCGACCACCTGCGCGATCGGATCAAGGCCACGATGGACCCGCTGCCAATCTGGTATCCTCCCTTCGAGGACACGCATGTCGACCCCGATGAATTCCCCGTCCACGCGCTGACACAGCGCCCGATGGCGATGTATCACTCTTGGGGCACGCAAAACGCATGGCTCCGCCAGATCCACGGACAAAATCCGCTCTATCTGCCCACCAAACTCTGGGAGAAACACGGGTTCAGCGACGGGGATTGGGCACGCGTCACCTCTGCCCATGGCGAGATTACCGTGCCCGTGGCCCACATGGCCGCGCTCAACGAAAACACGGTCTGGACATGGAACGCCATCGGCAAGCGCAAGGGCGCTTGGGCGCTCTCCGAGGATGCCCCCGAGGCCACGCGCGGCTTTCTGCTCAACCATCTTATCCACGAGCTTTTGCCGCCCAAGGGGGATGGTCTGAGATGGTCCAATTCCGATCCCATCACCGGACAGGCCGCGTGGTTCGATCTGCGCGTCAAGATCGAGAAAGCCACGCCACCCCAAGAAGCACAGCCCGCCTTTGCGCCGATCAAATCGCCAGTGGGCAAGGGTCCTGACAACCTGAAATGGAAGGTCGGGAAATGAGCGGCAAAACCCTGACATTGCTGGCCATTCTGGCCTTTGTCGCGTTCAGCGTCGGCTCGTTCATCTGGTTCATCGCCACATGGGACAAGAGCCGGGAAGAGCCGGTAAGCATCCGGCCCCATAACAGTGAGGAGCGCCGCGCATGACAACGCTTCCCGAAACCACCACCCGCAAGCTGGGCCTTGTGATCGACCTTGACACCTGCGTCGGCTGTCATGCCTGCGTCGTGTCCTGCAAGGGCTGGAACACCGAGAATTACGGCGCACCCCTCAGTGATCAGCAGCCCTACGGCGCGGACCCATCGGGCACGTTCCTCAACCGCGTTCACAGCTACGAGGCCCAGCCGCTGGCAACCTCGGCTATGCCGCACCCCGCCGCGCAATTGGTGCATTTCCCCAAATCCTGCCTGCATTGCGAGGATGCGCCTTGCGTCACCGTCTGCCCCACGGGCGCCAGCTATAAACGGGTCGAGGATGGGATCGTTCTGGTCAACGAAACCGACTGCATCGGCTGCGGTCTCTGTGCCTGGGCGTGCCCCTATGGCGCGCGCGAAATGGACGCGGCCGAAGGCGTGATGAAGAAATGCACCCTCTGCGTGGACCGAATCTATAACGAGAACCTCCCCGAGGTCGACCGCGTGCCTGCCTGCGTGCGCACTTGCCCCGCCGGTGCCCGCCATTTCGGCGATTTCGCGGACCCCGAGAGCAATGTCTCAAAGCTGACCGCCGAACGCGGCGGCCTAGACCTCATGCCAGAGCAGGCCACCAAACCCGTCAACAAATACCTGCCGCCGCGCCCCAAGGACCGGCTCGACCAGCCCAAGCCGGTGGGCGAGATCGACATTCTGGCGCCGTTCCTCGCCCCCGTGATTGAGGAACCCAAGGGCTTCCTTGGCTGGCTCGACAAGACCTTGGAGAAGCTCTGATGCATCCAGCCCCTTCCGTCATCGTCTTTACCACACTCTCGGGCTTGGGCTTTGGCCTGCTTTTTTGGCTGGGTCTGGGCCTGCCTGCGGTCTCGGGTTGGGTTGCCTTTGTCTTTTTCGCCATCGGCTATGCACTGGCCGTGGGCGGGCTGATGGCCTCGACCTTTCACCTCGGGCATCCTGAACGGGCGTGGAAGGCGTTTAGCCAATGGCGATCAAGCTGGCTGAGCCGTGAAGGCGTCTGCGCAGTCGCGGCGCTTGTCGTCATGGGGATTTACGGCGCCGGGCTTGTGTTCTTTGACGAACGTCTGGCGCTCTTGGGCTGGCTCGGCACGGCGCTCGCTCTTGGCACCGTGTTCACCACGTCGATGATCTATGCCCAACTGAAAACCGTGCCGCGCTGGAAAACGCCTCTGACACCCGCGCTCTTGATCGCGATTTCACTGGCGGGGGGCGCGCTCTTGGCGGGACAGGTCAGCGCGGCGCTGATCCTGATCCCGATTGCAGGGGTGCTGCAAATCCTGTGGTGGGTGCGCGGCGATGGTGCCTTTGCCGCCTCGGGCACGGATATGGCGACAGCAACGGGCCTCGGGCATATCGGCTCTGTCCGCGCGTTTGAGCCACCCCATACCGGGCCAAACTACCTCTTGCGTGAACTGGTCTTTCAGGTTGGGCGTAAACACGCCCTGAAACTGCGCGGCATTGCCTTTGGCTTGGGATATGCCCTGCCCATCCTGCTGTTGCTGGTGCCGTTCAGCCATGCCCTCGCCTTGGTTGCGGTCATCGCGCATGTCGCAGGGATCGCGGCATCACGCTGGTTGTTCTTTGCCGAGGCAGAGCATGTCGTGGGTCTCTACTACGGCAAACGCTGAAACCGGGGGGCGCGGGTTTATCCGCGCCCGACGCTCCATTCCGTGTCGCCCTTCTCTTGACGCCCCTCCCAGAACCGCCGCCAGCGAACCCGGATGGCCCAAGCAGATGCGGCAAGCAGGAGGAGGATCACAATCTTGACCCATGGAATGATCCGCACATCCGGCCCCGCAACCGGCCAGATGCTGACGGCATTGGGATATATAGAGAAAAACTCTACCCGCCAGCCATAGTGGCGCACGACGACCCACTGGGCATTCTCGGCGGCTTTCTTGGACATCATGTCCGAGGCTTCGGCCTGCAAATTCGAGGTATCGAACTTGAAATAGGGTGGCCAGCCCCAGCCCGTATCCTCGTTGCGGTAGATCATCGGCTTGTCATTGGCGCGGAACGTCTGGATGAAGAACACATCCCGTTCGGTCGCCGTCGGGTCCTCTCCGGTATCCGCATTGGACCAGAAGAGCGAATTATCCCCCGGATTGACCCGCTTTTCATAGGTGTCCGTGATCCGCACCACATCATGCTGCGGCAGCGTGTAATGCAGAAACGCAATCACGCAGGTCCAGAACAGACCCCAGAACACCCATTTGACATAGACCATCGTCGGCCCCCTTACATGAAGTTCGTCAGATATATGATGACCACCACCGTCGTCACCGGAACAATATAGACCAGCCAGATCAGCCGCTTGCGCAGCGAGTGCTCATATTGCTTCATCCCAGCCTCTATATAGGCATTCCTGTCGCCGGGACGACCCGCCTCTTCCCAATCGCGCTCCATTTTCTGCCGCCGAACGGAACGCGAGTACCAGGAAATCGCCAGATAGAGCACCGTCAGAGCGATCAACCCAAAGATCAGCAAGCGCATCAGCGCCACCATGGCATGCTCCTTGTTTTCAAGTTCCGACCAAAGCCGCCCCCTTGCATACCGCAGAATCATGCTAGGCTGCACCCCATATGCACCGAAACCCGAAAGGACATGCCATGTGTGACGCCTGTATCATCAACGCGGTCAAGGACAGGATGCTGTCGCGCCGCAGCTTTTTCACCGCCGCAGCGGGGATAGGGGCGGCCGCCGCCTTCTCGCCCCTTGGCGGCACGCCCGCTCTGGCGAATGGACATGCCAAGGTCGAGGACCTGACCCATACCTATGACGCGGATTTTCCCACCTATTTCGGTGCGCCCGGCATCTCGACCGAGCAGAATTTCAACTTTGCCGAAAACGGCTTTAACCTGATGACGCTGACGGTCAACGAACACACGGGCACGCATGTGGATGCCCCGCTGCATTTTTCTGCGGATGGGGCGTCGGTCGATGAAATCGCCGTGGGCGATCTGGTCGCGCCGCTCTGTGTGGTGGATATCGCAGCCCGCGCGGCGCAGGATGCCGACACGATGCTCACCCCTGACGATCTCAAGGCATGGATTGCAACCCATGGCCCGATCCCCGATGGGGCCTGTGTGGCGCTGCATTCCGGCTGGGGGGCCAAGACCGGCACCGAAGCCTTTCGCGGCTTTGATGGCGAGAAACAGCACTATCCCGGCTTTCACATCGAGGCGGCGCAGATGCTGATCGAGGAAACCGGTGCCCGCTCGATTGCCAGCGATACGCTGTCGCTCGATCACGGCCCCTCCGCCGATTTCGCCACCCATTACGCCTGGTTGCCGACGGGCCGGTTCGGCATCGAATGTCTGGCCAATCTCGACAAGGTGCCCGCCGCCGGGGCAACCATCGTGATCGGCGCGCCCAAACATCGCGGCGGCTCTGGGGGGCCTGCGCGTATCTTTGCGTTGATCTGACTATTAAGGCCCCGGCACAGAGTGTTCGGGGCCCATCCTGACACCCTTGTGACATGACATTTCAGACGCGGTGCATAGTCTGATCGCAGGTCACTTGTCGGAGATGTCATGCGTTCCCTGTTGTTCCTGCTGTGTTGTCTCTGGCCCGGTCTGGCGCTCGCCCTTGAGGCAACAACAGAGCCCTGTCATGCCGAGGTGCCCTGCCCCTTGGGCACGTGGTCCTATCATGTGCTGGAACCGGATGGCTGGGACGGAAAAACTGCCCTTCCCGTGCTGTTGCATTTTCATGGCTGGAAGCGGCAAGGCTCGGTCGTGGTCAAACATCCTCGCGTCGCGGGTGCCACACGGCAGCGCGGCGTGCTGTTGCTGGCCCCCAATGGCGAGGGCCGGACATGGGATTTTTGGACCGCCCAAACCGATGATGTAGCCTTTGCCGCCGCCGTGATCGAGGATGCCGCCACACGCTATCCGATAGACCGCTCCCGCCTCTTCGTTTCGGGCTATTCCTATGGGTCCGCGATGGCCTGGCGCTATGTGTGTGAGAGGGGCGAATGGGTCGCTGCCCTGCTGGCCATCTCGGGGACCTTGCGCCAATCGGAAACCTGCGCGACCGCCCCGCAAGAGATTCGCCACGTCCACGGCACCTCTGACACAGTCATGGATTTCCCCTTTGGTCCAGAGGGCGAGACAACATGGCCGGTCAAACTCTGGCGTGACAGGTTGGATTGCACCGAGCCCGGCGTGTCACGTGGGGACTGGAGCGTGACAGAACCGCTCAGCTTTCAGCGCACCTCATGGGAGGACTGTGCCGAGGGCAAAGTGATGCTCGACGTTCATAGCCGCGGTCATTTCATCCCGCGCGGTTGGATCGCGCGGCAATTGGACGAGTTGTTGGGTCTCCCCCCATCCTATCCCTGATAACGCAAAAAACGGGCCATAAGGCCCGTTTTTCGTATCAGGTATACAGTCTGACGTTCGTAAAAACGCCGAGCCGCTATCAGTTGGTGGTCGTCGAGGAGGACGAGCCATCGCCACCCGCAGCGGCAACCGCGCCAACAATGATCGCACCTGCAACCACCGCCACAGCGGTGCCAGTGTTAACGCCCAGACCCAAGCCGTTACCCTGACCTTGGGTGGACACAAACGGGTCAGCATTGGTTTTTGCTTCTTCAGCAAGAACCGGAGCAGCGGCGGAAGCGGCCAGAGCGGCAGCAGCGACAAAAGTCGTAATCTTGTTCATTTCATTCTCCTATCCATTATGGACCGTAACATCCCAAAAGGACTTGGGGTTCCTTATGCCATAGCTCAAGGTCCAAGGAAACCTGAAATTTCGCCATGCGCCCAATCTCGCCTCATAGAGGTATCGCTGCAACGCAGTGATTACTTTTTATGCGATTTCAGGGGCATGCTTCTGTCATCGCGGCGATTTCTGCCTCTGCACCCTCGCGGGCAGAGCAATTTCCGCGCGAATCGAGCCACAGGCAATAGGCCGCCATCCGCCAGTGGTAAAATCCTGCAAGGGAGTGGTAGCGTTCGATGGCGTCCCCGTCCGGATAGGCCGCCAGAAAGCTCTGGGATTCGCCAACCGACAGCGGTGCCCCGCGATAAGCCAGTTGCATCGCGGGCGACAGGAACAGCGCGATATCCTCGCACGGATCGCCGAGCGCCGGACATTGCCAATCAATAAGCCACCAATTGCCGGGGGTGCCTACGATATTGCCGGGCACTGGATCGCCGTGCAGCAAGCATTGGCGGCCTGACGCGGCGATCACTCTGGCGGGTTGCAGTTTTCGGAGCATTTCTGCATCCGAAGGGGCACATTGGTCTAGGATCGCCTCGGTCTGCTGCACCAATTCTGCGCTGCCATCGGGCACCCTGCGCAGATGGTCCGGCCCGATCAGCCCATGAACCCGGTGCAGGAGTGCTGCAATCTCGGCAGCGCCTTCCTGCCAAGTCTCCCCCGGAACATGCCCATAGACAACGCAATACCCGGCCTCCGTGGAAAAATCATCAAGCCAGACAGGCGCAAGATGTGTGCCTTCCAGATGCCTGAGGCTGGCAACCTCCGACGCCGGGTCATTGGGAAACAGGGGATTGTCGGACCCCGCAGCAAAGAGCTTGACGACAATGGGCTGCTCTTGCGCGTCCACGCGCCAGCTCTGATTGCTGCGCCCGCCAAGCAGCTTGGTCCAACGGGCACCGGGCTGCGCCAGACCACGACGCAAGAGTGCCTCGCGCACCCCCGATTGCGTCATCTCTGCCGAGCCGTGTCTCAAGAGGTGCCACCGTGCAAGCCAAGGAAAGTTGGAAGAGGCTCAGGGGCGGCGGACACCGCCACAAGAGAGGCCGTCACGGTCACGACTTTTCGGGAAAGAGCCACCCGGCGACCGGAACAAGCGCGCGCGTGACAACCGGAATGAGTGCAAGACCCGTGGCCAGCCCGACAATCCCGTCCAGCCCCGCCGTGACAACCCATGTCACCAGACCTGGCATCGTGCCGGCCATCTCTGCCGCCCCCTGCGCCGCGTGCTTGATCTGCTCATAGGGCAGATGCCAGCCAAGGCTGTGCAGCCCATGCACGATGATGCTGCCGCCGACCCACAGCATTGCCACCGTGCCGATGGCCCCGATCCCCACCAAGACACCGGGCATGGACCGGACAATGCCCCGCCCCACCGCCCGCGTGGGGGCAAAGCGCCCGCTCATGCTCAGATGCAGGCCGACATCATCCGCCTTCACAAGCATGGCCACAGCCCCATACACCAAGACGGTGATGCCGATGGCCACCATGGCCAAGGCAACTGCCTCTATCCAGAAGGTGCCGCTGTCGATCTGCGACAGGGCGATGGTCATGATCTCTGCTGACAGGATGAAATCGGTCTTGATCGCCCCTTTGACGCGCTGCTCTTCGAGATGTGCCGCTTCGAGGGTGTCAGCCTCTTGCGGGCCATGCTCCTTGTGCGGCATGATCAGGTGCCAGACCTTTTCAGCCCCTTCGAAACACAGATAAGCACCGCCAATCATCAATAGCGGAGTCAGCATCCATGGCAGAAAGGCATCCAACAGCAGCGCCACGGGCAAGAGGATCACAAGCTTGTTGAAAAAGGACGCGCGGGCGATTTTCCACACAATCGGCAACTCGCGCGCAGCAGGCAGGCCGGTGGCGTATTTCGGCGTGACGGCAGCATCGTCGATGATCACACCGGCGGCCTTGGTCCCGGCCTTGCTTGCCTGAGCCGCAACATCATCCAGTTGCGTCGCGGCCAGCTTGGCGATAGCGGCCACATCATCGAATAGCGCCAGTAATCCGCTCATGACTGTCTCCGCCCTCGTTTGACCTGATTGCCGTCGACCTCTACCAAGGAAAGGGTCCGGTGTTCAATCACATGCGTCAGGACCAGATCAAAGCACCGAAAAGCGCGTCGCTTTTGCGGCAAAACAGGTTGCAAAATGACGAGGTTGCACGGATATGCGCGATAGGGTGAACCGCGCAGGGGTGATCCTGCGCCATGCCTGTGGCTCTGTTCTGGCAAGGGGGTTAACCACGGATGAAACGGCTCGGGCTTGATGCGACGGATATCCGCATTCTGCATGCGGTGCAGCAGCATGGCCCCCTGAGCAAGACCCGGTTGGCCGAGATTGCCAATATTTCCCCGACCCCCTGTTGGGCGCGTCTCGACCGGCTGAAGGCCGCAGGCTTCATTCGCGGCTATCACGCGGACCTCGTGCTCGAAAAGATCTGCGACTTCTCCGAGGTCGTCGTGACCGTCTCGCTCACCCATCACCGCAAATCGGATTTCGACCGGTTCGAGGGGTTTGTTCGTGCGCGGGACGAGATCACTGAATGCGTCGCGACAGGTGGGGGCATGGATTATGTCATGCGGGTCATTTGCCCCAGCCTCGCGCGGTTCCAGAGCGTGATGGAGGCCATGCTTGCGGGTGAATTGGGCATCGACCGCTACATGACTTATATCGCCACGCGCCGGGTCAAATCCGGTCCGCCGAACCTTGCGATTCTGACGGCGAAGGACGCCAAATGATCCGCCCGACCGGGCAGCCCGTTCACGACCAAAAATCAGCCTGTTCAGTCTGCGCGGATCGTTTTTTCAGTCCGATTTGCAGCATCATTTGGCCCTAGAAGATCGCCAGTTTCAGACAGTCCGCCGCTGATGGCGCGACGGGACAGCAAGGGCGAAAACCATGATGCACGCAGACGACTTTGGGTTCGGCACTCAGATCCGCAAATCCCCTTATTTCGACGCCACAGTGCGTTGGGGCGCCAAGGGATTTTCGGTCTACAATCATATGTATATCCCCCGTGATTTCGGCGATCCGGAGCAGAATTTCTGGACCCTCGTGAATGACGCCATCGTCTGCGATGTGGCGGTCGAGCGTCAGGTCGAGATCACCGGCCCCGATGCCGCGCGTTTTGTCCAGATGCTGACCCCGCGCGACCTGTCCAAGATGGCCGTGGGCCAATGCAAATACATCCTGATCACCAATGCGGATGGCGGTATTCTCAACGATCCGATCCTGCTGCGTTTGGCCGAAAACCACTTTTGGATTTCGCTGGCTGATAGCGACATTCTTCTCTGGGCGCAGGGCGTGGCCGTGCATTCCGGGCTGGATGTCACGATCAAGG
>NZ_JAGPVV010000050.1 GCF_018066915.1 Roseovarius sp.
GCGCCTACAGGATTTGAGCAAGGAATTGCTGGGTGCGGGGGTCTTGAGCGTTGTCAAAGAAGGTCGCGGGCGGACCGGACTCTACGATCACCCCGCGATCCGTGAAGTAAATGCAATCTGCGATCTCGCGGGCAAAGCCCATTTCATGCGTGACGAGGATGCAGGTCATGCCATCCGCCGCAAGGTCCTTGATCGTCATCAGAACCTCTTTGACGGTCTCGGGGTCAAGGGCTGCTGTCACCTCGTCAAACAGCATCACGTCGGGGTTCATGGCCAGCGAGCGTGCGATTGCAACGCGCTGTTGTTGGCCCCCGGACAACTCGCCGGGGTAGGCGTCTTCCTTGCCGTTCAGACGGACCTTGGCAATCAGGGCGCGCGCGCGCTTTTCCACCTCGGCGCGGTCTTGATTGAGCACCTTGATGGGTGCCATCATCACGTTTTGCAAGGCTGTCTTGTGCGGGAACAGGTTGTATTGCTGGAACACCATCCCGACCTTTCGTCGCAGGGCGAGTTTGTCCAGCTTTGGGTCGTTGACCTCCAATCCCTCCACGGTGATCGAACCCGCCTGAATGTCGTTCAGCGCATTGATGCAGCGGATCAGGGTCGACTTGCCCGAACCCGACGGCCCGATGATGCAAATCACCTCGCCTTTCATCACGTCAAGCGAGATACCTCTGAGCACTTCGACAGAGCCAAAGGACTTGTGCACGTCTTTTAACGACACGATTGGCTGTTGGGGGGTCCAGGTCATAAGGGCCTCGCTCATAGTTTCACCGAGTATTTTCGTTCCAGAACACGCGTCAAAGAGCTGATCGGATAGCAATAGAGAAAGAACCAGGACAGAATATAAAGGTACATCGGGATCAAGAGATCAGCGCGCCCCTCAGCACTCAGCGCCGCGCGGGTCAAGGCCATGACATCATCAACCCCGATGATAGACACCAGCGGCGTCGCCATCGTCAGGACCGCGTAGAGATTCATCCAGGACGGCAGCACGCGCTTGACGGTCTGTGGAAGAATGATGTTCGTCAGGGTCATTCGGCGGCTGAACCCCAAGGATTCAGCAGATTCCCATTGTCCCGTCGGGATAGACAGGATCGCGCCCCGCATGAACTCCGACGTATACGCCATGACCGGCAACGACAGACCAATCACAGCCTTGATCCAGCCGGGGAACGGGATATTCACGCCGAATATCTCGAACTGGAATGGGATAAGCAGGATGCAATAGAACAGAAGGACAAGCCAAGGCGAGTTGCGAAAGAACTGTGTGACGAGCCATGCAGCCTGCCGTATCGGGCGGGTCTGCGACACCTGTAGAACCCCCAGAAACACCCCCATGACCGTCCCGATCAACATCGACAGAACCGAAATCAGGACATTAAAGCCAAACCCTTTGGCCAAGGTGGGGGTCCATTCCAACAGGATCGTGAGGGTCGTGCGTTCGTCCGGCGTTGCAAGCTGGGCAAAGGCAGGACCGATCAGCACGACGGCCAAGGCCAGCACAAGCGCCGTAAGCGTCCAGAGATTGAAGAGCCGATCCGCAAGCGGCAAACTATCGGCGCGCAGGCGCAGGGGCAGCATCACCGGCATATGGCCGCGAACCTTGGGTTTCAGATGGGGGGAATACATGGTCATTCTCCATATCCGGGGATGCGCAGCGCCTTTTCCCAGCGATGCAGAACCCAGACCAGAATGGCGACCAGACCCACGTAGGACACCAGCAGAACGTTCATCATCTCGCGCACGTTCAGATCCTCGGACCAGATTTGCGCCGAGACATAGAGCAGTTCCGGCACAGCAATCGCGTAGGCCAGCGTAGTGGTCTTTACCAGGTTGACCAGATTTGTCCCGAGCGCCGGCAAAGAGACGCGCACCGCCAGCGGCAGCACGATATCGGTATAGATTTGCAGGCGCGTGTAGCCCAGGGCTTCGGCGGCCTCGACGGTCGAGCGCGGCACCGCCTCGACCCCCGCGCGAAAGATTTCCACGTTCAACGCGCCAGCGAACAGCGAGAGCGAAATGATGGCCCAGCCGAAATTGCTGATCAAAGGCTGCGGCAGACCATTGTCGCCAGTGATCCGGAGCACCGTGCCGATAGCAAAGTAAAAGAAATAGAGCTGAACCAATGGCGGTGTGTTGCGAAAGAACGCAACAAAAATCCCGACCGCCACCCGCAATGTCCGTGACGGCGCACCTTGGACAGCAGCCCCCAGAACCCCGACGATGAGCGACAAAAAGATCGACACAACCGACAGCTTGATCGTCATCCAGAGACCCGCGACATAGCGACCGCGATTGTAATCGTCGCTGACCACGGCAAGGTTCAAGAACCAGTCGGGGCGCAGCCAGTCGATAAATGTGTTAGCAAAGTCCATCGGCTCGGATCACCTCTGACGCAGCGCAAAGAGATGCCCGGCAGAGGCGTGCGCTGCCGGGCAGGTCAGCAAGGACGGGTTATTTCAACCTGTCATGCTCTGCCTGAAGGAACGGGCTCGGCGCGATGCCGTTTGCCGCGTTCCGTTCGATCAGATAGCCGGATTTGTGCCAATCCGTGACGATCTCGCTCATCAATTTACCATAGGGCTGGTCGAGTTCCTCCAGCGGGACGGCGATGGACCAGGCCTGCGGGTCTTCGGTCGGGAAGGGCATTTCAAATTCGGCCCATTGCGCGTCAGAGGCCAGTTGCGATTCGATCCACGTATTGTCGTAGAGAAAGGCGATGCAGCTTCCGTTCAAGAGCGCCGCAGTCGCCTCTGGGATGCCCGCAAAAGCGACCAGATTGGGGCCATAGAGTTGCGTGACCCGCTTGTTGTAATAAGAGCCTTGCAGCGCGCAGACGTCCGCGCCCTTCAGGTCCTCCCAATTTTTGAGCCCCGCAGCCTTGGGGGCCAGAACATTGGTGCCGCCGGCATAGTAGTTGGGCTCGATCATGCCGATCACCTCACGCCGCTGTGGGTTGTCCCCCATCGTCGCGATGATCAGGTTGATCCGCCCTTGTTGCAGGAATTCCATGCGGTTGGACGCGACCACCGGAACCAGTTCGACCTCGACCCCCAGCCGCTCAGCGACGTCCTTGGCCAAGTCGATCTCAAGGCCCTGCAGTTGGCCATCCGAGGTCAGATAACCCCATGGCTTGTAGTCCTGCTTGACGCCAACGACGATCTTTCCCGCATCCTTGATATCTTGCAGCGCATCGGCCATGGCGGCGGTGCTGGTCAAGGTGGCCACAACGGCGGTCAGTGCAGCTTTGATTAACGTCCTCATTCCACTCTCCTGTTGTCTGGTGCCAACACGTCGTCCGTGCTGCTTGGGAATTGATGAGGTCTTGGCTCTTACGAGTCCAGAAAAAAATACCATTTGTTACTTTTTCGCGTAAAAAATTACACTTGCGCTGATGTGATCTCCGCATGACACTGACGGTGCCTCAGCACAAGGTGTCGCGGTTATGAAAATCGACGAAAAGATAACCCAAGCGTTGCCAACCCTGCCTCGCAAGTTGGCCGTTGCGGCCCGTTATGCGCTGGACAACCCGGACCGGATCGCGGTGGAGTCCATGCGCTCCGTGGCTCAGGCCTGCGGCGTGGCCGCGCCGACCATGCAGCGACTGGCGCAGCACATGGGATACGAGGGCTATGATGGGCTTCGACAGGACTTTCAGAAACTGTTGATGGGGCGCGGCTTTGGGGCGCGGGTTGATGCGCTGCGCAGCACCTTTCAGAGCGACTCGCTGTCAAAACTGATCAATCACATGACAGAGGCCGCCCAGAATAATATCGCAGAGGTTGCCGCGCATCTTGACCCAAAGGAGGTTGCGGCCTTTGTTGCCGCCGTCCGTCGCAGCGGGCGCACCTATGTGATTGGCGCGGGGTCTATGTACTGGGCCGCCGGGATGATCGAGGCCACCGGGCGGCTTGCCCTGCCCGATCTGGTCACGCTGCCAGCTGGGACCGTGGCCGCCAGCGAGCGGATTTCGACAATCTCCGAGCATGATACGGTGCTGGCGCTCGGCATAGCGCCCTATTGCGTGCAGACGATTGACGCGATGCAATATGCCCGTCGCGCCGGTGCATCGGTCTATGCCATCACCGACAGACCCAGTTCGCCATTGGCCCCCTATGCCAATGGCATCTTTCTGTCCCCAACAGCCAGTCCGCATTACTTTCCCTCAGCCATCGCCGTGCAACTTGTCGCGGAAATCCTGTTGGCGGCCTGCGCCGCAGCCAGCGGTGACGCCTCGCGCCATAGGCTGCAACAGTTGGATGAGATCCGACGCGCAAGCGGGGCTTATCTCGATGAATAGAGCATGTCGCGCCCTTCGATAAGGCTTAGTCTCTGCGTCCCTGCCTTCAGAGCGGATCACAAATTTTGGTGGACGACCCCGCCCCTGAGGGGGTGCGACAGGGCATTTTCCTGTGTTCACCACAGTTTTATAAAAGTTTTACACTTTTAACGCCATTACTGCTGCATCTCGCGGCAATCTCCGACGCCAAGCAGGCGGCCGTCGTGGTGCAAACTCCAGGACATCACATCGAAAAATGTTAACCTTCTCGCTTGCCAACACTCCCGCCGGAGGCCCGAAACCCTGATGGAGCGCACCATGCCCCGATTGCAGGCCGACAAGGCCCTGATTCACCCTGATTGCGAGATCACCGATTGCGAATTCGGCATCTATACAGAGGTCGGGCGCGGCAGTCGCCTCGCGCATGTGGCGATGGGGGATTATTCCTATTGCGACCGGTCCTGTGACCTCGCCAATGCCGAAATCGGCAAATTCGCCAATATCGCAAGCTTTGTGCGGATCGGGGCCACCGATCACCCGCTCGACCGCGCCAGCCTGCACCACTTTCTCTATCGCTCGGCCAGCTATTGGCCAGACGCGCCTGACGATGCGCATTGGTTCGACAAACGCCGCGCCCGCGTGGCGCGGATCGGCCATGACACATGGATTGGCCATAATGCGCAGGTAAAGCCCGAAATCACCGTGGGCCATGGCGCGGTGATTGCTGCGGGCGCCGTGGTCACGCATGACGTGGCCCCCTATACGATCGTCGCGGGCGTGCCCGCCCAACCGCTGCGC
>NZ_JAGPVV010000199.1 GCF_018066915.1 Roseovarius sp.
AGAGCGTGACGCTCGTCGGCGTGCCGATCACGGCGGTGCAGAGCACCGCGCAACTGGTCGCCATGGGCATCCCCGCCTTTGCGGGCAATTTCGTGGTCGAGGGCACAGGCGGCGCAGACCTCATTGATGGCAGCTACACGGGCGACCCAGAGGGCGACCGGATCGACAACAACGACGCCGCAGACGGCGGCAACGATGACCTCGTCTTTGCCGGGCTGGGCGACGATACCGTGCTGGGCGGCGCAGGTGCCGATGAAATCCACGGCGAGGACGGCAACGACAGCCTCGACGGCGGCGCGGGCGACGACACGCTCTACGGCGCGGCGGGCAATGACACGCTCGCGGGTGGCGACGGCAACGACAGCATGGAGGGCTTTATCGGCTCTGACAGCCTGTCGGGCGGCGTGGGCGACGACTATCTCGACGGCGGCACCGAATCCGACACACTCCTTGGCGGGGATGGCAATGACACGCTGGCCGCAGGCAGCGATGTGGCAGATGACTATCTCGATGGCGGCGCAGGTAATGACGAACTGAGCGCAGGGGGCGGCAAGGACACGCTCTTGGGCGGCACCGGCGACGACGTTATCTTTGCCGCTGAAGGTGACGACCTTATCGTCATGGCCGACTATTTCGGCAACGACACCATCGACGGCTGGTCGAATGACGCAGGCGGCGATACGCTCGACGCGGGCGCGGTCACGCAGGACACCGTACTTGACCTGACAGCGGGCGATCCGGGCAATCCCGAACAAGGCACGCTCTCGAACGGCACGCAAACGGCGCAATTCAGCGAGATCGAAAATATCATCCTCGGCTCGGGCGATGATCAGGTGCTCGGTTCCAGCGGCGATGACAGCGTCAGCACAGGCGCGGGGGCCGATACCGTCGATGGCGGCGCGGGCAACGACAACTTTGATATCGGCAGAGGCGACGGCGCGGTCGATACCGTGATCTTCGCCGATGGCGATGGGGCCGACAGGATCACCGGCTTTGCCGCCCCCATCGACAATGGCGACGGCACCTACACCGGACAGGACCAACTCGACCTCTCAGGCCTGACCGATGCCAATGGCAACCCGATCAACGTGGCCGATGTGACTGTCGGCAGCGATCTTGATGGCAACGCCGTTCTCAGCTTCCCGAACGGCGAGAGCATTACCCTCGTGGGGGTCAACCCCGCCACCATCACCGATCACGACGCGCTGGCGGCGATGGGCATTTTCCAGACCGACTATACTGTCGATGGCACAGCGGCGGGCGATCTGATCGACACGGCCTATACCGGCGATCCCGATGGCGATCTTGTTGACAATCTCGACAGCCGCACCAACGGCAATGACGACACCATCAGCGCCGGGGACGGCAACGACACCGTGCTGGCCGGTCTGGGCGACGATTCCGTGATGGCCGGAACCGGGGACGATTCTGTCTTCGGCGGCGATGGCAATGACACGGTCTTCGGCTTTGAAGGCAGCGACACCGTGGATGGCGGCGCAGGCGACGACCTGATCAACACCCGCACCTCGCCGGGCACCGGCCTGCCGGATCAGGCCTATCCCGATCCGATCCTCATCACCTCGGGCGGTCTGGGCTATCCCGCAGACCTCGACCCGAACAACGACCGCGACAGCGTGCTGGGCGGCGATGGCAATGACACCATCCTGACCGGCGACGATGCCGATACGATTGATGCAGGGGCCGGGGCCGACCTCGTCGATGCCGGGTTCGATGACGACCTCGTGGCAGGCGGCATGGGTGCCGACACGCTGCAAGGCGGCGAAGGACGCGACACGATCGACGGCGGCGATGATGATGACGTGATCTATGGCGGGCTTGCCCCGTCCAATCCGGATTTCGCAGCGTCAGAGGCCTATAGCCTTGCCGATGACGACCCAATCAACCCCGACCTCGCCCCGGACAACAACGCCGACAGCCTGATTGGCGGCGCGGGCAATGACACGATCTTTGGCGGCGATGACAATGACACCCTGCTCGGCGGCATCGGCGACGACCTTCTGTTCGGCGGCATCGACGACGACGTTCTTGTGGGACAGGATGGCTCGGATACCCTGATCGGGGGTGATGGCGACGATCTCATCACCGGGGGCATCGGGGCCGACAGCGTGGTGGGTGGCAGCGGTGCCGATACCATTCAGGTCGCGCAGGGCGACACGGTCGACGGCGGCGATGGCGACGATACATTCATCCTCGCCGATCTGGCCGAGGCAGGCGCCGCTTCGATTGCAATCATCGGCGGCGAAGCGGACGAGACGGCAGGCGACACGCTGCGTCTTACGGCGGACATCAATCGCAACGACATCCTCTATACCAACACAGACCCCGCAGCGGGCGGCCTCGGCGGCACCTTTACAATGGCCGATGGGACACTCGTCACCTTCTCGGAAATCGAGAACATCATCTGTTTCACCCCCGGCGCGCGTATTCTCACCCAATGGGGCGAGCGCGCGGTCGAGAGCCTGCGCTTGGGCGACATGGTCGTGACACGCGATCACGGGCTGCAACCGATCCGCTGGATTGGCAAACGCACCGTGCCCGGTCTGGGCGATTTCGCGCCCATTTCCATCGCCTCCAGCGTGATGGGCGGGCAAGAGGCTCTGCTCGTTTCGCCGCAACACCGGGTGCTCTTCACCGGCTATCAGGCCGAGCTCTTGTTTGGCGAGAGCGAGGTGCTGATCGCGGCCAAGCACATGGTCAACGGCCGCGACGTCACCGTAAGCCCGCGCGACGCCGTGACCTATATCCACATCATGTTCGACCGGCACGAGATCATCTATGCCGACGGGATCGGCACCGAGAGTTTCTATGCCGGGGACATGGCGCTTGACGCGATTGACGCGCCAGCACGCGAGGAACTCTTTAAGATCTTCCCGGAATTGCGCACCGCCCCCGGCCACCACCGCGACACCGCGCGCAGTTGCCTGCGCCGTCACGAAGCGCGGCTCTTGTGTGGATTGGGTGAAAGAGACGTCGCCTGAGCCTGCTTTAGCAGACGGCTCAGGCCGACCTTAGCAGCGGGGCCGCGCGCCCCGCGGCCCAGGCCCGCACCGCCTCGCCAAAGGCGGTAAAGAGCGGGCGACTGACCGGATCATGCGCGGCATTGTATTCCGGATGCCATTGCACCGAGAGTGTGAACCCCGGCGCACCGTCGATATAGAGCGCCTCGGGCGTGCCATCCGTGGCCCAACCGTCAATCACCACACCCCGGCCTGCGCGAAAAATACCCTGCCCGTGCAGCGTGTTGGTCATCACCTCTTCCGCCCCCATCAGCCGGTGAAAGACGCCACCTGCCGTAAAGCGCACCTTGTGGCGCAGGGCGAACTGCTCCTCCATCGTGCCCTCGGGGGGCATGCGGTGATTGTCCCGCCCCGGCAGATCGCGGATTTCGGGATGAAGCGTGCCACCCATGGCGACATTCACCTCTTGAAACCCCCGGCAAATCCCCAAAATCGGCTGTCCCCGGTCGATGCAGGCGCGCGCCAACGGCAGGGTGATCGCATCGCGCGCGCGATCAAACGCGCCATGCGCCTCGGTCGCGGCCTCGCCATATTCCTCGGGATGCACATTGGGACGACCGCCCGTCAGCAAAAACCCATCGCAGGTGTCCAGCAATTCCGCCACCGACACATAACGCGGATCGGCGGGGATGATCATCGGCATGCAGCCCGCAACATCGGCCACCGCCGAAGAATTGATGGTGCCCCCCGCATGGGTCGGGTAGCGGTTTTCGATCTGGTACTGGTTGGCAATCACACCAACAACCGGGCGTTTCATTTTTGTCTTTCCGGATTGCGCCACATGCTCGTTCATTTGCCTAAAATATAGCGCAGAATGGAATAACAAAACATCAATTCTCGCACATGTTTTCGTGCGATGATGCGAATTTGCCCGAATTTCTTGCAGGCTCCTTCACCTTTTGGGCGCAGAGTGGGCCTGTGGGCGGGGGGACCCCGTCACTGGTCAAACGCATCCCGACCGGTCGGGCTTTCCCCGTCCACACCAGCCTTCTTGCGGCTGCGCCGACAGCGTTCGCTGCAATGGCGCACCTCGTCCCAGACCCGCGCCCATTTGCGTCGCCATTCCATCGGCCGCCCGCAGGTGGCGCAAATCTTGACCGGCAAATCGGATTTGCGGGGCGCGCGCGGCATCTAGCGTCTCGCTAAAGGAATTTGACACAGTGCGCCGCCACCAGCCACCCGCGGAGTGCCCGTCCGCCGGGTGGGCGCAGCTACAGAAATGATGGGCAATTTATGCCTGCCAAACACATCCGCCCTCTCGATGAGGTGCGCCGGTGCAAAAGCGCCCGCCCGGCGGGGCGGACGGGCGCTGCGCGGCGGTGCCTGCGGCACCTTGATTCCGCGCAGGGAAATTTGGGGCAAACGCCCGCCCCAAGCAAAATCCCGCAACATCAACCGGCTCCACATCTATAAATCCAAACTCAATTGCGCAGACGCCGCCTTGGGCTTGGCCCGCCTTGGGCGTTTGCGACTGGCATGGCGGCTCACGATCCGCGCCGTCTCGGCATCCCCGCGATGCGCGCGCCGACAGGCCCAGACCGCCTCGCGCGCCGCCCGCGCCGCCTCGACCGGATCAACAATCGGTGCCGGATAGGCGCGCCCCAAGAGCCGCTCCGCCTCCGGCCAGTCCCACGGGCGTTGCAGATAGGCGTCCGGCACAGCGGACAATTCCGGCAACCAACGCCGCGTAAACACCCCCGTCGGGTCCTGATCCAGCCCTTGTTTCACCGGGTTGTAAATGCGGATCGTGTTCATCCCCGTGGTGCCCGATTGCATCTGCACCTGCGGCCAATGAATTCCCGGCTCGTAATCGGTAAAGGCCCGCGCAAGTACCGGCCCGGTGCTGCGCCAATCGAGCCAGAGGTGATAGGACGCCACCGCCATCAGCATCGAGCGCATGCGGAAATTGAGCCAGCCGGTCGCCAAGAGCGACCGCATGCAGGCATCGACAAAGGGCAATCCGGTTTCGCCCCGCGACCACGCCGCCAGCCGTGCCGCATCAGCCACATGCGGGCGCAGCCCCTCGTAGGCGGGATGCAAACACCGCCGCTCAATCTCCGGCTCATCCTCCAGCTTTTGCATGAAATGATCGCGCCACGCCAACCGCGCCTGAAACGACCGCATTGAGCGCGCCCAATCTGGCCCGCGCCCGGTGGGGGCCGCCGCCCCCGCCTGCACCGCCTCGCGCAGCGACAGCGTGCCAAAGGCCAGATGCGGGCTGATCCGCGAACAGGCCCGTGCGCCGTGCAAGGGCGACGACATCGCCCGCTGATAGCTCTCGCCGCGCGTTCTCAGGAACGAGGTAAGCGCCCGCATTCCCGCGCCACGCCCCCCCTTCTGCCGCAGCGGGCACGCATCCATCAGCCCCAAATTCTCAGCGCGTGGCAGATCATCACTGACCAATGCCAGCCCCCGCGGGCCCTCGACCGGCCCCAGCACCGGCGCGCGCATCATCCCGTCGCGCGCCCCCTGCCAGGCATCGCGGCTCTTCAGCCGCCGCACCACGCCAGATTGCGGCATCTCGTGCCACCGCACCCCCTGCGCCCGCGCCCATTCCGTCACCCGGCGGTCGCGCGCATAACTCCAGAGATTGCCGGTTTCCTCATGGCTCACCAGATGCGCCACGCCCTGCGCGGCGCGCAGCGCCTCCAGCACCGCCACCGCATCCCCCACCCGCACCACGAGCCTCAGACCCAGCGCCGCCAGATCATCGCGCAGGCTCTCCAGACAGTCGCATAGAAACGCATACTGCCGCCCCGAGGCATCGGGCTCTGCCCACAAGTCCGGCTCGACGATATAGAGCGGGATAATCGGCCCCAATCGCGCGGCATGGGTCAGCGCCGGGTGATCCTGCACCCGCAAATCGCGCTTGAACCAGAGAATGACAGGATGCTCCATGACCACAGAAATAGCGGCCAGAGACCCGAAGGAAAGCCCATTGCAGCCCCCTTCCTCAACGCCTACCTTCCCGCCAAAGCCAGAGGAGAGCGCCATGAAAGATGCAGCCCCACAGCCCGTTTATCTCGAAGATTACACGCCCCCCGCCTATCTCGTGGACGGGGTGCATCTGACCTTTCGTCTTGCACCCAAATCCACGCGCGTTCTCAGCCGCATCGAATTCCGCCCCAACCCCGCGTCCACATCGCGGGATTTTTTCCTGCATGGTGAGGCGCTTACCCTCATCTCCGCCCGCATCAACGGGGCCGAAATCACACCAGAGGTGACACCCCAAGGCCTCCGCGCCCCAGTGCCCGACGCGCCCTTTGTGTTTGAGGCCGAGGTCGAGATTGACCCCGAGGGCAACACCGCCCTCGAAGGGCTTTATATGTCAAACAGCATGTATTGCACCCAATGCGAGGCCGAGGGCTTTCGAAAGATCACCTATTACCCCGACCGCCCCGACGTGATGAGCATCTTCACCGTGCGGATTGAGGGCGACATGCCTGTCATGCTCTCCAACGGCAACCCCACGGGCAGCGGCGCGGGCTGGGCCGAATGGCACGATCCTTGGCCGAAACCGGCCTATCTCTTTGCCCTTGTCGCGGGCGATCTGGTGGCACATCCCGACACGTTCACCACCCGCTCTGGCCGCGAGGTCGCGCTCAACATCTGGGTGCGGCCGGGGGATGAGGACAAATGCGCCTTTGGCATGGAGGCGCTCAAGA
>NZ_JAGPVV010000201.1 GCF_018066915.1 Roseovarius sp.
GACATGCGCCACCTTAACCGTCACCGTAACACCCAAGATCACAACGATCTCGTGGCTCCAGTCGAACTGATAAGCCTCGCCGGGCGCATAGTAGAGCGGCACATAGGCTTCCGCCGTCACCGCTCCCCGGTTCTGCGACCAGCTCTTCGCAAACCGGCGAACGGCATCATACCCACCCTCATATCCGAGCCCGCGCAACTCCTCGAAGATCCGGATCAGGGTCAGCCGTTCACGCAACGGCTTGTTCGCATTGGCCGACAGAAATTGCTCGAGCTGTCCCTGCCAGGGCCCGATCCGCGGCATCGGTTGCCGCTCGCGCTCATAGCTGAAGTCAGTCTCGTCCGTCCGCAGGATTTTGCGCACAGTATTCCGCGACACGTGCAGTTCACGCACGATCTTCTTCACAGACCACTTCTGGACGTAGTAGGCCCGCCGGACCCGTGAAATCGTATCCACCCGCTTCATCCCTCTCTCCGCTCGCTGCCTCGCAACGAACGGTTTGACAGAATATCAGGGGGATCAAAATTGGATGCCGATCCCCCGCCCTAAGGGGTCAAAATTGCACGCCGAAACACAATTGCGACAATTATTGTCTCAGCGTCAGCGCCAGTTTGACCTGCCCCCATTTTCAGAACCACTCGTAAGTCGAGCCTGATGGCACGAAAGCATCGTTTGAGCCCTAATTGCAGAATGATACACGATGCGCCCGGGTCGATAACCGGCGTCGTTATGCTGGCGTGCGCATAATCTCACGGATCAGATCATTTGTTTCTGATCTCGTCGTTTGGTGCCGATATCGAACGGCCAAAACAGTTCGTGTTATTTCAAGGCCATCGATGGGTTTCGACACCAGGCCCATGTCTGATGGAATAGCGGTGGCTGGTAGGATCACCGCACCCGAACCCTGCCGGGCAAGTTCGATTAACCAATCCACGCGATTTGACCGATAGGCCGCGTAGAGGTCGTAACCTTGATCTGCGCAGGTTCCATGTAAAGTATCCCGCATTTCGCAATTCAGTCTGTCAAGCATGTCAGTTTGAGCAAGCGTCGAAAGAGAAATTGTATTTAGTTCAGACAATGGATGCGACTTTGACACCACGACCTTGTAGTCCTCTTCATAGAGAATGTCTATACGATAGAGGTCTTCACTGACCTTGTCCGCGGTGACGACAACGTCAAAGTCACCATCTCGCAACCCGGAAAGAAGCTCGTGGGATGACGCAACGATCAATTCGATTTCGGCTTGCGGCACGCGCTTGCGCATACGCTCCATAGCTGCCGAAATTCTGCTGTGGCCAATCGTTTCGCCGACACCGACAGTGATAGGAACTCGCTCCAACCGCATATGACGGACTGCCTCGGCCTTCGCCTGTCGCGTCTCGTCGTATATTCTCTGCAATCTTGGCTGCACGAGTTTTCCCAGCGCGGTCAGCCTGCAGCCTGCACGGTCTCTGACAAACAGGTCACCTCCAAGTTCGTCTTCAAGTTTCTTGACCGCAGTCGTCAAGGAAGGTTGGGAGACATTGGAGGCACTGGCCGCGTGGGTGAAGTTTCGGTGCTCGCAGACAGCGAGAAAGTATCTGATCTGGTTCATTTCCATCGCCGCATTCTCCGTCACATCTCCGGCCGCGCCATCAAAACAAGTTCGATAGTCCATGTCTATCAAAGAATAGCATTTCGGAATTGGAGTCCACCGCATCCGGCATGGGACAAGAGTGCATCGAAACCAAACACGATGCACTTCAAAGCAGGGGCCGACCATGAAATCGCAAATTCTTCAGACACTCGCCGCACTGGCTCTGATCGCAACTTCTGCAACTGCACAGGACAATCCAATGGAAAATCATACCGCCAGCTACATCGCCATGCCCGCCGCCGAAGGCCAGTCCGAAGCTTTCGCGGAGTTTCTGGCGGGTGCCGCACCTATCGTGCGGGACACAGAGCCGGGCACCGTCCTTTGGTTTGCTCTGCAAGCCAACGATACGCTCGCAATCTTTGACATCTTTGCAGATGAAGAGGCACGGAACGCTCACTTCTCAGGAGCGGTTGCTGCGGCTTTGAACCAAAACGCCGACACACTGGTCGACGGAGGATGGGACGAAGGTGTTGTCGCGAATATCAACAACTCCGATGTCCTGTCGGTCAAGGCGCCGGTTGATCTCACCACGGCAACGACCGCAACTTACATCAAGCTTGAAGCTGCGCCGGGGAAAGGCCGCGAATTGGCAGCCTTGCTGACCGCCGCCGGCCCCATCGTCGCAGATACCGAACCCATGACATTGTTCTGGGCGGCGCTGCAAATTGACGAGAACAACTTTGCCATCTTCGACATCTTTGCCGACGATGCTGGCCGCGAAGCGCATTTTGCCGGACAGGTCGCCGGGCTACTGAATGAAAGGGCTTCGGAATTGGTCTCGGGCGGATGGGACGATGGTGTGGTGGCAAACGTCCGCAATTTCGACATCCTTGCTGCCAAGTAATCTCGAGCTGCGTTAACAAAGAAGTGCCCGGTGCAACCCATCGGGCACTTTGCTATTTGAGTTGAGAGTAAAGCCAAGTCGGTCGATTAACCGCAGCGAAATGGCATTTTATCCCAGTCTGCTGATGCTTACCCATTGAAAATTCTGCCGCCTATGCAAATGACCGTTCTAGTGCAGCTGCGCTCCAGCGCCGGAGAGCTCGCCGAGCGGCAGCTTAGGGCCGACCAAGTCAGGCGTACTGCTTCAATCCAGATCGACGTCGCCCAGACGCGGCGCATGGACATGCGTTCGGACAAGAAATGCAGCGGCCGCGCCGGCCAAAGCGCCGAACAGATGAGCCTCCCACGAGACGCCAGGCTGACCCGGAAGAACGCCCCAGAGAATGGAGCCGTAGAGCAAACCGACCACCAGTGCCGCGCCCAGCGTGATCAGTGAGCGATCCACGAGGCCGCGCGCGACGAGGAAGCCAAACCAGCCGAAGACGAGCCCTGACGCGCCGATATGGATGGCCGAGCTTCCGAACAGCCAGACAAGACCGCCGCCGAGGCCGATCACCACGGCGTTCACCGGCAGCAAGGCTCGCGTGGTCGTTGCCACAAGCAGCCCACCCATCACCAGGAGCGGTGGCGTATTGGCCATAAGATGCGCGAAGCTTCCATGCAGGAGGGGCATGGCGATGACACCATCCAATCCGCTGACGTGCCGGGGGATCAGGCCGAAGGCCGGGTTCAAGCCGTAACCGATAATCCAATTGAGGAGGTGAACCGCCCAGAGCAGTGCGACAAAGGCGACAAGCGCCGCGGCGCGCTGAAAGAAGGCACGCATGTGATCCCGGTTCATCATGTTGGCGACAGTAGACCGGGCACCAGTACCGAAACATCCAGCTATT
>NZ_JAGPVV010000051.1 GCF_018066915.1 Roseovarius sp.
AAGGGCCGCGCGCCCTGGTATAACGGGACCGGGGTGATGGCCTATGTCACCGGCATGATGATCGCGGCCTTTGCCCTGCGCATGATCGGAGGCGCGCCATGACGCTGAGTTGGTTGCAGATTTTCCGCATGGGTCTGGTGCAAATGTGCTTGGGCGCGGTGGTGGTTCTGACCACCTCGACACTCAATCGCCTGATGGTGGTGGAATTGGCGCTGCCTGCGGTCTTGCCGGGTCTGTTGGTGGCGCTGCATTACGGGATACAAATCACGCGGCCCAATTGGGGCTATCTGTCGGATACCAGCGGGCATCGCACGCGGTGGATCATCGGTGGGATGGCGGTGCTGGCCTCGGGCGGGTATCTGGCGGCGTTGGCCGTGGTGATCATGGAAACGCAATTCGGCCTTGGTCTGGCGCTGTCGATCCTTGCCTATGCGCTCATTGGCGTGGGGGTTGGCGCCTCGGGCACGTCGCTTTTGGCGCTCTTGGCCACGGCCACGGCCCCGCGGCGCCGGGCTGCCGCCGCCACGATCACATGGCTCATGATGATCGGCGGCATTGCCGTGACGGCGACAGTTGTTGGCGGGTTTCTCGATCCCTATAGCCCGGCCTTGTTGTTGGAAATCGTCGGTGTCGTGGCGGTTGGCGCGGTCGTGCTGACGGCCCTTGCCATTTACGGCATCGAGGCGCGTGTCGGGGCGCAACCCGCCCGCGCAGATAGCCCCATGCGATTTCGCGAGGGGCTGGCCGAGATCTGGGGCGAGCGCGAGGCGCGGCTCTTTACAATTTTCGTCTTCCTGTCGATGACCGCCTATTTCATGCAGGAACTCATCCTCGAGCCTTATGCCGGGTTGGTGTTTCATTTCACCCCCGGCCAATCCACCCAACTGAGCGGCGCGCAGAATGGCGGGGTGTTCCTTGGCATGCTGACGGTCGGGGTTGCGGCCACGGGGCTGCGCCTTGGCTCGATCCGGCATTGGGTTGTGGCGGGCTGTCTGGGATCGGCTTCGGCGCTTGCAGCGATTGCGCTGCTCGGGGCCTCGGGCACGGCGGCGGCACTCGTCCCGATCGTCGTCGTGCTCGGGTTCTTCAACGGCATGTTCGCGGTGGGCGCGATTGGCGCGATGATGGCTCTTGCGGGGCAGGGGCGCGAGGCGCGCGAAGGCACGCGCATGGGCCTCTGGGGGGCGGCGCAGGCGATGGCCGCAGGCTTTGGCGGCCTGATGGGCGCGGCCTCGGTCGATCTCATGCGCCTTGTGTCCGATACGGATGCCACGGCATTTGGCACGGTCTTTTTCTTTGAGGCCGGTCTCTTCGTGCTCTCGGCGCTGATGGCGCTCAGGGTGATTGATCACGGTCGCGACCGGGGCGCGACACTCGTTCCGGGGGAATGACCATGTATGATGTTGTCGTTATCGGGGGCGGCCCGTCCGGGGCCTCAGCAGCCGAAGATTTGGCCCGCTCAGGGCACAAGGTGGCGCTCTTGGATCGCGCCGGGCGGATCAAGCCTTGTGGCGGGGCGATCCCCCCGCGCCTCATTGCCGATTTCAATCTGCCCGATGATCAGATCGTGGCCAAGATCACCACCGCGCGCATGATCTCGCCCACGGGGCGGCATGTGGATATTCCCATCGAGAACGGCTTTGTCGGCATGGTGGATCGCGAGCATTTCGACGAATTCCTGCGGGTGCGTGCAGCACAGGCCGGGGCGGTGCGCGCCACCGGCACCTATCTGCGGATTGACCGCAGCGGACCGACACCGGCGGTGATCTACCGCGACAAGGTAACGGGGAATGAGCGCAGCCTGTCCACACGCCTGATCATCGGGGCCGATGGCGCGCGCTCCAATGTGGCGCGGGACGAGGTGCCGGGCGGCGACAAGATCCCCTATGTCATCGCCTATCACGAAATCATCGAGGCCCCGGAAGCGACTGCGATCTATGATCCCAAACGCTGCGACGTGATCTATGACGGCGCGATTTCGCCGGATTTCTATGGCTGGGTGTTTCCGCATGGCAAATCCGCGAGCGTTGGCATGGGGTCGATGGTCAAGGGCGTCGATCTCAAGCAAGCCACCGCCGATCTGCGCGCGGCCTCGGGTCTTACCGATTGTCCGACGATCCGCCGTGAGGGCGCGCCGATCCCGCTCAAGCCGATGGACTGCTGGGACAATGGCCGCGACGTGGTGTTGGCAGGCGACGCCGCGGGGGTTGTTGCGCCCTCCTCAGGCGAGGGGATTTATTACGCTATGGTCGGGGGGCGCGTGGCCGCAACGGCGGCGAGCGCCTGTCTTGCCTCGGGGCGCACACGCGATCTCAAATTGGCACGGCAACTCTTCATGCGCGAGCACAAGACCGTGTTTCGGGTTCTGGCGTCGATGCAGAATGCCTATTATAGGTCCGACGAGCGGCGCGAGCGGTTTGTCTCGCTCTGCCATGACATTGATGTGCAACGGCTGACATTCGAGGCCTATATGAACAAGAAACTGGTCAAGGCGCGGCCGATGGCGCATCTCAAGATCGGGTTGAAGAACCTCGCCCATCTGACGCGGCTGGTCTCCGCGACCCGCACATGAACGCGCTCATCCCGACATGGATTGGCGGCGATCTGGTCGCTGTCGACAAGCTCGAGGCGCATCAGCGCGGGCTGCGGCACAAGGCGGTGTCGGTTTTTGTCATGGCGGGCGAGGATCTCTTGATCCAGCGCCGCGCGCTTGGAAAATATCACACCCCCGGTCTCTGGGCCAACACCTGTTGCACCCATCCGCATTGGGGCGAAGAGCCGCTGGCCTGCGCGCATCGCAGACTGTCCGAGGAATTGGGCATCACCGGCCTCACGCTCACCCACCGCGATCAGGTCGAGTATCGCGCCGATGTCGGCGGTGGTCTGACCGAGCATGAGGTGGTGGATATGTTCATGTGCCGCCTGCCTGCGCGCTGCGCCCTGAGCCCCAATCCCGAAGAGGTGATGGACACGCGCTGGATTTCGCTCAATGCGCTCAATGCTGCGATCCGCATGCATCCCACGCGCTATACGCCGTGGCTGCGGATTTACATGGCCGAGCACGCAGCGCAGATCTTTGCCTGAGCGGGCCTACATCTGTCCCATGAGCGCCAGCCCGGCGTAGAGTGTGACCGCGCCCAAGAGGATCGCCACGATCACATTGCGCAGCACATAGCCCGCAATCAGCGTCACCAAAGCCGCCGCCATGCGCGGCGCATCGAGCGTGCCACCCGTCGCCGCAGGCCAGACCACCAGAGGAGCCACCAGCCCCGGCAGCACCGCAACCGCCGTATAGCGCAGATGCCGGAGCAGCCACGCAGGCAAGGGCCGGTCGCCAATCAGCCCAGTAAAGACAAAGCGCAGCCCGAAACTGCCCAGACCCAAGAGCACGATCACAGTCCAGAGGCTTGTCTTGTCGATCATGGCAGCCGCGCCTCCTTGCGCCGCTCGAGGATCAGTTCGACCTGCGCGCCGGTCATCATGCCCGCAAGACCCGCGACCAGAAGCCCGAGGTTATAGGGCAGGAAGGCAAAGACCAGCGCCAAGGTCACAGACACAAACGCCGCCGCCAGATGCGCAGGCGTGCGCAGCATCGGCGCAATCATCGCCAGAAACGTGATCGGCAGCGCGAAATCGAGCGCCAACCCCTCGGGGATCGAGGTGCCCACCAGTGCGCCGACCAGAGTGAAGATATACCAGAGCGGGCATATGGGCGTGACCACGCCAAAGAAATACGCGAGCCTTTGGGGGATCGACCAATCGGGGTTCTTCTCAAAGGCAACGATGGCGCAGGTATAGCTTTGATCCACCGTGAAATAGGCGGCCAGCGCCCGCTGTCCCAAACTCGCGCCGCCGATATAGGGCGTGAGAGAGGCGGAATACATCGCCATCCGCAGATTGACCGCCAAGGCGGAGATGAGCGCAATCGCCGTAGGTGCGCCATCGCTGAGCAATTGCAGCGCCGTGAATTGCGCAGCCCCGGCGATCACCAGAACCGAAAAACTGAGCGTTTCAAACACGTTCAGCCCAGCCTCGGTCGCCACCACGCCAAAGAGCAGCGAGAAGGGAACAATCACCAGAATGAAGGGCGCGCCGTCGCGCACGCCTTGCCAATAGGTCGAATTGGTGGTTTGCCTATGCACCGCTTGCCCCTAAGTTGCCCCCGTGCTCTGACACCGCCTACCCAATGCCAGAAGGAGATGCAATTGGCCACGACCGAGGACCTCCTGTCTTATCTCATCGCACCTGACCCTGCCGCCCCGCGTCTTACGCGTGCGGTCGAGGGAATGGATCACGAGGGCAACCGCACGCAGATTTCGGTGGTGGAAGAACGCCCGCTCACGATTTTCCTCAACGCGCAGGAAATCGTGACCGCCATGACGATTGGCGATTATCCCGAATATCTGGCGCTTGGCTTCCTGCGCAATCAGGGGATGCTGGGACCGCAAGAGACGGTCTTGGGCGTTGACTATGATGAAGAGCTGGAAACCGTTGTGGTGCGCACTGATGGTCAGACCAGTTACGAGGAAAAGCTCAAGAAAAAGACCCGCACCAGCGGTTGCGCAGTGGGCACCGTCTTTGGCGACATGATGGAGGGGCTGGAGGGCGTGACCCTGCCTGCCGTGACGGTCAAGACCTCTGATCTCTATGCCTTGGCTAGCGTGATCAACCGCACCCCCTCGCTCTATCTTGAGGCAGGCGCGATTCACGGCACCGTGCTCTGCCAGGGCAACCGCCCGCTGGTCTATATGGAGGATGTGGGCCGCCACAACGCCGTCGACAAGATCGCAGGCTGGATGCTGAGCGAAGGTGTCGAGGCGGGCGACAAGCTGCTGTATACGACCGGACGACTGACCTCTGAAATGGTGATCAAGACCGCGATGATGGGGATTCCGGTGCTCGCCTCACGCTCGGGCTTTACCGCTTGGGGTGTGGAAATCGCCCGTCAGGTGGGGCTGACGCTGATTGGCCGGATGCGCGGCAAACGCTTTGTCTGCCTTTCAGGCGATGACCGTCTTTTGCGCGATGCAGACCCCGACAGCGTGGGCGATGAGGACAAGAAACACCGCCGCAAAGGGGCAGACGTATGAACCGTCCCCTCGGGGTCATTCTCGCCGGCGGGCAGGCCACGCGCATGGGCGGCGGCGACAAGGGGTTGTTGCTGCTCGATGACCGCCCGATCCTTGCGCATGTGATGGACCGTCTGGCCCCGCAGGCGGGGGCGATGGCGCTCAACGCCAATGGCGAGCCCGCCCGCTTTGAGGCGTTTGGCTTGCCGGTTCTGCCTGATCCCATCCCCGGCTTCGCCGGGCCGCTGGTGGGCGTTCTGGCCGGTCTCGACTGGGCGGCGGGGCAGGGGGCTGACACCATCGTCACCGTCGCCGCCGACACTCCATTCTTCCCGACCGATCTTGTGGCGCATCTGATGGAGGTGGCGTCAGGCATGGCGCATCCGCTCGTCCTTGCCGCGACCCCGCGCGGCGATACTGACACCAAATCCATGAGCGGCAGCGGTCTGATCCGCCATCCCACCTTTGGCCTCTGGCCCACGGCGCTGCGCCACGATCTGCGCGCGGCGCTGATGGATGGGCTACGCAAGGTGGTGATCTGGACCGACAAACACCACGGGCGCGAGGCGGTGTTTGACGACACATCCGATCCCTTTTTCAACGTCAACACGCCCGAGGATCTGGACGTGGCACGCAGGAGAGCAGCAGCATGAGGATATATGGCGTCACCGGCTGGAAGAACGCGGGCAAGACCGGGCTGATGGAGCGGCTGGTGGCGGAAATCACCGGACGCGGCTATACTGTCTCGACCGTGAAACATGCGCACCATACCTTTGACGTGGACCAACCCGGCAAGGACAGCCACCGTCACCGCATCGCAGGCGCGACTGAGGTCCTTTTGGCCTCGCGCAACCGCTTTGCCTTGATGCATGAATTGCGGGATGCTGAGGAACCGAGCCTCGAAACCCTGCTGCAAAAACTCGCACCGGTCGATCTGGTGCTGGTCGAAGGCTACAAGCGCGACCGCCACCCCAAGGTCGAGGCGTTTCGCGCCGAGACTGGCAATCCGCTGATCGCCACCGATGATTCCACCATCCGTGCTGTGGCGAGCGATACGACCCTGACCATCGACCGCCCTCTCTTTGACCTCAACGATACCAAGGGCATTGCCGATTTCATCTTGGCAGAGGTGGGCTTGTGACCCCGTTTGACACGATCGCGATGCTGGATTGGTCGGGCGGCAACGACACCGGGCCGCGGCCCTGTCGGGATGCGATCTGGCTCGGGATCACGCGCTACGGTGTGGACGAGGCCCCGCGCTACCTGCGCAACCGGGCCGAGGCCGAGGCGGCACTGATCTCTTTGATCGCGGCGGAATGCGCCGCGGG
>NZ_JAGPVV010000210.1 GCF_018066915.1 Roseovarius sp.
ACCTGCGCAAGGATACCCTGCTCAGACCGTTTCCAATTCCGGTCTGAAGAGGTGGACCGTACTTTTGTGCGGTCAAACCGTACGGTCGCACGGTCCCATCCCGCGCTCTTGTCCATTCAGCCCGCTGCGCGGCACATCGCCTTGAGCGCTGTCGCATGCTCGGGGGACGCGGCGAGGGCGTTGGCGGCCAGATCGCGGGTGGACTGCATCAGGCTGTCGCCGGGAACCACGCGCTCAAAGAGACCCCAATCGAGCGCCTCTTGGGTGCTGAGCCGCGCGCCGGCCAGAAGGATCATCTTGGCGCGTGCCGGACCGATCAACGCTGCAAGGCGGGCGGGGTCGCTGGGTTGGGGAAGAAAGCCCAGTTTCATCACCGGATAGAACGCGCCCGCGCCCTCGGCGGCGATGCGGAGATCACAGGCCAGAACCATGCCCATAGCCCCGCCCGCGACCGTGCCATTGAGGGCGGCGATGCTAAGGCCGGGGAGGGCCGCGATAGCGCCCGAGAGGCGTTCCCAGACCGGGCTGGTGGCCAGACCGGTGCGCGCGGCCTCCAGGTCAGCCCCGGCAGAGAACACCTTGCCCGCGCCGGTCAGCACGAACACGCGCGCCTCCTGCGCGGCTTCGGCGATGTCGGCGAGGTCCGAGAGCATCGGCTCGGTCAGGGCGTTGGCCTTGTCCGGGCGGTTGAGCGTGGCGATCCAGAACCCGCCGTCCCGGTCTAGCGTGACCAGAGGGGCCGCACTCATATCAGGCCCACGCGTCGGCGGATCGCCTCGTCCCGCAGCGAGATTTCCTGTCCGGCAAACTCGGCGGCGTCGGGGCCGCACATCCACAGGAGGGCGCGGGCGGGCCAATCGGCGGGGATATGCGTGGACCAGTCCAACTGGCTGACGGCATTGACGCCGCTGGCCTTGATCTCGCGCTGCATGTCGGTGGCCACCGTGCCGGGCGAGAGGCCCATGACGCGGATGCCTGCGGGGGCGGCTTCGAGATCGGCGCAGCGCGTGAGCATCGCGGCCCCCGCCTTGGACGCGCAATAGGCGCTCCAGCCTTCGAGCGGGTTATGGGCCGCCCCGGAGCTGACGGTGAGGATAGTGCCTGCGCCGCGCGCGATCATGCCGGGCAAGGCTGCGCGCATGCCGTTGAAAACACCCTTGAGGTTGACGTCGATGGCGCGTCCCCAAGCCTCGGGGTCAGCATCCGTTAGGCTGGTGATCGGCTCGATCACGCCGGCGTTGTTGATGAGCACGTCCAACTGGCCAAAGGCGGTGTGGCACGCGGCAACGGCGGCCTCCATTTCCCAATAGCGGCTGACATCGCAAGGGATGGCAATGGCCGCGGGGCCAATTTCGCCCGCGAGTTCGGCAATCGCATCGCCATTGCGTGCGGCAAGCGCGACATGCGCCCCGGCTGCGGCAAAAACCCGCGCAGCGGCGGCGCCGATGCCTTTGCTGGCGCCGGTGATGAGAACGCATTTGCCCTGCATATCCATGGTATTCCCCTTTGTGACTGCCCTTGTCCTAACGCTGGGGCAGGCCAAGTTCCAGTCAGATCATCCCTTGACCAAGCGGCGGTGACAACCGAAGTTGTTGGCAACTCCGATTTTAAAAAGGTGCTCTTCATGTCCTATATCCGCACGCTTGCCGCTTCTACCTCTGTGCTTTGCCTGTCGGCGACAGCCGGATTTGCCGATCTGACCGCCGCAGAGGTCTGGCAGGATTGGCAAAGCTATCTGGAAAGCAATGGCTATGCCGTCACCGCCGAGACCGCGCAAGCAGGTGATACGCTGACAATCCGCGATCTCGCGATGCGGATGGAGGTGCCTGAAGAGGGTGGCACGGTCGAGGTGCGCATGGGGGAGATGCAACTGGTCGAGCAAAGCGACGGATCGGTGGCCGTGATCCTGCCCGAGGTCATGCCGATTGCGATGGACCTCAAGGATGAGACAGGCGAGCAGGTCGCGATCACCATGCAGGTGGCGCAAACGGGCATGGAGATGGTCGTGTCCGGCGATGCCAGTGCAATGACCTATGACTACACCGCGCAAGAGGTGGCGATGACGCTGGATGACGTCGTCGCCGGGGCGGACACGGTCGAGATTGGGGTGGCCGAGGTCCGCATGGCCGATATGGCGGGGCGTCATCAGAGCACGCTGGACGGGGACACGCGCGCGGTCACGCAAGAGATGACCGCCGGTCCCGTGGTCTACGAGATTGATTTTACCGACCCCGCAGAGGGGGGACGCGTCCGGATCAACGGCACGATGGCACGGCTGAGCATGACCGGGAATGGCGATATGATCGATGGCGTCGACACCAGCGACATGGCCGCCGCGCTGCGCGCAGGCTTTCGGGTGGACAGTGAGATCGCCTATGAAGAGGGCAACACCTCCTACCGGCTGACCAATGGCGACGAGGATATCGAAGGCACCCAAAGCTCGACATCGGGCACGCTGCAGGTGGGCATGGGGCCGGATGGCCTGCGCTATGGCGGCGAGGGGCGCGACGTCAGCGTGGCTCTGGCGGGAAGCGGACTACCCTTTCCGGTCACGGCCGAGATGGCGCGGATGGGATTCAATCTAGTGATGCCTGTTTCCAAAAGCGATGAAGCACAGGATTTCGCCTTGGCGCTCGAATTTGGTGGGTTCACCATGGCCGATACGATCTGGGCGATGTTCGATCCGGGCGCGCAATTGCCGCGTGATCCGGCGACGATCAGCGTCGATCTCTCGGGCAAGGGTCGGCTCTTTTACGACCTGCTGGACCCCGCGCAGATGGCCAAGCTGGAAGAGGGTGAAGAGGTCCCCGGCGAGGTGGAGAGCCTCGTGCTCAATGACCTGACGGTTGATCTGGCAGGGGCCAAGCTGACCGGGGCGGGGGCGTTCACCTTTGATCAGACGGACCTGACCAGCTTTGACGGGGTGCCGGCCCCGGAGGGCGCGATTGATCTGCGGTTGGTGGGGGGCAATGGCCTCTTGGACAAGCTCATTGGCATGGGCTTTGTGGCCGAGGATCAGGCGATGATGGTGCGGATGATGGCGGGGATGTTCGCGCGCACTGGCACCGGCGAGGACGAGCTGACATCGCGCATCGAAGTGACCGAGGATGGTCAGGTTCTGGCGAATGGGCAGCGTCTGAAATAATGCGGAAATGAACGGCAAGAGAGGGCCACGGGCGCAGGCGCGTGGCCTTTTGCTTGGGCGCGGGCTTGCGCGTGGGGGGGCGTCGGTCTACCTCAGGGCGGCAACAAGGAGATGGCCATGGCGAAAGCGCTCGATGAATTGACCCATGCGCTGATTGACGCGGCCCTGAAGGCCGGGGCAGAGGCGGCGGATGCGATTGCGTTGCGCGGGCAATCAGTCACGATCGACATGCGCGGCGGCACGCTGGAACAGGCAGAGCGGGCTGAGGGTGTGGATATCGGCCTGCGGGTGCTGATCGGGGGGCGGCAGGCGAGCGTGTCGGCCTCGGATACCGGGGCCGCGACGATTGCGGCACTGGCCGAGCGGGCAGTGGCGATGGCGCGGGAAGCGCCGGTTGATCCCTATGCCGGGCTGGCCGAGCCGGGGCAATTGGCAAGAGATTGGGATCTGGCGGCGCTCGAACTCTGCGACCCGAGCCCCGAGCCTGCCCCTGACGCATTGGCGCGGATGGCGCTAGAGGCAGAGGCCGCAGCCCTTGGGGTGGCAGGGGTCACGCAGGTGCAGGCGGCGAGCGCCACCTACAGCCACCGGGCCGTGCATATTGCCGCGAGCAACGGGTTTTCGGGCGGTTATGCGCGTAGCGATACGGGCCTCTCTTGTGTGGCGATTGCCGGGACAGGCACCGGGATGGAACGCGATTACGATGGCGATAGCCGGATTTTCGCCAGCGACCTGCGGGACGCTGGCGAAATCGGTCGGCGTGCCGGGGCGCGGGCTGTGGAACGTCTGGGCGCGCGCCGCCCGCGCACCGGGGCCTATCCAGTGCTGTTCGACGAGCGTATCTCTGGCTCGTTGATCGGGCATCTTCTGGCGGCGGTAAGTGGCGCATCGGTGGCGCGGGGGTCGTCGTGGCTGCGCGAGCGGTTGGGCGAGCAGGTGCTGCCCAAGGCGCTCTCGGTGCTGGAGGACCCGCACCGTGCGCGCGTGAGCGGATCGCGCCCGTTCGATGCCGAGGGGTTGCCGACCGCCAAGCGGGCGATTGTGCAGGATGGCGTGCTGATGGGCTGGACGCTCGATCTTGCCACGGCGCGCAAGCTGGGGATGCAGAGCACGGCCAATGCCACGCGCGGCACGTCCTCTGCGCCCTCGCCGGGGACGTGGAACATCGCGCTCACGCAGGGCACGCAGAGCCGCGATGATCTGATCCGTGAGATGGGAACAGGCCTGTTGGTCACGTCGATGATTGGCTCCACCATCAATCCCAACACTGGCGACTATTCGCGGGGGGCGGCAGGGTTCTGGATCGAGAAGGGCGAGATTGCCTATCCCGTCAACGAATGCACCATCGCGGGCAGCCTGCCCGAGATGCTGCGTCGGATGATCCCGGCCAATGATGCGCGGCTGCATGTGGGCCGGGTGGTGCCATCGCTGCTGATCGAGGGGTTGACGCTTGCCGGGGAATGATCTGGCGCTCTTGATCGAAGCGGCCCATGCGGCGGGGCGCATTGCCACGGGCTATGTTGGCGGGCCGCTCGACATGCAGGACAAACCGGGTGGTGCGGGGCCGGTGACGGCGGCGGATCTGGCGGTCAACGCGATGCTGCTCGAGGCGCTACGCGGGGCGCGACCCGTTTATGGCTGGTTGTCGGAAGAGACCGAAGATACCGCCGCGCGGCTGGGGGCAGAGCGGGTGTTCATCGTCGATCCCATCGACGGCACGCGCAGTTTTATCGAAGGCAGCGACAGTTGGGCACATTCGCTGGCGGTGGCCGAGGGCGGCGTTGTGATTGCCGCCGTTGTCTATCTGCCGATGCGCGACAAGCTTTATGCTGCCGCCGCAGGGCAGGGGGCCACGCTGAACGGTGTTCCGATCCGGGCCACAGCGCGGGCCGATCTCGAGGGTGCGTCGATCCTTGCCTCCAAGCCCAATTATGCGCCCGAGAATTGGCGGGGGGGCCGCGTGCCCGAGGTGGCGCGCGCCTTTCGCCCGTCGTTGGCCTATCGCCTCAGCCTTGTGGCAGAGGGGCGCTATGACGCGATGATGACGCTGCGCCCATCTTGGGAATGGGACATTGCGGCGGGCGATCTGATCCTGCGCGAGGCGGGGGCGATGACATCGGACCGCCGCGCGGGGCCGTTGCGCTTTAACAACCCGGTGCCGATGGTCGATGGTGTGCTGGCCGCCAACCCGGTGTTGCACGGAGCGCTGCACGCGGCATTGGCGGGGTGATCCCCCTTGCACCCGGTGGCGATCCACGTCTAATGCGCGGGCGACAGGATCAAAAAACAGGCACATCATGCCCCGCTCCGACAATCTGACCGGCGCCCTTCTGATGATGGGGTCAATGGCCGCGTTCACGCTGAACGATGCCATGATCAAGGGGCTGGCGGGACAGGTGCCGCTCTTTCAGGTGATGTTCCTGCGCGGGGTGGTGACGACGATCCTTGTGGCGCTGATCGCGTGGAAGATGGGCGCGCTCAAGCGGCATTTGCCGCGCGAGGATTGGGGGCCGGTGTTCTGGCGTCTGGTGGGCGAAATCGGATCGGCCTATTTCTTTGTGACAGCACTCTATCACATGCCTCTGGCCAATATCAGCGCGATCATGCAGGCCCTGCCGTTGACGCTGACGCTGGCCGCCGCGCTGTTCTTTCGCGAGCCGGTGGGCTGGAAGCGGATGGCGGCGATCATGGCCGGGTTCATCGGCGTGATGCTGATCGTGCGACCGGGCACCGAAGGGTTCAACATCTATTCGGTCTATGGATTGGCGGCGGTGGCCTTTGTCACGCTGCGCGATCTGGCGACGCGGCGGTTGTCGCGCGATGTGCCCTCGATGCTGGTGACGCTGTTCAACTCGTTTTTCATCATGGCGTTTTTCGGTCTGGGAAGCCTGACCGGGGAATGGGTGGTGCTCGATGGGCGGGCGGCGCTCTTGATCTGTGGCGCGGCGGTGATGATCATCGGCGGCTATCTCTTTTCCATTATGGTGATGCGCGTGGGCGAGATCAGTTTCGTGGCACCGTTCCGTTATACCAGCCTCATCTGGGCGCTCTTGCTGGGCTGGCTGGCCTTTGGCGACTGGCCGCAAACGCTGACCCTGGTGGGGGCCGCGATTGTGGTGGCAAGCGGTCTTTTCACGCTCTACCGCGAGGCGCAGATCAGCCGGCGGGCCAAGGCGGATTTGAAAAGACAGCTTTCACTTGGTCCTCGTCCACGTTGAACTGAGATTTGAAGAACGCTGCTTCGCGGGCATCAATCGGGTGCATCGGGCCGGTATGGTATTTGGCATGCGAGTCGTTGTCGTCATGCTTGGCGCGCAGATACATATGCGGGCCGGGCTGGATCAGCGTGGGCATGTCCAAATGCAGCTTGTGATGGCCAAAGTTCATTACGGTCATCGGATCGCCGGGGCGAAAGAGCACGGCGAGACCGCAGGCCCAGAACGGTGCCTGAAGCGCTTCGGCAATGATCCCATGCTCGGACAGGGTGACGGAATAGCCCCGGTTATAGTCGATGGCCATGTAACGCCAGCTTTTGCGCATGGTGCGGGTGTGTTTCTCGAACCAGCGCAGGCTGCGCACAAAGCTGAGACCGACGGCATCATCATCATCGAGGCGGAATTGCATGGATAGGTCGGTATCCTCGCCCAGTTCCTCCTTGATCGCCAGTTGCATGGCAAGGCGATGCTTCATCGGTTCGCTCTCGATGATCTTGATCTGCGGCACGGGGGCGGTGAGATCCTGCAGCCGGTCGCGGTAGAGTTTCGGCATGTTCTGCCCGATCATCACGAGAAAGGTGAAATCGGGGTTCTGCTGCGCCGCGATGGAGGGCAGGGTCAGACATTCGAAGTGGCGAAAGCGCAGCTCCATCCGGGCGGGGGCATAGAGATAGGCCTCACGCTCTTCGACCGTGTCATGCATGCGTTTGAAGCCGCCCAAGGCAGGGTAGGAAAACCGGCAAATTCCGATCACGCGCATCTTTTCCGGTCCCCTAGCGAAAGCTGGCGCGGACCCGATCCGCGTCGATGTGAAAGTGATCGCGAAAGAGCGCCTCGCCTGCGGTATCCAGCAGCGACAGCTTGGGCATCCGCACCCCTTCTTTCTGGCGCGAGTCGTTATAGCCGTTGTGGCCGCGCACAAACATCGGCTCCTCGGGCGAGGACAGGGTCGGCATGGTCTGCCAGAGGCGGGCGTGGGAATAGTTCATGATCGTATGGCGCACGCCAGGACGGACCGATATGGCGAGTGCCGGGGTCCACATGTGCTGAAACGTGGCCGCGGCCAGAATACCCTCTGGCGTGGGGGTGGCGACAAAGCCGTTGACGAAATCAATCGCGACATGGCGGTTGCTGCGCAAGAGGCCGCGCGCGGCCTGGGCCAGTTTGCGCAGGCGTTCGACAAAGCGGACAGAGACTGAATCATCATCATCCATGCGGAATTGCAAGGAGGGTTGATCGCTGTCGAGAACGGCTGCGTTGATGACCTCGCGCATGACATCGCGGTGACGCCCCGGTTCGCGGATCACGACGCGGGCCTGTGGCAGGGTGGCGAGATTATCCATCAGCCGCTCGTGGTCATGGCGGGGCATGTTGGGGCCGATGACCACCAGTAACGTGAAATCCGGGTCGCTCTGTGCGCGCAGCGGCGGCAGAGTGAATTCCTCGAACAGGCGAAAGCGTTCCTGCATGCGTTCGGGGGCGTATAAATAAGCCTCGCGCTCTGCGGTTTCGGTATGTTCGACCTGAAAACCACCGAGGGCTGGATAGGAAAAACGGCACAGGCCGATCACCTGCGAATTTGCATTTTCCATCCTGCCCTGCATGCCTTAGACTGCTGGGATCAACTGTGGCATCGGCCTGTGGTGAACGCAAGTCCGGACCTGTTGACAACCCCCGCGACTCCCCCTATACGCGCCCCATCCATGGCTGAGGGGGTCGCCCCGTCGCCTGTATCAGAACTGTAGTGGTCAAGATCCGGGCGAATGCGCCCCGATCCTCTGGAAACCCACCGCGTCGGACCCGATGGACAGGGTGCGATTGCGGTCTTTGCGTATTGCGGACGCGCGATTCGCTTTTGATTAACCGCATGGGGCTGGTCCTTGTGCAGACACATGTGTTGAGAGACGGGGAAATAACCGGAATGCCAACGATCCAACAGCTGATCCGCAAGCCGCGGCAGCCGAAAGTCAGAACCACCAAGTCACAGCATCTTCAGGGCTGCCCGCAAAAGCGTGGCGTCTGCACGCGCGTCTATACCACGACGCCGAAGAAGCCGAACTCGGCCATGCGGAAGGTTGCCAAGGTGCGCCTGACCAATGGCTTTGAGGTCATCAGCTACATTCCCGGCGAGAGCCACAACCTTCAGGAGCACTCTGTGGTTCTGATCCGTGGCGGCCGTGTAAAAGACCTTCCCGGTGTGCGTTACCACATCCTGCGCGGCGTGCTTGATACGCAAGGCGTCAAGG
>NZ_JAGPVV010000227.1 GCF_018066915.1 Roseovarius sp.
CACCACCACGCATCCCCGCCCGAGGCCAGTGACCCCAGCCGCCCAGAATAGCGCGGGTCCCACAGGATGTCCCAGCTTTCCTCGCCCTCTAACTCCACAAGGTCTGTGCGATAGGTGACAGAGGTCTGCCCCCAATCAAACGGCGCCATCCAGACCTTGCCCGCCTCGGGGTCATTGCCCGGCAAATCGACCAGTTCCGGGATCACATCGCCCCAGTTGGCGACGCGTGATGTGTCAATCGGCTGAAACAGCCCGGTCTGCACCCAGCGCGGCATCGACTGATTGCAGGGGTGCGAGACATCGACGACAAAGCCGCCGCGCATCTTGGTCAGCGCCTCTTCCGAGCCGCCGAAAATGGCGAAATTCGGCAGTGCGCCGTTCTTTTCCTGATAGGGACCAAAGAGTTCGGGGATGTCATAGCCCCCCCAAGTGAAATAGGTGGCCTGATCGCCCTCGGCGGCACGCGCACGCCGCGCGGGCAACGGCACCGTGGTCAGTGCCACCCCAGCCGCCAGCAACCCTTTGGTGAATTTCCGACGGCTGAGCTTGCCTTGGCGCACAGCGCCCAGTTGGTCCAGAATGTCCATGTGGTCCCAGTCTCCCCTGTTGGCGCGGGCCCATCTTGAAGACGGGTCCCGTCACGCAATCGTTGTGGTTCACGCGCCAAGGCTCAGGACAGTTGACATTTTCCGTCGCTCGGGCATGTCATTGAATGGTCATTCAATCATTTCAGCCATTGGGGAATCGAGTCAAGCATTTTGCTCGGCGCGCCCCGGCCGGGGGTGGCCCGCGGGGCGAGAGTGATCAAGGACCGCGCAGTTTGCCGCGGCGAAACAGGGCGAGGGAGACAAGGAATGCGCAACAGAACCGGAATCATCCGCCTGCATGCCAATGGGCCAGAGGGGCTCACACCCGTGCCCATTGACCCGGCCGAGTTTGAAACCCCGCCAGAGGCGCAGGCCCTGCATGTCTACTTTGCCGACGCCGCCCTAGGCTTGATCGTCGGCGTCTGGGATTCATCCCCGATGCAAGAGTCCTTTGGTCCCTTTCCGGGGGATGAGTTCATCGTCCTTCACGAGGGCGCGTTCCGCGTGCTCGATGGTTCTGGCGCCGGTGTCGCGGCCAAAGCGGGGCAATGCGCGGCCATCCGCAACGGCATCCCCGTCCGTTGGCAACAAGACGGGTCCGTGAGAAAATTCTTCATGACCTACAACGATCCGCGCGCCGCAGCGCCGCAGGGTCTGACGGCAGAGTGTGGCGTGATCGTGCTCTCGCCCGATATGACGCTGACCGATGCAGAATTGATGGAAGACACCAGCACGCCACAGCGTGACCGCAACCTCTTCAGCAATGATCTTGGGAATTTCGATGTGGGTCTCTGGGATACTCAGGTGCTCAACACCGAGTTGGAGCCGTTTCCCTATCACGAAATGGCGCGGATTCTGGAAGGCGAGGTGTATCTGACCGAGGCAGACGGCACGCGGCATCACTTCACCGCCGGCGATGTGTTCTTTATCCCCGCGGGCACGCCCTGTATCTGGCATGTGCCCAAATACCTGCGCAAATTCTACGCGGCCCTTGATCCTTCGAACCGCCCCGAGGGCTGAGTGCGCCGCGTCAGCCGGGCGGCGCGCGCAGCAGGTCCGGCACCAACCGCGACAAGCACACCTTGCTTGCCGATAGAGCGCGGGCGCGGTCATAGCTCTCGGGGGCCAGATGCAGGCGTTGCCAATAGCCATCGGTCAGCGATTCCATCCATTCGGCCAGTTGGTCCGCTTCGGTGCGGCTGACCTCGGGCACGAGGGCGGCCCAGATATCCGACAGCACCGCATGCCGCCGGGCATCGAACTCTGCCGCGACCTCGGCATACTGGCCGGTAAAGCGCAACTCGCCCCAAAACGCGAACCAGAGCGGCAGGACATCGGGGCCACAGGCCTCGGCGCTGAAATCCGCCGCGAGCAGGGCCATCAGGCGGTCGAGCGGCGCATCGCCCGCCCCCTCAAGCGCCCGCATCCACAGGCTCTCATAGCCTTCATAGAGATCGCGCAGCGTTTCGGTCAGCAGCCCGCTCTTGGAAGTGAAATAAAACACCGCCACGCCCTGCGACAGCCCCGCCTCCTCCGCGACGGTGGCGAGTGTGGTGCGTGCCAGACCATGCGTCAGGATCGACCGCCGCGCCGCATCCAAGAGCTGCCTGCGGCGGCGTTCGGCATTCTCCTTGCGCTCTTTTCGCGGTTTTCTGGTCGTCACCTCGCCCACGTCTGACCCTTTGTCCGGTGGTTTCCCCATCCATGCCACAGGCGGTGCGGCACGTCAGCCCAAAAATATTTATTTGAGCGCTCAAAAAAACTTTACGCCGAATTCGGCTTTGGCTAGGATGACGACAGGAGCAACGCCATGCGACCCCAATCCTCATTTGACGCCATCATCATCGGCGCGGGCCATAACGGGCTGACTGCCGCCGCCTATCTGGCACGCGCCGGTCGTCAGGTGCTGGTCGTGGAAAAGAACGACTGGATCGGCGGCGCGGCGGTCAGCCGGTCGCTGCACGAGGGCTGGACCTATTCCAACTGCTCTTATGTCTGCTCGCTCTTGCGGCGCGAGATTGTCCGCGATCTCGACCTGCCGAAGTATGGCCTACAGGTGATCCCCTACGAGGGTGGTGCCAGTTTCACGCCTGAGGGCGATTACTTCGCTTATTATTCGGATCATCACGCCCTGCACCGCGAAATGGCGCGCCACTCGCCCCGCGATGCCGATGCCTATCCGCGCTATGCGCAGATGATCCTGCGGCAATGCCGGTTCATCCGCCCCTTCCTCTTGCGCGATGCGCCTGATCCCGCCTCGCTGCGCCCGCGCGATCTGGGCGAGATGGCCTATATGGTGAAACAGGCGCATGGGCTGGGGCGCAAGGAGCTTGCCGAAACGTTGCGGTTCTGGACCATGTCCATTGGCGATCTTCTGGACGAGCATTTTGAGAGCGATCTGATCAAGGCGCATCTGGCCGGGTCGGGCATCATCGGCACGGGGCTGGGCGTCTATTCGCCGGGCACGGCCTATGTGCTCTTGCATCATTACATGGGCGATATCGACGGCGGCATCGGGGCCTGGGGCTTTGCCAGGGGCGGAATGGGGGCGATTTCAAATGCGCTCGGCGCGGCGTTTGAGGCGGCGGGCGGCACCATTCATGTTGGCGCTGGCGTGGCCCAAATCCTCATCAAGGAGGGGCGCGTGACCGGCGTGGCGCTGGAGGATGGCACCGAATTTCATGCGCCGGTCGTGGCGTCGAACATGGATGTGAAACGCACGTTCCTGAACCATGTCGACCGCGCCGCCCTGCCCGAGGAGTTCACCCGCGCGGTGGAGCGGTTCAAGATCCGCGGTTCCTCGGCCAAGCTCAACATCGCGCTCGACCGCCTGCCCGCCTTTCCCGCCGCGCCCGCGCATGCCAGCTTTCTGCGCGGCGACCTGCATGTGTCCCAAAGCCTCTGGGAGTTGGAGCGTGCCTATGACGACTGGAAGGCCGGGCGCTGGTCGGCGCGCCCCTATATCGACATGCTGATTCCCAGCCAGATCGACCCGACCATGGCCCCGCCCGGCAGCCACATGATGACGGTCTTTGTGCAATACGCGCCCTATGATCTGGCGTCCGAGGGCCAGCGCAGCGGCCAGAACTGGACGGACGCCGCGCGTCATGCGCTGGCCGAGACAGTGCTTGATCAGATCACCATCGCCTGCCCGGATATCCGCGAGCGTATTCAGCATATGGAGGTCCGCTCGCCGCTTGAATTGGAAACCGAGGTCGGGCTGACCGAGGGCAATATCTTTCAGGGTGAGTTGACCTTTGATCAGCTTTTCTTCAACCGACCCGTGCCCGGCTATTCCGGTTATGGCTCGCCCATCGGGGGCCTCTATCTCTGCGGCTCGTCCGCCCATCCGGGCGGCGGGGTGATGGCGGCACCGGGGGCCAATGCCGCCCGCGCCATCCTGCGCCGCGAATGGCCCCGCGCCCCGCGCAAGGGCTATGCGGCATGAGCGCCACGCGCACCTTTGACAGCGTCGTGATCGGCGGCGGGCTGAATGGTCTGGCGGCGGCGGGGGTGCTGGCGCGGGTGGGGCAATCTGTGTGCCTGCTGGAGCGCGCGCCGCATCTGGGCGGCATGGCCGCCCCCGATGCCAGCGGCGCGCCACGTTTGGCGCATCTGCTCTATAATCTCAACCCATCGGTGCGCCGCGATCTGGGGCTGGGTGCCCGCGACTGGCCGTTCGAGAGTGTTGCGCTCCCCACTGTGGCGTTGTCCGAGGATGGCCGCCATGT
>NZ_JAGPVV010000228.1 GCF_018066915.1 Roseovarius sp.
AAGGTTTCAAGGCTCAGGAGGTCGGAATTCGCCCCCCGGATTGCGGCGGTTGGAATATCCTTGAGCGCGTCGAAAAGCTGCCAGAGGTCCACCGCCTCACCTGCCCCCGCTTGCCCCACCAGCGCATCGCGGAGCCGCGCGTCATAACGCAGGCCAAGGCCGCCGCCCGGTTTCTCGTAGAACATGAATTCGGCCTGTTGCCGCCAGCGACTGAGCGGCACACCGGGAAAACCTTTGGCATGGACATGGGCGAGAGCGGCGGCGCAACTGTCCAGATCGGGCTGCGCCGGTTCGCGCCCCACGTAATCCATGATCCGCTCGATCCCGATGGGGGCCACCTCTGGCCCAATGTCATTGAGCACGACACCGCGCAGGCGCGCAGGGTGCCCATAGGCCAGCGCCATGGCAATCAACCCGCCGCGCGAGGTGCCGATCAGCGTGACGCGGTCCAGCCCCAGATGATCCATCAATTCAATCGCATCCTGCCCTTCGCGCAGGATGTTGTAGGACATGAAATCGGGGGCATGCTCGGAGTGCCCGCGCCCGCGATAATCCATGCAGATCACGCGATACCCCGCCAGATGGGGCAAGACAAAGCTGAAATCGGCGCTGTTGCGCGTGAGCCCGGCCAAGCAGAGGATCGGCGCGCCCGCGCCCTGATCGGTGTAATGGAGTGTCACGCCGTCCGAGGCGGTAAAGCACCCCATCAGCCGCGCGCCAGATCGGGAATACCCGTCAGGTCGCGCAACTGGTGGCGCGGTGTGGCGGGCAGCCGGTCCACCGGATCGCCCGCGCGGTTGACCCAGGCGGTGGTGAACCCATAGCCCGATGCCGCAGACGCATCCCAGCCATTCGACGACACAAAGAGCACCTCGTCGGGCGCGCAGCCAAACCGCTGCCCCACCAGATCATAGACCACGCGTGCAGGCTTGAAGATGCCAACGCTTTCGACCGACAGCACATCGTCGAGCAGATCGCCAATCCCGGCCGATTTCACCGCCCCCTGCAGCATGTCCGGTGATCCGTTCGAGAGGATCGCGGTATTCATCCCCGCCGCTTTCAGCGCACTGAGCATGGCGGGCACCTCAGCATAGGCCTCAAGCTCCCAATAAAGCTGCAACAGCCGATCACGCAGCGCGGTATCGTCTTGCAGCCCCTCCGCCTCCAGCGCCCAATCCAGCCCGTCCTGTGTGACCTGCCAGAACCCGATATGTTGCCCCATGACCGCCCGCAGCCAGGTATATTGCAACTGTTTCAGCCGCCATTTTTCCGCAATCGCGGGCCAATGCTTGGCAAAGCGCTCGCGCCCCGGTTCGGTTGCGGCATTGCGCGCGGCGGCGGCCACGTCAAAGAGCGTGCCATAGGCATCGAAAATGCAGGTGGTGATCGGCATGGTGTCCCCCTCGGTGATTGCGCGCAGACTGTCACGGAACGGCAGGGGGGAAAAGACCCCGAAGACCATGGAAACTACACGGGCGCGTGAGGGTGCAGGTCGCAGGCGCGCGCGTGCGCGCAGGCATCGGTTTGCAAATCCGGAGCGGGGTGCCTAAATTGGCTCGCAGTCGCCTCAAGCACCCGCGCAAACCCTGCGTGGCCTTGTAAACCCATCCTCCCCGAACAGATTGGAGATTCCATGACGCAGGTTAAACCGGGCGATACCGTCCGTATTCACTACACCGGCACGCTGGCCGATGGCGCAACCTTTGATTCGAGCGCCGGGCGTGACCCGCTCGAATTCACCGTCGGCTCGGGCCAGATCATCCCCGGCCTCGATGCCGCCATCCCCGGCATGGCCGTGGGCGAGAAAAAGACCGTCGAGGTGCCCGCCGACATGGCCTATGGCCAGCCTGATCCCAACGCCCGTCAAGCCGTGCCCCGCACCGAGATTCCGGCGGAAATCCCGCTTGATCTGGGCACACAGTTGCAGATGCAGACCCCGCAGGGTCAGGTTCTGCCGGTGACGGTGGCCGAGGTAACGGATCAAGAGGTCGTGCTCGATGCCAACCACCCGCTCGCGGGCAAGGACCTGACCTTTGCCATCGAACTGGTGGCCATCACCTGAGCAGCCACACCCCAATACGCGCGACCGGTGCTCTTTGGCCCCGGTCGCGCGTCTGCTCATTTCATCAGGTTATCGACATCCGCCAACCCGATGCCGGGGCTGTAGATATAGCGCAGTTCCTTGGTCTTGCGTCCCGATTGGTTCCGCTCGGTCCAGATATACTCCATCGAGCCGGGTCGCCCCTTGTGGGTAAAAGACGATTTAGTCACCGTGATCGTCACCCGGTAGCGCGTCGCCTTGCCGCCCACATGCTGCGCCATGTCGTAGCTGCGGGACATCCCGCTCCGCCACGGGCCAACCGGGAAAAAGGCATCGTCGGTGAAATACCGGTCGGCGGCCCCCGGTCGTCTGTCCAGAACCCGCGCCAGCGCCGTGCCGTCCGGGCGGAGCGTGTAATAGCTGGTCTTGGTGCCGGATTTTTCCCATTTCGTGCGCACATAGACCGTCATGCGCTGGCCTGTCACCGGATGGGTCCAACTGCGCGGTCCCACGATCCGGCGGACATCGACGGTCCGATTGATCCGGTCCCCGAATTTTGCGCCGGGCACCCCCGCCCAGAGCCCAAACCCAAGCTGCGCCGACGCCCCCGGCAATTGGATCACTGGCATCTGGATCACTGGCATATTGGGCACGCATCCGGTGGCCGCTGTCAGCGCGCCTCCGGCGAGGGCTGCAACAAAGAGGCGCCTGCTGAGTGTTGGTGTCGTCATGACCCGTTCCTTTTCGTCATTCAATGAGCGTGTTGATGATCTCGTTGTGTGAAAACGCACCGCCCCGGAGAATATTCCGAGGCGGGGATCAGATTTAGATCAAATATATGATTTTAAACTGAAAAATATCAAGGTGGTTTGCTGCGCGCCCGCCGCTCAAGGCCGCTTAGCCGATATCGAGCAGCACCGCGCCCGCGCGTCCCGGCGTCATCACCGCCTCATGCGCTGCGGCACAGTCTGCGAGCGGCAGGCGCAGGGCGATCTCGGGGCGCAGCGTGCCCGCCTCAAGTGCGGCATGCAGCCGGGCAATCGCCGCCTCGCGCGCAGGCCAAGGCAGGATATAGATCAGCGTGATGTCGATCTTGAGCGCCTTGAAGAGATAGGGGCCAAAGGGCAAGGTCGGTGCCATGTCCTTGCCCGAGCCATAGGCGGCGATGGTGCCATTTGGGGCCATGACCTCGGCCAAAAGGCCCGCGTTCTGGCCGAATTCCACCTCGATGGCGCGGGTCACACCGCGCCCATCCGTCGCCGCCATGATCTGCGCCGCAAGATCGGGATCGGCGTAATCGAACACATGTGCCGCCCCCGCCGCGCGCACCCGCTCCATCGCAGAGGCCGATGAGGTGGCGATCACGTGGGCCCCGGCGGCATGGGCCAGTTGCACGGCATTATGCCCGACCGCCCCCGCGCCGCCCGAGATGAGGAGTGTCTGCCCCGCCACATCGCCGCCGCCAAACACCGTCTGCGCCGCCGTGAGACCCGGAATCCCAAGCGTTGCGCCCACGTCAAAGGACACTCCTTCGGGCAGGGGCACGGCCTGCACCGCAGGCAGGGCGATAAACTCGGCGGCGGTGCCATGGCTGCGCTGCCACTGGCCGTTCCAGACCCAGACGCGCTGACCGATGCGGCCCGGATTGACGCCCGCACCCACCGCCTCGATCACGCCGGCCCCGTCCGACTGAGGGATGATTCGCGGATAGGCGGGCTTGGTCACGCCGGGGCGGTTGCCCGCGCGCGCCTTGGCATCCGACGGGTTGACCCCCGAGACATGCAGTCGCACCAGCACCTCACCCACACCGGGGGTGGGGGTGTCAACCTCGCTCAGTTCCAGAACATCAACGGGCGCGCCAAAGCGCGTATAGCTGACGGCGCGCATACGGCGCTGCGTCACTTGGTGCGGCGCAGGCGGATCACCACATCCACGGATGTGATCTCGGCTCCGGCCGGGGCCTTGGGCAGGCGGGTGATTTCCAACTCGGCGGCCGGAGCGTCGCTCAGCCGGTTCTCGTCTTCCCAGTAGAAATGCGGATGATCGACCGTATTGGTGTCAAAATAGCTTTTGGAGCCATCCACCGTCACCTCCTGCACCAATCCCGCATCGCAAAAGGCGCGCAGCGTGTTGTAGACCGTGGCCAAAGACACCGCCTCGTCGCCGTTCTGCGCGTCGGCATAGAGGCTCTCGGCGGTCACATGGCGATGCTGCCCGTCCCCGATCAGCAGATTTGCCAGCGTCACGCGCTGACGCGTGGGGCGCAATCCCGCATCAGAGAGCCATTTCGCGGCAGTCGAACCTGCCTCTTTGGTCATCGTGGCAAAGGTTGTCATCGTGTCATTCATCCCGTGTTTCACCCAATATAGGGCCTGCATGGGGGTGGTTTCAATTAATTTCCTGCGTCGGGCAAATCGAGGCGCGGTGATGTCGCAGGCTTGCATGCGCCTTTTGCGGGATGATAGAGGGGGCAAAGACCGGTATTTGCAATGAAGGGGGCCGCCTGCATGGCCGATTATCCAAGCAGCTTCGATCGCGATGACCTGCTTAAATGCGCCCGAGGCGAGTTGTTCGGACCGGGCAACGCGCAATTGCCCGAACCGCCCATGCTGATGATGGACCGGATCACCGAGATTTCCGGCGATGGCGGGGCGCATGGCAAAGGGCATGTGGTGGCGGAATTCGACATCACCCCGGACCTGTGGTTTTTCAAATGCCATTTCCCCGGCAACCCGATCATGCCTGGCTGTCTGGGTCTTGATGGGCTCTGGCAACTGACCGGCTTCAACCTCGGCTGGCGCGGCTGGCAGGGGCGCGGCTATGCGCTGGGCGTGGGCGAGGTCAAGCTGACCGGCATGGTGCGGCCCGACCGCAAGATGCTGACCTATTACGTCGATTTCACCAAGGCGGTGCAGACGCGGCGCCTGACCATGGGTGTCGCCAATGGCCGGGTCGAGGCCGATGGCGAGGTGATCTATCAGGTCACGGATATGAAGGTCGCTCTGTCGGAAAACTGAGCAGGCACAAGGGCAGGGGGGGCGGCAGATGCGCGGATGGATTGCGGCCCTTTTGAGCGTCCTAGCCCTGCCTGCCGCCGCCTGTCCCGAGGGCCAGACGCTCTTTCTCGACTGCGACATGGAGCGGGGCGGCAAGGCGTTGCAGGTCTGCCGCAGCGAGACCCAAGTCAGCTACCGCTTTGGTCCCAAAGGTGGCACGCCGGAACTTGCGCTCACGCGCCCCATCGGCGAGGGGGCCGAGTTTGTGCCATGGCCCGGCATCGGCCGCACCATCTGGGAGGCGGTGCGCCTGCGCAACAATGCCGTGATCTACGAAGTCTATGCAGGCTTTGACAAATTCGACGCGGTCGATGACAGCAAACCCGACAGCCGCTTTGGCGGTGTGGTGGTGATGCAGGACGAAAAAGGCGAGATTGCGCATCTCAAATGCCGCGCCGGAACGGTCGATTACGGCTTTTAGATCCGGTTTGGCCCCATGATCTGGGGCGCTAAAATCCCCCCTACCCAAAACCTTGCGGCTGTCCTATAGTGGCTGTGGATAACTGGGCATCAGACCCATGACCCAAGAGGCAAGGACAGAAAAGGGGGACGGCCAATGCGCTGCCCGTTTTGCGGAAATATCGACACACAGGTCAAGGATTCGCGCCCGGCGGAAGAGCATGTCTCGATCCGCAGACGCAGGTTTTGCCCCGGCTGCGGCGGGCGTTTTACCACCTATGAGCGGGTGCAACTGCGCGACCTCGTCGTGGTCAAATCGAACGGCCGCCGCGAGGATTTCGACCGCGACAAGCTGGAACGCTCGATCCGGATCGCGCTCCAGAAACGCCCCATAGAGCCTGAGCGCATCGAACAGATGATTTCCGGCATCGTGCGACGGTTGGAAAGCATGGGCGAGACCGATATTCCCTCGAAAACCGTGGGCGAGATCGTGATGGAGAGCTTGGCCCGGATCGACACCGTGGCCTATGTCCGCTTTGCCAGCGTCTACAAGAATTTCCAGGAAGCGGATGATTTCGACCGCTTTGTCAGCGAATTGCGGCCCGAGGACGCGGCCCATAATCCCAAACCGGACGCGTGAGCGCCGCCGACGCCCGCTTTATGGCGCTGGCCCTGTCGCTGGGGCGGCGGGGCATGGGGCAATGCGCGCCCAACCCTGCCGTGGGCTGCGTCATCGTCAAGGATGGCCGCATCGTCGGGCGCGGATCGACCGCGCCGGGCGGGCGGCCCCATGCCGAACCACAGGCGCTGGCGCAGGCCGGGGCCTTGGCGCGGGGGGCGACGGCCTATGTCTCGCTCGAGCCTTGCGCGCACCACGGCCAAACCCCGCCCTGCGCCGACGCGCTGATTGCGGCAGGTATCGCGCGGGTGGTGGCCCCCTTTGACGACAACGACCCGCGTGTCGCCGGGCGCGGCTTTGCCATGCTGCGCGCGGCAGGCATCGAGGTGCGCACCGGGGTTCTGGCCAATGAGGCCGGGCGCGATCTGGCCGGGTTCCTCATGCGCAATGAAATCGGGCGGCCTCTGGTGACGCTCAAACTCGCCTCAAGCTTTGATGGCCGCATCGCCACCGCCACCGGCCATAGCCAGTGGATCACCGGGCCAGAGGCGCGGCGCGTGGTGCATGCGATGCGCGCGCGCCATGATGCGGTGATGGTGGGCGCAGGCACCGCGCGCGCCGATGATCCCATGCTGACCGTCCGCGACATGGGCGCGCGGCGTCAGCCGGTGCGCGTCGTGGTCTCGCGCCGCCTTGATCTGCCGCTCCTCTCCAACCTTGCGCGCACGGCGCGCGATGTGCCGCTCTGGCTCTGCCATGGGCCGCATGTCGATCCGGCGCTGGTCACGGCCTGGCACGGCATCGGCGCGCGGCTCTTGCCCTGTGAGGTCACGCAAGGTCAGGTCGATCCGGCCTCGGTGCTTCGGGCGCTGGGCACCGAAGGGCTGACGCGGGTCTTTTGCGAAGGGGGCGGCGCGCTCGCGGCCTCGCTCTTGTCGGCGGGTCTGGTGGATGAGCTGATCGGCTTTACCGCCGGTCTGGCCATCGGGGCCGAAGGGCTGCCGGGCGTGGGCGCGCTGGGCCTTGCCCGCCTCACCGAAGCCCCACGCTACCGGCTGGTCGAAACGCGCGCCTTGGGCGGTGACGTGATGCACCGCTGGACGCGCGCCTGACACCAAGCCAAGCTTGCTACGCGGTCTTTGATTCGACAGGCTTTGCCACCGCACGACGTCTTTTGACGACGCGCGCTCGCCTGCCTTATTCCGCCGCGATTGCCAGGGCGTGATACGCCTTGATACGCTGGCAGGGCGACAACACCAGAGGGCGCGGCTTGATCGCGCGCACATTCATGTCCAGCACTTCGATCTTGTTGCAAAGGCCGCTTTCTCGCGTGTTCTTCTCGACGGTTTCAAACTCGGCCGAGGTCGCAAAGGCGATCTCATGCTGAAGCCCCATATGGTCGCGCAACCGCGCGACATAGGCCAGCCGAGGGTGGGCATTGACGGCGGCGACGCGGCGATCCCGCGCGAGTGCCAGAAGGTTGGGTCCAACGGCGGAGGTCTTGATCGGCGTATGTCCAGACAGAGTTTCCATGGTTTTGCCCTTTACCAAGCGAGGTGGAAATGAAGTGAGGCTGTACGTGACGTTCGCATCGACATCGAAGGTGATCGACATGCCGGACAGAGGCGGCAGACCCCGTGCCGCAATCAGGTAGATTTGCCCGTTGACGGCAAAGGCCGTCACCGCCCGCGAGCACAACGGACGCCCGCGCCTGCTGACCGCCGAGACACGGCCCGAACCGATATAGTCGAGCGGTTGATGCCGGACCGACCCATTCCGCAGGCTGAACCTGCAAAGCCCATCCGCTGCCTGCGACAGGATTTTGTCGGGGGTCTCTATCAAGGCAAGCAAGCCCCCGGCATGCCAGTCGATGAGACTGGAATTCAAGAGACCGCCATCCATCAGGCTGGCACGGCTGCCGTTGTATTCGTAGACGGTTTCCAGCGACTTACGCATTTGGATTTGGTCTCCCGCATGTGGGACAGTGTCCTGCACAACCTCAGTATGCACCTGACTTGCGGGCTTTGCATGGCCTCCAAAGATACTTCGCGTGATCTCTCGACAGCAGGGCGCACCTTTGCGCGCAATCGGCCGCCCGCCATGACAGGACCGCCGCCTTGGGGCAGCGGTCCTTTGGTCGCGGCAGGCGCGGGCCTCAGCCCAGTTCTGCGAGCCGTGCGAGCGCCGCGCGCAATTTGCCGTCTTCTTCCTCGCGCAGGACCAGGTTTTCGCGCGCCTCGTCCACCACGTCTTCGGGGGCGGAGGCCACGAAATTGGGGTTGTTCAGCCGCCCACGCAGCCCGCCCAATTCCTTTTCCAGCTTGGCCAGCGTTTTTTCCAGCCGCGCCTTTTCCTCGGCCACGTCGATGATATCGGCCAGAGGCAGGCCAAAGCTGCCGCCCTCCACCGCCACAGTGACGCAGCCCTTGGGGAAGGCATCCACATCGCTCAGGCTCTCGACCCGTGCCAGACGCTTGATCATCACCTCGTTGCGCGCCCATGCCCCGCGCCCGGCCTCGGTCAACTCCGTCACCAAGAGCGGCA
>NZ_JAGPVV010000229.1 GCF_018066915.1 Roseovarius sp.
TCGAGGCGGCAGCGGCGCGCTATGACGGGCTGACACCCTTGGAAGAGGTGCTGACAGGCGATCAGATTGCAGCCCTTGACCGGGGCCTTGGACCGGCGGGGACAGTGTGATGGGACAGGATTTCGTCATGCTGTCGCTCACGCCGCTGCTCATTGGCATTGCGGCGGCGGTGGCCTGTGCGCTGCCGGGGAATTTCCTGTTGCTGCGGCGACAGGCGCTGATTGGGGATGCGATCAGCCATGTGGTGTTGCCGGGGATCGTGGCGGGGTTCCTTGTCACCGGCTTGGTCGCCACCGGGCCGATGATGCTGGGGGCGGCGGCGGCTGCGATGGTGGCGGTGATCCTGATCGAGGTGATCCGCCGTCTGGGTCGGATCGAGCCGGGGGCAGCAATGGGCGTGGTCTTTACCGCCATGTTCGCAGGCGGCGTGCTGCTCTTGGAACAAAGCGCCGCGTCCGGCGTGCATCTTGATGTGCAACACGCACTTTACGGCAATCTCGAAAGCCTCATCTGGCTGGATGGCTATGGCTGGGGCGCGCTGACCGATCCGGCGGCCTTGGCGGGATTGCCGCCTGAATTGGGGCGCATGGGCGCGGCGCTGCTCTGCACGGCGCTCTTTCTCGCGGTGCTGTGGCGGCCACTGGTGATCGCCACCTTTGACGAGGGATTTGCCCGCGCCATGGGTATCCCCACGGCCCTCTTGGGCCTCGCCCTAGTGGCGGTGGCGGCATTGGCGGCGGTCGCGGCCTTTGACGCGGTGGGGTCGATCATCGTGATCGCGATGTTCATCTGCCCGCCCGCAAGCGCCCGGTTGATGACGGACCGCTTGGGGCGTCAGGTGGCGTGGAGCGTGGTCTTTGCCACGGTCTCGGCGGTCTTGGGCTATGTGCTGGCTGGTTACGGCCCGCTCTGGCTGGGCTATGACAATGCGGTCAGTGCGGCGGGGATGATCGCCACGGTCGCAGGTGTGATTCTCGGGGCGGCGGCACTCTGGGGGCCAAAGCGGCAGAGCGTCAGCCGCGCAGACGCCACGCCGCAACCATCAACCCCGGTAAAATAGCCGCGCAACGTGCATAGCGCGGCACCATCCGGCGCGGGCTGGACAGAGCGCGCCACAGCCATTCGAGCGCCAGACGCCGCACCCAAAGGGGCGCACGCGGCTGCGCCCCGGCGATGAAATCGAGCCCCGCACCGATGCTGGCAAAGCCCATATGCGGGAGTGTCGCATGGGCGCGAGCGGCGAAAATCTCTTGCTTGGGCGCGCCAAGCGCCAAGAGGCAGAGGCCCGCACCCGAGGCGCGCAGCGCGGCTATGACTTCGGCCCCCTGCTGGCCCATCGGATCAAACCCCATGGCCGGTGCAATCCGCTCCGCGATCACCAGCCCCGGCACGCGGGCGCAGAGCCCCTCGCCTGCGGCGCGCAAGGCCGCCTCTGTGCTGCCCACAAGGGCCACGCTGACCCCCGCCTCAGCCGCCAGCCGCACCATCGGCACCACCATGTCGGCCCCGGGCACCAGCCCCACGGGACGCCCGGCAAGGCGCGACAGCCACACCACCGGGTTGCCATCCGCCACCACCAGATCATGCTGCGCATAGGCCGCCAGAAAGGCGCGATCCTGCTGCAGTTTTACCAGATGATCGAGATTGAGCGTCGCCAGAGCAAAGCCGCGCCGCGCCCGAAACCGCTCGGTCAGGACCGCCAGCAGGTGCGGGGCATCGCGGGGCGCGATGCGTATGACCTGATCCTGAACATGAAATTCCACCCGATCCCCCTGCGACAGTCGCGGCCTTTGATGCTATATCAACTGCAGCCCATGGTGACACTAGGGCGAAAATGCGTGGCTTTGAGGGCCGTATGTCGGGCGACTGTGCCCGCGCGGCATCAGAGCAGCGCAAAGGCTTGAAACTGTAGGGAAATGGTCAGATTCTCGCCATGATCCTGTGATTACCCAGAGGACGAGACACAGGGGCAATGATGCAGGCAGAGGGCAAAGGGAACAGCAGCCGAGAGGCAAGGCTGGGGCGCGTGGCGCTGGTGGGCTGCGGATTCGTGGCCGATCTCTACATGCGGTCGCTCGCCGCCCATCCCGAGATTGCCGTGATCGCCGCCCATGACCACGACCCGACGCGATTGGCCGCCTTTGCCGCGCATTGGGGCGTTGCCACCGAGGCGACCTTGGCGGCGCTCTTGGCGCGGCTTGGCCCCGGCGATGTGGTGCTGAACCTCACCAACCCGTCGGCGCATTATGCCGTGAGCCGCACCTGTCTCGAGGCGGGGCATCATGTGTGGTGTGAAAAGCCCCTGACGCTGGAGTTGTCGCAGGCCCGTGCCCTGCATGATCTGGCGGAGGCGCGCGGGCTGATGCTGGTTTCTGCGCCCTCATCGGTGCTGGGCGAGGCGGCGCAGGTGCTGATCGGCGCGGTGCAGCGCGGGGTGGCGGGCACCCCAAGGCTGATCTATGCCGAGATGGATGACGGTTTCATCCCGCAGGCGCCTTATGCCAAATGGCAGAGCGAGAGTGGGGCTGCGTGGCCTCATGCGGATGAATTCGCGGTTGGCTGCACGCTCGAGCACGCGGGCTATGTGCTAAGCTGGCTTATCGCGATGTTCGGCAGCGTGACGCGGGTGGTGTCGGCCTCGGCCGAGGTCATTCCCGACAAGCCCGGTGCCGCGCGAACGCCCGATGTTTCAGTGGCCACGCTGTTCTTCGAGGCGGGCCCGATGGCGCGGCTCACCTGCTCGATTGTGGCCTCCCATGATCACCGCTTGCGGGTTTTTGGTGACGAGGGCGTGTTGCAGGTGCGCGAGGTGTGGGACAATGCGGCACCGGTGCGGTTTTACCGACGGTTCACCTTGCGACGCAGGCTGATCGAGCATCCCTTTGGCCGGCGCATCCGGGCGCGAGGGCCATCGCATCCCAAGGTGGGGCGTTGGGGGGCGGCTTCGATGAATTTCGCCCTCGGTCCCGCCGAGATGCTGGCGGCGTTGGCCGAAGGACGGGCCTGTCGTCTGACAAATGCCATGGCGCTGCACCTGACCGAGGTGACGCTGGCACTTCAGGGCCCAAGTGGCGTGGTGGAGATCGAGAGCCGCTGCGCTCCGATGGAGGTGGCCGTATGGGTCTGAACCTTCTTGTCACAGGGGCGGGTGGATTTCTGGGCCGCGCTGTGGTTGCCGAGGCCCGCGCGCAGGGGCATGCGGTGCGCGGCGTGACGCGCGCCGATGTGGATCTGGTGACAGGGGATCTCAGTGGGCTTCTGGACGGGATAGAGTGCGTGATCCATCTGGCCGGTGCGCTCTCGGGCGATTGTGCCGTGCAGGCGCGTGATACACTGACTGCCACGCGGCGCCTCATTGCCGCGCTGCAGGCGCAGCCCTTGCCGCCACGTCTGGTGCTGGCAAGCTCCATTGCCGTCTACAGCGCCGATGCGTCGGGCGTTGTCACCGAGGCCACGCCGATTGAGGACCGACCGGAGCGGCGCGATGCCTATGCCCGCGCCAAGCTGGCGCAAGAGGGTATGCTGCGCGTCAGCGGCCTGCGCCACACCATTTTGCGGCCCGGTGCAATCCTTGGGCCGGGGCGGATGATGACGGCGCATCTTGGGCCGGGGATGGGCGGCACGTTGATCCTGATGGAGCGGGGCGGCGAAGTGCCCATTGTGTCGCTCAACGATTGCGCGCGCGCTTTTGTTCTGGCGGCAGAGACACCGGGCGAGGGGCGGGCGCTGAATATCCTCGGGGCAGATCGGCCGACGCGGGCGCGATACGTCGCGGCGCTGCGACGCACAGGCTGGCCGCGCCATGTACTGCCGCTCAACTGGCGGATGGTGGCACCCTTGGCATGGCTGCTCTTACCCCTTGGCGCGCGCGTTCCGGGCCTTTTGCGCCCTGCCGTGCTGCGCGCGCGGATGCGGCCCGTGAGGTATGACATTGCGGCGGCACAACTGGCACTCGGCTGGGTGCCGCAGGATGACTTTGACACCGCGTTCGCGCGCGCGCAGGAGGAGGCGGCATGAGCCTGCGCATCGCCTATCTGACCGGCGAATACCCCCGCGCCACCGATACCTTTATCCAACGCGAAGTGGCGGCGCTGCGCGCGCAGGGGCTCACGGTCGAGACCTGTTCGATCCGCCGCACCGGGCCAGAGCATCACACCGGACCCGAACAGCGGGCCGAGGCGGAGGGCACGTTTCACGTGTTGGAAACGGCCCGTTCGCCCCGCCACCTGATCGCGGCGCATCTGGCGGCGTGGCGCAGGCCGGGGGCGTGGCTGCGCGCCCTGCGTCTGGCGTGGCGCACCAGCCCCGGTGGGATCAAGGCGACGCTTTACCAGTTCATCTACCTTGCCGAAGCGGCTGTTCTTGCGGAGCATCTGTGCGCCCGTGGGCTGACGCATCTGCACAATCACATCGCAAAATCGAGCTGCACCGTGGCGATGCTCATGTCCGAAATGTCGGGTATTCCCTATAGTTTTACGCTGCATGGGCCGGATATCTTTTACGAGCCCTATCGCTGGCGGCTGGATGAAAAGATCGCCCGCGCGCGCTTTGTCGCCTGTATCAGCCATTTCGCCCGCTCGCAGGCGATGGCCTTTTCCGACCCCCGGCATTGGCACAAGTTGCATATCGTGCATTGCGGGGTTGATCCCGCGCGCTATGACCACCCCGCCACGCCTGCACCGGCGCAATTGCTCTTTGTGGGCCGTCTGGCGGCGGTCAAGGGCGTGCCGATGCTCTTTGATGCCCTGCGCGACCTGAGCAAGAATCATCCCGCGCTTCGCCTGACGCTGGTGGGCGATGGACCAGAGCGCGCAGCACTGGAGCGGCGTGCCCGCGAAATGGGCCTCACGTCGCGGATCACCTTTGCAGGTTACAAATCTCAGGCCGAGGTGGCGGAATTGCTGCGCACGGCGACGGCCCTTGTCCTGCCCAGCTTTGCCGAGGGCGTGCCGGTCGTGCTGATGGAGGCCATGGCGGCGCGGGTGCCGGTGGTGACAACCCGCATCGCGGGCGTGCCCGAACTGGTCGAGGACGGGGTGAGCGGCCTCTTGGTGCCGCCCGGGGATGCCCATGCCCTGCAGGTGGCCATCGGGCGCCTGTTGTATGACGCGCATCTCTGCCGAGATATGGGCGAGGCCGGGCGTTTGCGTGTCACCGCCGAGTTTTCCTCGGACAGCGAAGCGGCATGGCTTGCCGCGCTCTTCGAGGGCTATGGCACGGGCGTGCCTCCCAAATCCCTCAGACCAAAGGACACCCCATGACCTTGCGCATTGCCGTTGTTCTGATCGGTCGTAACGAGGGCGCACGGCTTGTCGCAAGCCTGGCCTCGCTCGGCGGGCAGGGGTTGCGGGTGGTCTATGTCGACAGCGGCTCGACCGACGGCAGCGTGGCGGCGGCGCGGGCGGCAGGGGCCGAGGTGGTGGAGTTGGACACAACCACGCCCTTTACCGCCGCGCGGGCGCGCAACGCGGGTTTTGCCGCTCTGGCCCCGGACCTGCCCGATGCAGTGCAGTTCATCGACGGGGATTGCATCGTCGTGCCGGGCTGGATTGAGCGGGCGGCAGCGGCGCTGATGGCCGAGGACGGCATCGGCCTTGTCACCGGCTGGCGGTCTGAAATCCATCCCGAGTCCTCGGTCTACAATGCCCTGTGTGACCATGAATGGCACCGACCGGCGGGAGAGATCATCGCCTGCGGCGGTGATATGTTGCTGCGGGTTGCGGCCTATCAAGAGGTTGGCGGCTTTGATGGCACGATCATCGCCTCTGAGGACGAAGAATTCTGTCAACGCCTGCGCAAGGCGGGCTGGCGTCTGATCCGTTTGCCGCACCCGATGACCCGGCACGACGCCGCGATGCGGACCTTTGGTCAATGGTGGCGGCGCGCGGTGCGCTCGGGTCATGGGTTTGCGCAGGTGGGCGAAATGCACCCCGGCTATTTCGCGCGAGAGCGGGCGCGGGTCTGGGTCTATGGTCTGGTCTTGCCTCTGTTGGCGGTGGTGGGCCTCTTCTGGTTTCCGCTTTTGGTGGGTGTGTTGGCGGCTTATGCGATGTCCTATGTCAAGACGGCGCAGGGCTTGCGGACTTCTGGAATGGGCACGCGCGCGGCCCTGCATCAGGCGCTCTTTCTCAGCCTGTCCAAATTTCCGAACCTGATCGGCATGCTCACCTACAAGCTGCGCAAGCGGCGTGGCGATGCGATGCAGATTATCGAGTACAAGTAAGGGGACCTGTGGTGAGTACAGCGATCAACGTAGGACTGATCGGCGCGGGGTATATCGCGGGCTGGCATGCCGATGCGCTAAAAGTCACGCCGGGGGTGCGGTTGGCGGCGGTTTGTGATCTCTCGGCCTCTGCCGCCGAAGGGTTGGCGGCGGCCCATGGGGCGCGGGCGTTTACCTCGGTCGAGGATCTGATTGCGAGCGGCGCAGTCGAGGCGGTGCATATCCTCACGCCCCCCGACAGCCACGCGGTGCTTGCGCGGAAATGTCTGGCGGCGGGGCTGCATGTGTTGGTGGAAAAACCAGTGGCCATCTCGGGCGACGAGACCGCGGGCATTGCCAGCGTCGCACGGGCGGCGGGGCGTTGCTTTGCCGCTGGTCACAACTTTCTGGGCCTGCCCGGCTATCAGCGCCTCAAGGCTCAGATCGCGCGCGGTGAATTGGGCCGTATTTCGAGCGCCGAGATCACTTGGGCCTTGCCGCTTGCCCCGCTGCGCTCTGGTCCCTACGGACTCTGGCTCTTGCGGGAGCCGCGCAATCTGTTGTTGGAACTTGGGCCGCATCTCTTTGCCTTTGCCCATGACCTCTTTGGTCCCGTCACTGTCACCGGGCTCTATCTGGGCAAGCCGGTGGCCCTGCCCGGTGCGGGGACGCGCCCGCAAAGTTGGCGGATCACGGCAGAGGCGGGCGGTGTCGATATCGCGTTCAACCTGCAACTGGTCGAGAGCGTGGATGACCGCTCGGTCACGCTGCGCGGCTCGTCAGGTCTGGCGCGGCTCGACTATGCCGCCGATGTGCTGACCGTGACCCATGAGAACACCGCAGATCTGGTGCTCAATCCCTTCCTGCGCGAGATGGGCGCAGCCCTAGGGCATCTGCGCGAAGGCATCGGCAATGCCGTGCGGCAGATCGGATCACTCAACCGAAAATCACCCTATGCGCTTGGTTTTTCTGGGACGTTTGCGGCGTTTTATACCGCCATCCGCGAGGGCAAGCCGCTCGATCCGCGCTTTGACGGCGTGGCGGCAGAGGCGGTGATGCGCGCGATTGATGCGGCGATTGCGCTCATGACCGATCAGGGCCGCGAGACTTGGGCACCGCCCAAAGCACGGCGCAGGCCCAATCCCACCGCCCTTGTCATCGGCGGCACCGGGTTTTTGGGACGTGACCTCACGCGCGCGCTGGTGGCGCGAGGACAGGACGTGCGGGTGCTGTCGCGCGGGGCGCATGGCCCGTTTGATGATCTGCCCGAGAGGGTCGAGACCTGTGCCGTCAGCTTGCGTGATGAGGTCGGGCTGAGCGGCGCGATGCAGGGGATCGACGTGGTTTACAACCTCGCTCGCGCCTTGGGCACGACATGGGCGGACTGTCTGGAAAACGATGTGGCCGTGTCCGACCGCATCGCGCGGGCGGCACTGGCGGCTGGGGTCAAGCGGTTCGTCTATACCGGCACGATTGCCTCTTATGACATGTCCAACCCCCGGACTGTGATCACCGAGTCGACGCCCTTCGCGCAGGATATGACCGACCGCAATCTCTACGCCCGCTCCAAGGCGGAATGTGAGCGGCGGCTCTGGGAGATGGCGCGCGATCATGGTCTGCCGCTCACCATCGCGCGACCGGGGATTGTGGTGGGGCAGGGTGGGCCATTGCAGCATTGGGGCATCGGGCGTTGGCACGGCGCGGGGGCGGTGCGGCTCTGGGGGTCGGGGGACAACCCGCTGCCCTTTGTGCTGATCGGGGATGTGTCCGATGCGCTGATCCGCATGGGCGAGAGCATGGCCGCGCCGGGGCACTCGTTCAACCTTGTCGGCGACGTGCCACTGACGGCGCGCAATTACTTTGACGCGATCCATATGCGGCTTGGGGCGCGGATTCGCGTGAGTTCCGGCAATCTGACGGCGATGTGGGCGGCGGATGCGGTCAAGTCGGCGCTCAAGACCTATGCCTTGCGCCGCCCCGGTGTGATCCGCGCCTCGCTCCGGGATTGGCAGTCGCGGGCGCATTTCGCACAGTTCGACAATGCCAAATCCAAGGCGCTGTTGGGCTGGCAGCCGGTGTCGAACCGTGAGGAATTCTTGCAAGAGGCGGTGGATAGGGCCGGGCTGCTCGGCTTTTGAGGCATGAATCGGCGGCATACAATCCTTAAGTTTTGGTCGCATTGTTGCCGGATTCTCCGGGCATACCAGTGCCAACAGGCAGGAGACCTTGCAATGGCAGGACAGGCCACCCCCGGCAAACCCACAGGCACGCGCCCCGGCGCGGGGTCGTGGCATGGGGTGTGGTCATGACCCTCAAACGCCATGAAGAGTATATGCGCCGCCGCGCCGCCCGCCGGGCCGAGATGGAGGCCGAGGCGGACGAGGACGTG
>NZ_JAGPVV010000241.1 GCF_018066915.1 Roseovarius sp.
GTGCTGGTGCTGAGCCAGGTCACGACCTGGATTTTCGCCCGTTCGCTGATGAATTCGGCCATTCTGGGCTATTTCTACGGAATTTGGGGCACGCTGGCCTATGCGGCCTATTACGGCTCTTTCCTGAGCGGCGGCTATATCGTAGGCCGGTTGCGCGCAGGTGGCGCGGGATCGGTGCAGGACTGGCTTGGCGCGCGCTTTGGGGCCACAGGCAAGGCCTGTTATAATCTGGTGATCGGCCTGCGGCTCTTGTCCGAGGTCTTTGCCAATCTGCTGGTGGTGGGGCTGATCTTTGCCGCAGCCCTGCCAGAGATGGGCGTAGCGCGCGAGGCCTCGATCCTGATCGTTGCGGTGCTGGGACTGGCCTATAGCGCCTGGGGCGGGCTGAGTGCCGCGCTACGCACCGATGTGTTGCAGATGGTGGTGTTTCTGGTGGTTTTCGCGGCGGCCTTTGTGGCGCTGGTTGTCAGCCCCGGCTTTCATCTTGGGGCCGTGTTGACCGCGCCGGGTACCTCCGGGGCATGGAATGGTCAGGTTCTTTTGGTGGTGGCCCTGCTGCAGGTCTTCTCCTACCCGGCGCATGACCCGGTGATGATGGATCGCGGCTTTATCGCCGATCCCGAAACCACGCGCCGCTCGTTCCTGCACGCCTTCTGGATTTCGACGCTCTGCATCATCGGCTTTGGCTTTTTCGGCATTCAGGCCGGGCTGGTCGGGGCGGAATACGAGGGCGAGTTGATCGGCACCTGGGCCGCAATGTTCCCGGCTTGGCTCTTTGTTGCCCTTCTCGTGTCGCTCCTGATCTCGGCGCTGAGCACGCTCGATTCCGCGCTGGCCAGTGCCGCGCGGCTGGTGGTGGACGAACTCAAGCTTGGGCAGCGGTCGCTTGCGGGCGGGCGCATGGTGATGATCGCCTTCATGGTGGGGGGCACGGGCCTCACGCTTTGGGGCAATCAGACGCTCTTTGACGCGGTGGCCATCAGCGGGACGGCCAGCATGTTCCTCACGCCCATTCTGATCGTGGGACTGGTGATGGGGCGGCAGATCGCGCTCTGGTCCTATCTTGCGGCCTTTGGGGCGGCCATGTTCGGCGCGGTGCTCTATTTCGCGCGTGAGGCGGATTGGGCCATGGCGATCCTGCCCGAGGCACATAAATACGAACAACTGCTGCTGATCTGTGTCGGCGTGTTGATCGCAGGCTTTGCCGCCGTTCTCGCGGGCGCGCGCCGCGCCTGAGTTGGCTCGTGCAAAGACATCGGGGGCAGGCCATCGCTGGTCTGCCCCCGTGTCATGTCCTATGGCCTTATCGGCTCAGGCGCGCTCGGAATATTCCATCGTCTCGGTGTTGACGACGATATCCTCATCGGGGCCGACAAAGGGCGGCACCATGACCTTGACCCCATTGTCGAGGATCGCGGGCTTGAAGCTGTTGGCCGCCGTCTGGCCCTTGACCACCGGCTCGGTCTCGACGATGCGGCAGATCACCTTTTGCGGCAGCGCGGCGTGCAGCGCCTCGCTGTTGTGGAATTCAACCGTGATGGTCATGCCATCCTGAAGGAACGGGCGGCGCTCGCCCAAGAGGTCCGCGGGCAGTTCTATCTGCTCATAGGTTTCGGTATCCATGAACACCAGCTTGCCATTCTCTTCATAGAGGAATTGCTGGTCCTTTTGCTCCAGCCGCACCCGCTCCACCTTGTCGGCGCTGCGGAAGCGTTCGTTGAGCTTGGTGCCGTTGCGGAGGTTCTTCATCTCGACCTGTGCAAAGGCGCCGCCCTTGCCGGGCTTGACGTGATCGACCTTCACCGCGGCCCAAAGGTGGCCATTATGCTCCAGCACGTTACCGGGGCGAATTTCGTTTCCATTGATCTTGGGCATTGCGTTCAAACCGTGACAAAAGGTTGATGTGAGATTGATGCTCCCTATATCTGGAGGGATGATGGGTGGCAAGACAACGAAATGTCGTGATGTGTCGGGTCGAGATATGCAAAATTCGCATAGAAGTTATGCAACTGCGCTCTATCCGAATCGCAAAAACTCCGCCATAAGGTCCGTCACGCCCAAAACGCAAGAGCAATAAGAACAAGGACGAATGATGAAGGATTTCGTTGACGGTACGGCTTTCAACGCCGAACAGGGCAACCGTGCTCGTAAACTCTTTGCGGCCGTCGTGCTGGCCGCTCTGGATGATGCCATTTCCGATGACAAGAAATATGGCAATGGCCCCGAGCAGATCGCCCGCTGGGCGCGGTCGCGTGATGGCCGCGAAGTATTGTCCTGCGCCGGGATCGACCCGAACGAGCGGGTTGTGGCCGGATTGATGGATTTCGTATCCAAAGGCGTGCGCACCTCTGTCGCGCTCTCGCGCGAAGAAAGCGAACGCCGCAACGCAGCAGCACAGGCCGAAGCCGCCTGAGCCTACCTGCCTGACCACGTCCCAAAGCCCTGCCCCTACGGCAGGGCTTTTGCATTGCGGTCGGGAAAACAGGCCTTTGTGACGGAAACCGGCCTTTCCCCCTGCCCCGGCAAACGGTATCAGCACGGGGTGGCAAAAGGGGCATCGCAATGACGCGCGCGATCATGATCCAAGGGGCGGGCTCGAACGTGGGCAAGTCCATGCTGGTGGCCGGGCTGGCGCGCGCCTACGCCCGGCGCGGCCTGTCGGTGGCCCCGTTCAAACCGCAGAATATGTCCAACAACGCCGCCGTGACGGTGGATGGCGGCGAAATCGGCCGCGCACAGGCGCTTCAGGCACTGGCCGCCTATCGCGCGCCGCATACCGACATGAACCCTGTCCTGCTCAAACCCGAGAGCGACATCGGCGCGCAGGTGATCGTGCAGGGCCGTCGCTTTGCTACGTTACGCGCACGCGACTACGCCCGTGCCAAACCGCAATTGCTGGCCCCCACGCTCGAGAGTTTTCACCGCCTCGCCACCACCGCCGATCTGGTGCTGATCGAAGGCGCAGGCAGCCCGGCAGAAATCAACCTGCGCGCAGGCGACATCGCCAACATGGGCTTTGCCGAGGCCGCAGGCGTTCCGGTGATTCTCGTGGGCGACATCGACCGGGGCGGGGTCATCGCGCAGGTTGTGGGCACCCAAGCGGTGCTGCCGCCCGAGGATGCCGCCCGGATCAAGGGCTTTGCCATCAACAAGTTTCGCGGCGATGTCAGCCTCTTTGACGAGGGATTGCACGAAATCGTGACGCGCACGGGCTGGCCGTCCTTGGGCGTGGTGCCATGGTTTTCAGACGCGTGGCGCCTTCCGGCAGAAGATGTGATGGACATCGCCTCGACCAAGGGGGGCGCGTTCAAGGTGGCTGTGCCGCGCCTGAGCCGCATCGCGAATTTCGATGATCTCGACCCGCTCAGCAGCGAACCGGGTGTGAGTGTCGAGATCATCCGCGCCGGCACCCCCCTGCCCGGCGATGCCGATCTGGTGCTCATCCCCGGCAGCAAATCTACCATCGCCGATCTGGCGCATTTCCGCGCTCAAGGCTGGGATATCGACCTTGCCGCCCATATCCGGCGCGGCGGGCATGTGCTGGGCATTTGCGGCGGATATCAAATGCTGGGCCAGCGGATCGACGACCCCGAGGGGATCGAAGGCCCACCCGCCTCGGTGCCCGGTCTGGGGCATCTCGATGTGGTCACGGTCATGAAGCCCGAAAAGCGGCTGGCCTTGACGCAGGCCATCTATCTCGCCAGTGGCGACGGGGTCGAGGGCTATGAAATCCATCTGGGGGAAACCACCGGTCCCGATTGTGCGCAGGCGTGGTTGCAGGTCGGGGATCGCCCCGAGGGTGCAGCCTCGGTCAATGGCCGGGTGCGCGGGGCCTATCTGCACGGACTTTTTGCCTCTGACCCGTTTCGCGCGGCGTTTCTGGCGGGACTGGGCGCGCAGTCAGACTTGCACTATGGGGCAGATGTCGAGGATACACTCGATGCCTTGGCCGCACATCTGGAGCGGCACTTGGATCTCGACTTGCTCTTGTCGCTCAGCGCAGAGGTGCAGGCTCAGTCAAAGTCCTGACTGGTCAGCGCACGGTGAATCTCGCGACGCACCAGCTTGCGCACATTGCGCGTGATCCGCTCGCCCAAGGCCCCCTGCAACTCCTGCCGGACAATCTCGGCGACAAGATCGCGCAGCGCCTCTTCATCGAGCACAGCGTCATCCATCAGCAGACCTTCGCCGCGGTCTGCATCGGCAGCAGGCGTCGGTCGTGCCGCCGCCTCATCCGCATCCTGCCAATCCTGCACATGGCGTTCCGACGCCTGATCGTCCGCCTCATCCCAATCGGGATCGGCAGACGGCGCGATTTCGGCCTCGTCCCCCTCGGCCTCTGACCCGTCATCTTCGGACCAGTTGAGCGCCGACGCCGTAGCGTCCCCGGCGTACGCGTCGTCAGAGGTGCCATCCGGCTCCCACTGATCGTCGCGCCCGGCCACCAATGCCTCAAATTCCGCCGCCTGCGCGCTCAACTCCGACGGTGCCTCAGGGGATGTATCGGCATCGGTCGAGTCTTGCTCAGCCTCGATGCCCTCGGGTGCGCTGTCATCTTGGGGAATGTCCGCAGAGTCCGGCTCTGGCGTATCAGCCCAAACGCGGTCCTCGCTCACCTCAGCCGCGCGGTCGTCCACGCGCAAGGCCGGCGTCAGTACCAGCCGCTCGGCACCCGGTGCGCCGCTCTCGCGAGGTGCGGCCTGCGCCGCACTCACACGTTCGGCCTGGCCATTCGAGACCAGCCGCCTGATCGACGACAGGACATCCTCGATTTCCACATTGGTCACGGGGTCGGACATGCTCTTGTACCATTCTTGCCTTTGCAGAGCTTACCGCCGCAGAGGCCGCCACACAACCGATTCAAAAACTTTTCAGTTCTTTCCCAACGCCCGCAGCACACGGTCGAGTTTCTGACCCTGCGGGCTGCTCGTGATCGGCGCGTCCTTGACCAACTCGTAATAGGCCGCCGGATCATAGGTCTGCACCCCAAGGTTCAGATCACGCGCCGTCAACTCGCCAATCGAGGCCAGCACGGAATAGGCGGCAATCACCACATCGGCATTGGCCGAAATCAGGTTGGCCTGCGCATCAAGCAGGTCCTGTTCGGCATCCAGCACGTCCAGCGTGGTGCGGGCCCCCAATGTGGCCTCTTCGCGCGTGCCATCAAAGGCCACTTGTGCGGCGCGCACGGCCTCTCGGCTTGCGGTGCGGCTGGCACGGGCGGCGCGCAGGTTGGCGTAGGAATCGCCCACATCCTGCTTGACCTGTAGCCCCGCCAGATGCAGTTGCGCCAGTTGCGCGTCGCGCTGCGCCATTGCCTGACGCTGCTGCGACGTCAGCCGTCCACCCCGATAGATCGGGCCGCGCAGTTCAACACCGAGACTGCCGTTGCGTGACATGTCAGAGCCGTCCAGATCCTCCGAGGCCCCGACCTGCGCGGTGAGGTTCAGCGTTGGCAAGAGCGCCGCCTCGGCCGCACGGATATTCAACTCCGCCGCAGCAACATTGTGCTGCGCCTGAAGCAGGTCCGGGTGACGCCGGAGCGCCGCCGCCTTGGCGGCATCGACATTCTCGCCCAGTTGCGGCAGGTCGCCCGGTGTCTGCAACACCCCCGGATCGCGCCCAATCGCCTCGCGGAATTCTTCGATCGCGCGGGTCAAATCGCCCTGCGCCGCCGCAAGACCACTCTGCGCGAGGGCCACCGCAGATTCCGCCTGCGCCACATCGGTGCGCGTTACCTCGCCCACTTCGAACCGGTCCTCAGCCGCACGCAATTCCTCGCGCAAGAGCCGCAGGTTGTTCTGGCGCAACGCCACGAATTCCTGATTACGGATCACGTTCATATAGGCCTGCACGCCAGTCAGCAGCACGAATTGCTCGACGCTGATGAGGGTTTGCCGCGTGGCCAGCACCGTTTCCTTGGCCGACTCGGTCAGGAAATCGCTGCGCCCAAAATCATAGAGCAGCAGACTGCCGGTGATCCCAAGGTTGAGCGAGGTCGAGGTATTGTTGCGATTGACCCCTTGGGCGCGCGTATCGGTGGAATCAAGGCTGATGCCGGTGGTCCAGTCGATGATCGGTCTGAGGCTGGCCACCGCCTGCGCCACATCCTCATCAGCCGAGCGCAGCAAGGCGCGGTTCTGCTCCAGAAGACCACTGTTGAGATAGGCACTCTTGAGCGCATCGGCGAGGGTTTCGGCCTTGGCGGGCATCGGGGCAAGGCCCAGAAACGCCATCCCCAGAATACCCCCGATCGCCCACAGCTTGTCCGTTCTCATGCGCCTGCCAGTCCTCTCTTGCCGCGCCATGCCCGTCACAGGGTAAAGGCCGCGTGTCGTTCAAACCCCGGCAGCACCGGCGCACCCGCGTTGAAAGCGTAGCGCCAATTGACCTGCCCATCAATCTTGTAGCCAATCCGCACCACCCCAAGCGCCCCCTCCATGAAGAGGCAGGCCATCCGCCCGCCTTCCTTGAGTTGCCCAATCAGCGCCTCGGGCAGATGCTCGACCGCACCTTGCACGGTTATCACGTCATAGGGCCCGTGTTCCGGCGCGCCTTCGGCCAGCGGACCCTCGTGCAGGACCACATTGTCGGCCCCCTGCTCGGAAAGTGTGCGCTGTGCCTCGGCGATCACCGCTTTCTTGTCCTCGACCCCCACGACCGCCTCGGCCATGCGGGCAATGACAGCGGCGGAATAGCCATATGCCGGGCCGATATCGAGCACCAGATCGTCATTCTCGATCTCGAGCGCATCCAGCATCTTGGCCAGCGTGCGCGGATCAAGCATCACCCGACCCCCGCCCAGATCAAGGTTTTCGCCCATATAGGCCGCCTCTCGCAGGGCGGTGGGCACGAATGCCTCGCGCGGAACCGACAACATGGCATCAATGATCGGGAATTTGGTCACATCCGATGGGCGCACTTGCGTGTCCACCATCATCGTGCGCCGTGCGGCATAGTCTGTCATGATCTAAACTCTTGCGTTCGGAATCTATCGCTTGTGGTTTTCGCACAGAACCCGTTCGGCGGCAACGGCTATAGGGCTCTGACGCGCCGGACAATTTGCCCGCGCAAAGCCCGCATTGCCCACTTGCACCACGCGTCCCGATCAGATAATCCATCCCAACCACTTGGAACGGCGAGTTGGCGGAGTGGTGACGCAGCGGATTGCAAATCCGTGAACAGGAGTTCGATTCTCCTACTCGCCTCCATTTAAAATCAATGACTTAGAAAATCTGCGGCCAACGTGCGTTTGCGCGTCTAAACATTTGTCTAAACATTCTGTTTTTGTTCTGTTCGCAAATGCGCAGTCACAAATCAGGTAAACGGCCATGTTGGAAGCTCCGAAATCAGCTAGTCTTGGGTAGTCAGCACGCCTCGGCGTTCGCTTGCGCGCGCTACCACTCTAAGCAATTTTAGGGCGGAAACTGGCACGACGGCGCAGGCCGCTGGCGGCTGCTCGACCTCTGACGGACAGAGCCGCGCCAGAGGCGCTTGACTGACGGGGGTCTCCGCGCTTGCGCGGGGGTGTCGGTCAAATCGCTTTCCCAGCGTCACACAAACTCTCATCAGGCACTCGCCCTGGGACACGCGCAGCTTGCGAGCATGTCCCAAGGCTATTGACGTGCCGCGCCCCATCATCCTTGTTGGGCGCGGCTGGATATACATTCTTGATCATATATCCTTTTAGTGACAGCGCCCCAAAAAGGGCGCTTGGCGTACGCTCGCAAGAGCCGATGAAATCAGCCATTTAGTCACTAAATATTTCAATTGTTACAATCGCGTATATGCGTTTAGTGACAGCGGTCGTGATCACCGATTTGCCGCCCCTGCCCTTTCCATCATAGCTTGAACCTCAGAACAGTTTGCATGGGTTTCCCCATTCGTCCGGAACCGGCGCGCGAACTGAACGTGAAGGGTAATGGCTATGGGCTTTGACTGGATTATCGACGTGTTCATGCGCACCGCGACTGCGATGCGCGGCTTAGAGGGGCTATGACCATGGCCCCTAACAAGCTTGAACAATCGGCTCTTAGCCTGCTCGCTGCCTTCGAGAATGCGGGCAAGTCCGTCAGCCGGGTCATCGTGGAAGGAAAAAAGATTGAGATTGTTCTTTCCACAGAGCATGATTCCGATGATTTCGACAGGATTGACATGCGCCATGGCAAAACGTGAGCTTCCAAAGCACGTCTACAGGCAAAGCAATGGAATTTACTTCCAGCGTCGCGGCTGGCCCTCGCGAAAGTTCCAGAACGACTTTGGAACGGCGGAGTTCTGGACCGAATACGCTGGCATCCTCTCTCAAGAGGACGCGCCCCGCAAAGTTGTCGCGCGCAATTTCGGCGCTTTAATCGACCACTATAGAAAATCGCCGCGATACAAGAACCTCAAGCCTCGCACCGGTCTGGACTACGACAAGTATCTCGATTTCTTCCGCGAGATCATGGGCGAGGCAAACCCCGCCAAGATGCAGCGCAAGGACGTGATCCGCCTCCGCGATTCAAACGCCGAAAAAGCCTACTTCGCCAACTATTCGCTCCGCGTGTTGCGTGTCCTCATGGAACACTGCGTTGACTTGGGCTGGCGGGAAACCAACCCGGCGCGGGGTGTGCCTGAAATCAAAACGGCCAAGACAGAGCGCGAGCCTTGGCCGCGCGAGCTTCTCGACGTCTACCGGGCGCACTGCGCCCTTGGCACGCGAGAACGCCTTGTCATGGAATTATGCGTTGGCACAGGCCAGAGGATCGGCGACGTTCTCACCATGCGCTGGTCGAACATCGAGAACGGCGCTGTCTGGGTCCGGCAAAGCAAAACCTCGAAAGAGCTTTGGGTGCCGATCCTGCCAGAGCTACAAGCCGCGCTCGACGTCGCCAGCCGCCACTCGGTGTATATCCTCACAAACGAGCAAGGCACCAACCGCTGGTCCTACAGAGGCGCGTCAGCCGCTGTCAGGAAGGTCAGAGAGCAAATCGGGGCCGTGGCCTACGATATTCACAGCTGGCGCTACAACGCCGCCTGTGAGCTGCTGGAAGCGGGCTGCGGTGACGACCTGATTGCGGCTGTGACCGGCCAAAGCCCCGCGATGGTCCAGCACTACACGAAAAAGGTGCGCCAGCGCATTCGAGCTGTGCAGGCTCAACAGATGCGGACAGAACTGGGGCGGCCTTGACCTAATGCAGATGGTATAGCGAAATTAGCATGAGCGCTTGCTCACTTAATTCTGTTAATGCGCGAACGCTGACAGTTTTCGCTTCAAACTAGATGACAAGTATATGTTCGACTTTGGATTCAACTAGTGAAGCAAAGTTTTGGTTTAGTTCCTCAGAAGCTTGTGCATCCGCTCTAAACTCCTCACGCATTAGCGCAATTTCTCGAGGCAATCGCATATTGCGTTTTTCAAGAACCTTTGACGCCTTATCGATACCTTCGGCAACCAAAGACTGCATACCATTGTCGATGCGGCAGATTTCGCGCCCCAGAAACGCATAGGCTCTTAAGTAAAGGTCTACCCGGCGCGCAGCAATGGCCAAGCCCATAGCTTTTTCATACTCGATACAGGCTTCATCTACACTCCCAGCTCGGAATAAAATCAACCCCTTCGTCGCGATATTCGCGATATCGTTCTTGTCTTCCGACGCGGAACGGGCCTTTGCAGCATAGTACTCGGCTTGTTCAATTTGACCTTGGTAGGCGTGTAAAACAGCAATGTTGTTC
>NZ_JAGPVV010000242.1 GCF_018066915.1 Roseovarius sp.
CGGTGTCGGTCACGACCGGCGAGGCGCAGAACGGACATTCGGCGGCATGGGTATCGCTGCCCAGTTCCACCTGCGCGCCGCAGCTTGTGCAGGTGGTGCTGCGGACCTCTTCCATCTCTTGCGCGGGGAGTTGATCGCGCAGCGCGCGCTCAAAATCCAGCTCCTTGATCCCGCCTTTCCACGCCCCCCCCGCCACGATGGCATGAATATCGCCGCAATGATCGCAGATCAGATGATTTGCGCCCGGATCATAGCGGTAATCGGCACCGCAACTGACACAGGGAAAACGGTGCTGGGTTTCGGTCGTGACAGGTGCGGGGGGCGGGGTATTTTGCATTTGGCTCACAGGATATGATGCACGGCGCGTGGGGTGATGCGGCGCAACGCGCCGTCCCCGAGCGCCGTGTGTCGCCAGAGGTTGAAGGTGGCGTGCAGCGCAGAGGCCGCCAGCAGCGCCAAAAGCAGTTTGCGCGCCTCGGGGCCGGGCAAGGCATGACCGAGCGTCTCGGCCGCCAGCGCCACCGCCCCCCATGCCAAGAGCAGGTAGAGGGCGCGGTGCAACCACGGATGCAGCGCGCGCACGGCCCCGGTCAGTTTGGGCCCCGGACCGTTCATCAGGCCAAGGGCCAGCGCCAGCGCGCACATGCCAAGGGCCGACGCGGCATAGGCCAGCGACAGCCAGACCGTCGCCCCGCCATCGCCCAAGACGAAGAGCAGCAGCATCAGGTTCAGCCAGTGCAGCGTGATCGTCAGGGTCCGGCGCATGGGTTACGCACCCGGCGGCGGCGGTGGCATCACGGTAAAGAGCGTGGCCAGTTCCGCCACATCCTCGGCCCGTTTCCAGCCGTCTTGGCCAGCGGTCCAGACATGGCTGTCACGGGTCAGTTTGCCGTCCGTCACCATGCGCCCCAAGGAGGCTTTGGAATAGGGGCCATGGGTCTGACCGTTTTCGGCGATGTGCCAGACATGCTCGACAGGCGGTGGTGGTGGGCTCTGCGGGGCGGGGGCTGGGCGTGCGCCCCAAGGCCCCTGATCCGCCATCTGCTGCGCCATGGCCATGCCCATTCCCATGCCCAACCCGGCACCAATGCCCGCCCCACCGCTCGGGTTCTTGGCGGCGGCGGTCATCGCCTCTGCGGCAGAATATTGCGTGAACCGGCCCAGATCGCCCGCAATCCCCATCGAGGTGCGTTTGTCGAGCGCGGCCTCGACCTCGGGCGGGAGCGAGATATTCTCGATGTAAAACTCGGGGATGCTGAGGCCGTAGTCGGCCACCACGGTTGAAATCTCGCCCGCGACCAGTTTTCCCAGATCGGCGGTGTTGGCGGCCATGTCGAGCACCGGGATACCGCTTCCGGCGATGATCCGGCTGAAGGCCTGAACGATGATGTTGCGGATCTGAAAGCTGATCTCGTCCATGGTGAATTCACCATCGGTGCCGACGATCTCGCTCAGGAATTTCGCGGCATCCGCCACCCGCACCGTATAGGTGCCAAAGGCCCGGATGCGGGTCGGGCCGAATTCCGGATCGCGCAGCATGATCGGGTTCTTGGTGCCCCATTTCAGATCGTTGAACCGCGTCGTCGAGACGAAATAGATCTCGGATTTGAAGGGCGATTTGAAGCCGTGATCCCAATGATTGAGCGAGGTCAGGATCGGCATGTTGTTGGTCTCGAGCATGTAGAGACCGGGGGTGAAGACATCGGCCAATTGCCCTTCGTGGACAAAGACCGCCGCCTGCCCCTCACGCACGGTGAGTTTCGCGCCGTATTTGATCTCGTGGCCTTCGCGCTCGAACCGCCAGACCATCGTGTCGCGGGTGTCGTCGGTCCAGTGGATGACGTCGATGAACTGGCCGGAGAGGAAATCGAAGATGGGCATCGGGATACTCCTGTAATCGGATAATCGGGGATCACACCGGGCCGCCCGCCCGGGCATCCAGCAGGCGGCGCAGGATGGGGCGGGCTTGGTCGGGGGTCATGCCGGGTTTGAGATCGGGGTGATAGAGCAGTGAGAGCAGCTCTTCGTCATGGGTGGTGAGGAAGGCGAACTCGTCATCGTCGTTGAAGATCGAGGGGCGCGCGGCGGGGGTGTCATCGGCAAGGCCAAGCCCCTGCGCCAGTTCCTCGTGCACGCAGGATTGCCGCATGAGGGGCGGGTGTTCGGCCCGGATGAGGGCAATCGCGCGGCGATAGACGTGATCCTCGCCTTGGCCCGAAAAGGCCACCACAAGGCAATGGATGGTGCGCGGCATGTCGCGGAAAATGGCGATGGTGTTCGGCCCGGCCTCGGGGGCGAGCTGACGGATGCGCGCCAGCATGGTGTCGCGGTCATCCTCGCCCATGAAGAGGACGTGAAAATTGGCCGCCCCTCCGCCCGTGCTGATCGGATGGCGGGTGACATCTGCCAGCCGCGCGGCATAGTCGGTGACCAGACGGCGATCCTCGGCGCGCTGCTCCTCGGGGACAGAGGCGCCGAATTCAGTGTTGATGCGCACCGGCCCCACCCATTTGCGCAGGCCCCCGGCCCGCCCCGAGGATGGGCGATAGCCGGCACCCTGCTGATATTCGTCATAGAACGCGATGCGCTCGAAATTGCGCAGAAGGTCGGTGTCGGTATAGGGCGTGTCCGGCCCGCCCCCGTCGCGGCGCAAGAGGCCGCGACTGAGCAGATCGGATTCGACCCGCTGGTAATAGCTGGCCAAGGCCAAGCTATTGGCCGAGGGGCCGGAGGGCGCGGGCGGGGGGGCGATGGGGCGCTCAGTTGGGCGCGCCGAGGTGGCGGGCGGTGCAGGCATATCGCAAGCGGCCAGCGCCGTCAGCGCCAGCCCCAAAATGCCCCATCTCAGCCCATGGGCCCGCATGCCGCGCTTAGCCCTTGGGCACGGCGGTGCCTGCGGTGTCGCCCACCCCATCGCGCCGCGCCTTGGCCGAGGCCAGCGTGTCGCGCAAATCGGCCTCCATCTTTTTCAGGTCTTCTTCGGCGCGGGCGCGTTTGGCCTTGCCCTCGTCGGCGATTTGCAGGCTCTCCTGAATGGTGCCGATGAGGTCGGCATTGGCTTGTTTCACGGCCTCGATGTCGAACACGCCGCGCTCCATTTCCTGACGGATGACCTTGTTGCTTTCGCGCAGGTTCTTGGCATTGGCGGTCAAGAGCTCGTTGGTGAGGTCATTGGCATCGCGCACGGCGGCGGCGGCCTCGGCCGAGCGTTGGATCGTGACGGCCTGTGCCAGTTGGGTTTCCCAGAGCGGCACGGTGTTGACGAGGGTCGAGTTGATCTTGGTCACAAGGCTCTTGTCGTTCTCCTGCACGAGCCGGATCGAGGGCAGGGATTGCATCGTCACTTGACGGGTGAGCTTGAGATCATGCACCCGGCGTTCGAGATCATCGCGCGCGGCGCGCAGATCGCGCAGTTCCTGCGCCTTCATCACCTGATCATTCTCAGGGGCGGCCTGAACGGCGGCTTCGGCTGCGGGGATGACGGTGCTGTCCAGTTCCTTGAGCTTGGCCTCGCCCGCCGCGATGTAGAGGGCGAGTTCGTCGTAGAAGGCCAGCGTTTTCTCGTAGAGCATGTCGAGCGACTTGATGTCTTTCAAGAGCGTGTGCTCATGCGCCAGAAGGTCATCGGTGATCTTGTCGATCTGGCCCTGCACCTGCTCGAAACGGGCGGTGAACTTGGCAAAGGGTGCAGCCCGGCCAAGCAGTTTCTCCCACCAAGACCGCTCGCGCCGCACGTCAAGCTCGGACACCGCAAAGCCGCGGATCGTGGTCACGATCCCGCGCAGGCTATCGCCTGCCGGCCCCACATCCTTGTTGCGCACGCCTTGCAGCATGGCTTGGGAGATTTCCTGCAATTCGGCCTGCGCGGCAGAGCCGAAAGAGACGATGGATTGCGTATCGCCCATGTCGATTTCGGCCATGCGGCGGGTGATCTCGGCGCTTTGTGGCGCGTCGGCCTGATCGAGCGTCACGATGGCATTGGCCTCTGAGGGCACGGGCAGAACCGCGCGGCTGACGGCCTCGACATCCTTCAGCACGGCTTCGGCCTTTTGGCGGGTGGTCTCTGACATGGGTCGGTCCTTTTACGCTAAATCTCTGGTTTCAAGGTGAACGCCCTCGCGTTCGAGCCGGTCACGCAACACGTCGATCTCGATATCGAGATCGGTGGTGCTGTCCTGCATCAGCGCGCGGGTCTTGGCGGTGAAATTCTGTTCGAGGTCGCCCAAGAGCGCGAGGTATTTGTCGCGCGCGGCGGGGTTGGGGGCGCGGGCGTGCAGATCGGCGAACTTGACCGTCGCATCGCGTGCACCCATCAGGTAGACGCCCAGATACTTGCGCGCCGCCGTCAGATCGCGGGGGTCATCCTCGACCGTGCGCAGCATGTCACGCACGATGATCTGGAAGCGTTCAAGCCGGGTTTCCGCCTGCCGGTCGCCCGCACGCGTGAGCGCGTCGGTCATGGCGCGCAGATAATCCTCGGCCTGATCGACCACGCGCGCCACCCGGTCGCTCTGAAAGCTGTCGACGCCCTCCATCCCCTTGTCCTTGAGCGGATCAAGACCAAAGGCAAAGCTGTGCAGAACCGCGCCGAGGGTGGCATAGATGAGAGGCTCCAGAAGCCCGCCGCCGCTGGCATAGCCCGCCAGTCCAAGGCCAATGCCGGTGAGCACGGAGGCAAAGATCTTGCGCGGGATGGCCGGGCGGCGCGCGATCTTGCGCGCCTCATAGGCCTCTTGCGCCAGAATCCCCTCGCGCGTGAGCCATGCGGCCAAAAGCAGCGCGCCGAGGGCCCCAAGGTTGAACGCCAGTTCCACCGGACCCGAGGCAAAGGCCCGCGCCGCCAGTGGCAAAGGTGCAAAGAAGAGGAGGTTGACGCGCCCGCCCGCCCGCGTGCGCCGCGCGCCGCGAAAGCCGCCCCGGTCCGGGCTTGGGTCGCCCTTGTCCGCACCGTCGGGGCTATATTTGCCGCCAAACCGCTGCGCCATCACACGCCCCCCGTGGCCGCGACAAAGAGGATCAGCGCCACCAATAGCAGGAACGCCAGTTTCTGAAGTCCCGTATCACTCATGGTGCCCCCATTGCCGGTTTCCATACGCCTGCCATGAACTTAGGCGATGGGGGTCCGGCTTGCTAGGGGGAAGATTTCAAACCCCGGCGCAGGGGGGAGCGGGGAATGAGTATTTTTTCCAAGAAGAAGCCGGGGATCACACGCCGATTTTTGGCCCGAGGCACATCAGCGGCGCCTCGGAACGGCGCACCTCGTAGAGTTCCGAGAGGCTCTGTTCCCCGGCAAAGCGTGCAATCAGCCCTTGCTCGGTGCGCTCAAAGCTCCAGCATTGCGGGTCGGGGCGGTTGTCATAGACAAAGCAGATGAGCCCGCGCTCTTCATACCAATGCCCGTCCTGACACTCGCCATCGAGAAAGGACCAGCGCACGCGGCGGTCGGGCAGATATTCCTCGCCACCATAGGGCGCGCCGCCTGCGCCATAATAAAAGGTCTGACCGCGGGTATAGGCATCGAATTCCTCTGCCGACATCTGCGCCAGGGCCGGGGCCGCGACAAAAGCAACGAGGCAGGACAGGATCAGGGCACGCATGGCATTAGCCTGCCAGATCGGCTGCCGCGCCGCCAGAGGATTCGCGCCAGCGCGCGGCGCGGCGGTCCATGACGCGTCGCCAGAGCGGCGGCACCAGCGCCAGCACCGCCATCACCGGCAGAGACTGTGGCAGGGTCGGCATGGTGGCGCGGTCGAGTTGCAGCGCCGGATAGGGGCGGTGCGGTGTCACATGGTGATCTGAATGACGCGGTGCATTGAGCGTCATCGCCGCCGACATCACATGCGGTGCGTTCCAGGAATGCTGCGGGCCGACCGGCTCCAGACGGCCCTCGGGGGTGCGGGCGCGGTGCAGGCCGTAGTGTTGCACATAGTCGGACAGGAGGATCTGGATCTGCGCATAGCCCGCGATAAAGAAAAGTGCGGCCACACCAGAGGCGCCGAGTTGGGCGGCGGTGACAAGGACGAGGGCCAGAGCGCCGCCAAGATAGGCCACATAGGGGTGTTGCCAGAGCGGGCGGTCGCCCTGCAGGCGCGATTCGGCGATGAACCCCGCGCGGAACGCCCCCGGCCAAGCGCGCAGCAGATAGCGATAGAACCCTTCGCCGGGACGCGCGCTGCTGGGATCATCGCGGCTTGCGACATGCACATGATGCACCCGCAGATGTGCGCTGGCGTGATGGCCAAAGAGCAGCGAGGTATAGATGAGCCGCCCAAGGCGTCGTTTGGTGCGGGCGCTGCGGTGGATGAGTTCATGCGCCACGGGATGCGAAATCTGGCCGGAGGTGAGCCCGGCCGCGAGGGCCACGAGGGCGCGGTCGAGCGTGGTAAGATCGTTCTGGCCCGAAACCGCCCAGATCGCCAGCGCCAGCACCGCGACATGCCCCAAGCCCAGCCCCACCAAGAGCCAGTCGGCGGCGGGAAATTCGGCCTCTGGATCGCGATTGCCGCCTGGCGTTATCAGCCTGTCGAGCGTGAACACCAGCACCGTGATCGTGCCCACGGCCAGCCAGCCCCAGACCCCACCCCAGAGCGCGGCGCAGGCAGTGAGGATCAGCGGCAGACTGGCGGCGAATGAAAAGAGCGGCATCAGCGGTTCCCGGTTTTGCCGCAGTCTAATCCGGGGCAGGGGCCGCGCACAGGGTTTCCTTGCCGCACCCCGCCGCATTTCATGCGCCGATCAACGCGAATGGTGGTGCAAATGTCGTTTTTGAGGGCTCTGCCCCCAGCCCGGCCCGCTAGTTTCGGGCGCAACAGGGAAAGAGGATGATCGCAATGGCATTGGATGATCGCAAAGGCGTCTGGAAATCCGGCAAAGGCAAGGGCCGCCGCACGACCAAGGGGCGTCCGCTCGAAGATGGTGTTTGGGCCGAGGTTCAGGCACTCTTGGGCGAGGGACCGCGGCGGCGCGACCTCTTGATCGAGTATTTGCACCTTATTCAGGACAAATTCGGCCATCTGTCGGCGGCGCATCTGCGGGCCTTGGCCGAGGAAATGCGGCTGTCGCAGGCCGAAGTCTATGAGGTTGCCAGCTTTTACGCGCATTTCGATGTGGTGCGCGAAGGCGAGACACCGCCGCCCGCCCTCACGATCCGGGTGTGCGATTCGCTGAGTTGCGAGCTTGCGGGTGCGCAGGCGCTGAAATCCGCGCTGGAAGAGGGCGTTGATCCGGGGCAAGTCCGCATCCTGCGCGCGCCCTGCATGGGGCGGTGCGACACCGCGCCTGTGGTGGAACTGGGCCATCACCATATCGACCACGCCACGCCCGAGAGCGTTCTGGCGGCGGTGGCGGCGGGGGATACCCATGCCCATGTGCCGGATTACGAAGGATTTGACGCCTACCGCGCGGCGGGCGGCTATGCCACGCTGACCGAGTTGCGCGCCACGACAAATGCGGACGCAGAATTCGAGCGTGTGCA